>JANWYO010000261.1 GCA_025055215.1 Gemmataceae bacterium
CGGCCCAACGGCCGGGCCGCCCGCTCAAGCGCCGGCCCGCTGCCAGGCCGAGCGCGGAATCCGCCGCTCCACCGCCACCGATGGACGCGGCCGGCCCAGGCGTGCCTCAACCTGGTCGATGATCTCCCGCAGCACCCGGGCTGAATTCTGAAGCCCGGCCCGCTCCTTGGCCGATAGCGGCAACTCCACTTGCTGCCGCGCCCCGCCACAGCCCACCACCGTGGGCACCGACAAACACACGTCGCGCACGCCGTACAATCCTGATTGCAGCGTGCTCACCGGGAGGATCCGGCGGCTGTCGTACAGCAGCGCCTGCACCACCTCACGGATCGACAAGCCGACCGCCATCCCCGACCCGCCTTTGAGCTTGATGAGCGTGGCCCCGGCCGTGCGGGTCTCCTCAAACACCTTGGCCGCCACCGACGGGCTAAAGCCGGGCCACTGCTCCACGGGAAGGCCGGCCACCGTGGCGCTCGACCAGATCGGAACCATGCTGTCGCCGTGCTCGCCCAAAATCACGGCCTGCACCTGCGTCGCTGGTACCTGAAGGGCCCGTGCCAGGTAGCTACGGAAGCGGACGGTGTCGAGCACCGTGCCCAATCCCAGGACGCGCTGCCACGGCAGCCCCGAACGCTGCACCGCCAAATACGTGAGCACGTCTACCGGATTGCTCACGACCAGCAGATAGGCATTCTCCTTGAGACCAGCCGATTTCACCTGCTCCAGCAGGGTCAGGAAGAGATCGACGTTGCGGTTGATGAGGTCGAGCCGGCTTTCCTCGGGCTTGCGCCGCAGTCCCGCGGTGATGACGACGACGTGGCTGGAGGCGATGTCGCTCATGTCGCCGACCGTGATGCGCTGGTCCGCGCCCAGGCACGAGCCGTGGAGCAGCTCCGTGGCATGGCCCAGGGCGGCGTCGGCGTTGGCGTCGATCAGGCAGATATGGCTGCCGATGCCGCCGGCCTGTAAGGCGTAGGCGGCGCTGCTCCCCACCAGTCCGCCGCCGCCGATGATGCTGATTTTCATGGTGCGACTCGCTTGACCGAAGGATGCTCCCGTGGCAACGACGTCACGACGCCTGCCCCAGCGCCGCCAGCACCCGGTCCGTCACCACGCGGACCAGGTGTTCCAAGTCCGGGTCCGACGACGCTTGGCCGTCGGCCGCCGGGGCCGCGACGCATTGGCAGGAGCACGGGGTGGTCACGCCGTGCTCCGCCGTGGGCACGAAGGCGAACGGTTCCGGCTCATAATTCCGATAGCCCCGCTGGATGATGTTCGGACCACACAGCTGGCACTCTTGGTGCAGCCGCGGGTCGTCGTAACCGAGCCGCTTTTTCAGCTCGAGCAGCTCGCGGGTCTGCTTTTCGCTGAAGTAGTTGACCCGGCCCAGCTGGCGGGCGAGGATGAGGATGCGGCAGTAGGCGTCGATGATTTCCGAATACCAATAGGCTTTTTCCAGGTCCGGCCCGAAGGTGACGGTGCCGTGGTTGGCCAGGATGATGGTGTTGCACTTCTGGACGAACGGCACGATGGTATCGGCGAACTTCTGCGTCCCAGGGGTCTCGTATTCGGCGATGGGCACCTCGCCGAGGAAGACCTCGACCTCGGGCAGGACGCACTTGGGGATCGGCTCGCCGGCCACGGCAAAGGCGGTGGCGTGCGGCGGGTGGCAGTGGACGACGGCCTGTACCGCCGGGTTGTGGCGGTAGACGGCCAGGTGCAACAGGATTTCGCTGCTCCGCTTTCGCGTGCCCCGCAGCTGCTTTCCTTCATAATCCACGACACACAAGTCCTCGGGCTTGAGATAGCCCTTGGACATCATGGTCGGCGTGCACAGGACTTCGCGGTCGTTGAGGCGGACCGAGATATTGCCGTCGTTGGCCGCTGCGAAGCCCTTGGCGTACACGCGCCGGCCGATCTCACAGATCTGCTCTCGAAGCTTGTATTCGTTCATCGCGGGCACCGTCCTGAGCGAGTGTCAGCGACCGTCCTCGGTGGAGGAAGCACGGTCGTCGTGGAGGTAAATCCGGTCGAGGATGCAGCCGGCATAGGCATCCACCGGCTTTTTCGCCGGGGTGAACGGGGCGGCGGCCTCGGCCCCCTCGGTAAACCCGACGCGCTGGCCCACCCCGGCCCCCAGCACGTCCAGGAGGACGATGTCTTCTCCGTCGGGCCGGCCGGCCGCGAGGCCGCTCCGACTGAAGGGAACGCCGATGATCCAACGGGCGCCCCGCACGCTCGGATGCACCCGCGACAGCGTCACCACGCCGATGACTTCAGCGATGCGCATGACCATCTAGCTCCCGCAGCACGCCCGCCACGCTGGCGGGGCAGTCTGCGGTGACACTCTCTTGGCACAACCGCAACAGCTCCCGGCACTCGAAATACGTCCGTCGGTTCGGGTCCACGACCAGGAGGTTGGCCCGCCAACGGCCGATGGCCCGCCGGGCCTGCTCCAGGGTGTCCACGGCCAGGCAGCGGACGCCGGGAACCTTGTTGGCGATGCAGCAGGCCAAGCCGGGGTCGTGACAGAAGACGACGGCGGCGCGACAGAGGCCATCGCGGAGCGCTTCGGCAATGCGGCGGACCCAGGCCGCCGCGTCGCCCTCGGCCGCGGGCAGGGCGGCGCCGGCTCCGTTGCGGCGCTGGTGCGCCCGCAGTGCCGCCTGCAACAAGGGCGATGGCCGACCCTCGACCGCGTAGCCCCAGCCGGCCTTGTGGTCGCCCGTGCCGCTCATCCGTCACAAATCCCCAAAACGAACCAACGGGCCGGTGAATCCGCCGCTCCCACCAGTTTCCTGGCTTCCGCCCCATCGTTGCAGGCGATGACCCGGCTCCCCGGCCCCGCCCCCAGCTGGTCCAGGGCCAGGATCGGCTCCCCGTCATCGCCGCCGTCGGCGGCCAACAGCTGGAGGAGCAACAGCCGCCAGCCGCGATAACTCGGGTGCTTGACCGTGGCCACCGCCTGCCCGATGACCCGCGCCAGCTGCATGCGTCGTCTCCTCCCCGCTTCGTTCGTGTCGACGACACCTCATACAATTCGCAGGCTGCCCACGGTGGTCGTCCGCCGCTGACGGGTGAACGTCAGCGGCGTCGTCACCCCTTCGCCCGTGGGCGTGGCAATGCTGAAGCTCAAATATCCCTCGCCGCCGCTCCCCAAGCCGGCCATGCTCGGACCGTTCTGAATAAACAGCGTGGTGTCCAGCTCCCGGCCCATGCGCGTGATGGTCTCGACGTTCCGCGAATGGATGATGGCCGTGTGCTTGAAGCCGTGCTCGTATTTCTTGGCCAGGGCGATGGCGGTATCGACATCGGGCACGCGAACAAACGGGATGAAGGGCATCATCTGTTCGTGGGAGACGAAGGGATTGGTTTCGAGCGTCTCGCCGAACAGGATTTCGGTGTCGGCGGGGACCGTCAGGCCCACGTGGCGGGCCAGGATGGCGGCGTCCTGGCCGATCAGGTCTTTGTTCACGGAAAGGTGTCCCTTTCCGTCGTCGACGAATGCCACCCGGGTCAGCGACTCGATCTGCTTGGCATCCAGCCTCACCCCCTTGGCGCGGGCGACCGCGTCCAGCAACTCGTCGAAGATGCTGGCGACGGCGAAGACTTCCTTCTCGCCGATGCACAAGAGATTGTTGTCGTACGCGGCCCCGGCCACGATGGAACGGGCGGCGTTTTCCAGGTCGGCCGTCTCGTCCACCACCACCGGCGGGTTCCCCGGGCCGGCGACCACCGCCCGTTTCGGGCTCCGCAGGGCGGCCCGACCCAGCGCCGCTCCACCGGTGACGCAGAGCATTTTCACGTCGCGATGGTCGAAAATCGCCTGGGCCGTTTCCAACGTCGGCTGGGCAATGATGGTCACCAGGTTGTCGATCCCAATCGCCTCGTGGATCGCCTGGTTGAACAGCCGTGTCCCTTTGACCGCAACCTGCGCTCCGGCGGGGTGCGGGTTGCAGACCAGGGCGTTGCCGGCCGCCAGCATGTTGATGGCATTGCACGCCAGCGTCGGCAGCGAATGCGTCACCGGGGTCACGACACCGATGACGCCAAACGGCGCGTATTCCTGGAGAGTGATGCCGTGTTCGCCGCTGAAGGCCTCGGTTTTCAGAAACTCCACTCCCGGAATCCGCTCGGCGATGACCTTCAGCTTTTCGATCTTGTGCGGCAGCCGGCCGATCTTCGTCTCCTCGAACTCCTCGCGGCCGAGGGCCTCGGCGTGCTCGGAGCAGATGCGGCGGATGCAGTCCACCGCCTTGCGGCGGTCGGCGAGGCCCCGGCGCTCAAATTGCCGCTGGGCCTCGACCGCAGCCTGCACGGCGCTGTTGACGTCGTCGAAGACCCCCCACGGCCGAGCCTGACCGTTGGTTGGTCGGCTCGGCCCCGAACGCATCTGCGCCAACACGTCTTGCACAATCGAGCGGATCAATTCGTCAGTGACTTGCATCGCTGGTCCCTTTCTCCAGACGCCGCGGCGGGCGACTGCCGACCGGCGTCCTCGGTGGCAACCTCATGCCCGGGCCGAAAAGATCGTCCGATTCTCCACGTTGACCGTATCGACGATGCCGACAATGGCGGCATCCACGGGCAGCTTCTCGGTTTCCGGCGTAAAGCGGGCACTGGAGCCCTGCACAATCAGCACCAACTCCCCTTGGCCCGCACCGACCGTATCGACCACCACGAATGTCCGCCCGGTGCCGACCAGGCGGTCGCGCTGGGCCGGGTCCACGCGAAGGGGCTCGACGGTCAGGAGCTTGTGGCCGGTCATGCTGGCGACTTTCTGCGTTGCGACCACGCTGCCGGTGACTTTGGCCAGGAACATGATGTTTCCTCACTGTCGGCGGCGTGGCCCGGTGCCGGGCCCCGCCGCCGGGCCAAGGGGCCTGGCGCTCGCCTCCCGCGACCGATGGCCGCTCGGCGACATTCAGCCGGCCCCACGACGGTTCAACCACTCTTGCGCCTGCCGGGCGACGATCAACTCCTCGTTGGTCGGCATGATCCAGATGGCCACCCGGCTGGCGTCGGCGTGGATCGGCACTTCGCCCTGGGCGGTGCGGTTCTTCTCGGCATCCAGGGCAATCCCGAACCAGTCGAGCTGGTCGCAGATCATGGCGCGGAGGAGGGCGGAATTTTCGCCGATGCCGCCGGTGAAAACGATGGCGTCGGCGCCGTTGAGGCGGACGAGGTAGGCACCCAGGTAGTGGCGGACCGAGGCGGCGAAGACTTCCAGGGCCAGGTGTGCCCGGGAGTTGCCCCGAGCGCTGGCTTGTTCCAGGTCGCGGAGGTCGTTGCTGAGGCCGCTGAGCCCCAGGAGCCCGGAGCGCTGGGCGAGGTCGTCGAGCACCTGCTCGAGCGACCTGCCCGTGGCCCTAAGGAGGGCTGGCAAGGCGAAGACGTCGAAATCGCCGACACGGTTGTTGTGGGGCAGGCCGCTCTGCGGGCTGAAGCCGAGGCTGTTGGCCAGCGACTGGCCAGCGCGGATCGCACACAGGGAGCTGCTGCCCCCGAGATGGCACGAGATGATCCGCGCTTCGGGGTCGCCCAGCCGCTGCGCGGCCCGCTCGGCGATGTAGCGGTGGCTGGCTCCGTGGAAACCCCAGCGCTGGATACCGTAGCGCTCCGCCCATTCCCAGGGGACGGCATACAGCCGGTCGGCCGGGGCGATGGTCGCGTGAAAGGCGGTCTCGAAGGCGGCGATCAGGGGGATGTCCGGCAACTGCTCGTGCAGCAACCGCATGGCCTGGACGTAGGGCGGGTTGTGGGCCGGGGCCACGTCGTTGTATGCCTCCATGGCCGCCAGCACCCGCTCATCCACCCGTTGGACGCCGCTGATCCCTTGAGCATGGACCGCCTTGAAGCCGATGGCCGACAATTCTCCCGGATCGCGCAGGCAACCGTGGTCAGTCAGTTGCTGGAGGCAGAGCCGCACCGCCGCGGCGTGGTCGGGGGCCAGGACCTCCGCCTCGGTGCGCTGGCGGGCGACTTCGACGAAGCACCGCGACTTGGGCGAGCCGATACGTTCCACTCCTCCGCGTGCCAGCACCGTCTCGTCCGTCATGTCGAAGAGACGGTACTTGAAGCTGGTGCTGCCGAGATTGGCCACCAGGACTTTCATCGTCGCGCTCCCGTGGGCCAGCGCGGGGCCCGCCGGGCGGGCCCCGCGGTCCCGGAGTCTGCCATCACTTCAGGAACATCTCCAACACGGCCTCATCCGGCCGGGGAATCACATGGGCGCTGACCAGTTCGCCGTTGGCGCTGGCCGCTTGGGCGCCGGCATCGACGGCGGCTCGCACCGAACCGACGTCGCCGCGGACGAACGTGGTGACGTAAGCGTTGCCGATCTGCACTTGGCCGGCCAGCGTGACGTTGGCGGCCTTGCACATGGCATCGGTGGCGGCGATGGTGGCGATCAGGCCTCGCGTTTCGATCAGGCCGAGCGCCTCGTGGTTGGCACCGTTACGCAGAGAGTTGAGGGCCATGAGTCAGCTTCCTTTTTCCCAGGGTTCACGAAATTAACCACCCACACCGGCGGGCTGGGCCGCCGTCTTCTTCCCCGCCACCGGCAGGACGGCACCGAGGTCGTCGTGCGGCCGCGGCAGGACCTGGACGCCGACGACTTCGCCGACCCGGCCGGCGGCGGCCGCCCCGGCATCGACCGCCGCTTTGACGGCGGCCACGTCGCCGACGATGAACGCCGTCACCATGCCGCTGCCGATTTTCTGCCAGCCGAGCAGGGTGACGTTCGCAGCCTTGAGCATGGCGTCGCAGGCCTCGACCAGCGCCACCAGCCCCTTGGTTTCAATCAGACCTAACGCTTCCAAGTGAGCACTCGCCATTGCATGTCTCCCCCAGAGGGTTGCCAGAACCGGGTCGCGGCGGCGACGGGCGTCCACCGCCCCGCATCAAGTCAACGGAACAATTCCACTTTGGTTGCATGAGACAGGTCACACGCATTGCCTTCGTCCGTGTCGAGGTGGACCTCCAGTTTCGACTTGGGATCGACTCGGCACAGCAGGTTCTCGAAGACCACCGAACAGCTGCTGGTGACCCGCAAGTGGATGCGGTCGCCGTCGCGGACACCGTAAAAAGCGGCATCGGCCGGGCCCATGTGAACGTGGCGTTCGTGGCGGATGACGCCACGCGGCAGCTGAATCATGCCGGCGGGGCCGAGAAGGTAGCAACCAGGCGAATCGCGGTGGTCGCCGCTGCGGCGGACGGGCACGTCGAGGCCCAGGGCGATGGCGTCGGTGAACGCCAGCTCGACTTGGCTGTGGTCGCGGCAAGGGCCGAGGATCCGCAGGTTCGGGATCAGGCGGTGGCGCGGGCCGATGATGGTCACCGTTTCCTCGGCGGCGAAAAAGCCCTCCTGATACAGCCACTTGGCCGGCGTCAACCGGTGGCCCTTGCCGAACAGACGCTCGAGGTCTTCCTGGGTGAGGTGGCAGTGGCGCGCCGAGACGTTGACCACCAGCTTCGGGGCGGCGGCCGACCCGTTGGCAGCTGGCAGCCGAGCGAGCCGCTTGGTCAAGGCCTCCCGCACTAAGCGCTCCACCACAGACCGGTCAATGGTGGCCAGGCTCATGGGTGAAACTCCTCGCCGTTGGCGGTCTCGCCGGCGACGATCAGACGCGGCCCGGCGTCGGCAAGCAGGGCGCGCTGTTCGTGTGTCAGGCCGGCGTCGACAATCAGGGTGTCGATCTCTCCCAGGTCGCAGAGGAAGGCCAGGGCTTGTCGGCCGACCTTGGTGTGGTCAGCGACGACAACGACCTCATCGGCGCAGCGCATCATCTGCCGCTCGGTTTCGACCAGCAGGATGTTGCTGTTGAACAGGCCCTTGGCGGTGATCCCGCCGACACTCAGGATCGTCTGCTGCACATGCAGTTCGGTCATCATCCGCACCGTCAGCGGCCCCAAGGCCACGCCCGTTTTCGGATAGACGTAACCACCAAGCATCACCAGGTCGGCTTCCCGGCTGTTGGCGAACAGCTGCGCGATGGGCAGGCTGTTGGTGACGATCTGTACCGCTCGACCCACCAGCAACCGGGCGACTTCGAGCGTCGTGGTGCCGCCGTCCAAGAGGATGGCATCGCCGTCGCGGATGCGCGCCGCTGCCGCGCGGGCCACCAGACGCTTTTCTTCGATCTGGCTGGCAGAGCGATCCTCCAGGGCCGGTAACGTGGCCGCGTCGCCGATGTAGATGGCCCCGCCGTGGGTGCGACGGATCAGCCCCTGCTTGTCCCAATAGTCCAGGTCGCGCCGCAACGTCGATTCAGAAACGTCGATCGACTGCGCCAAGTCGGACAACGCCACAAAGCCCCGCCGACTGATCAGATCCAGCACCCGTTGGCGGCGTTCCTCAACAAGCACGATACGTCCTGAGTGTTTGTGCCTAGAATAGATTGTGTATAAGCGTCGTATGCGATATATTTTGACCACAATAGATCGTCTGTCAAGCAAGAAATCGAAAATAAACTGAAGATTTCAGTCATCATGGCTGCGCGAACATGGAAACTTCCGCCGGGAGTGACGGCCGGCGTGTGGCACTACGCCCACGACCCTGATTTGGCCCGAGGCTACGACGCGAGCCTCGCCGACTCACCGCTTCTCACATGGGACCTGGAATTTGCGGAGAAGCATCTCTGCCGGCCGGGCCGGTTAATCGACCTCGGCTGCGGCACGGGTCGTCTTTTAATCCCTTTTGCGCAGCGCGGCTTCTGGGTTCTTGGGGTAGACCTTTCGGCGGAGATGCTGAGGGTGGCCGCGGACAAGGCCCAAGCCGCCGGCGTCCATGTCCACCTGCTCCGAGCCAATCTCGTGCAGCTGGAAGCGATCACCGACGGTGCCTTCGACTACGCCGCTTGTCTGTTCAACACGTTGGGCATGATCGACGGCCCAGCGAATCGACAACGGGTGTTGGACCACGCGTACCGCTTGCTGCGGCCCGGTGGGATTTTCATCGGGCACGTCCACAACCGCTGGTTCAACCTCTGGGACCCGCAAGGGCGTCGCTGGGTCCTGCGGAACCTGGTGCGCTCGGCCTTGGGCTTGGAGGAAGGTGGCGACGTGGCCATGCCAGTGCACCAAGGGATCGCTGGGCTGACCCTTCATGTCTTCACACGCCGCGAGATGGTCCGCCTCCTCCTTCGTGCCGGTTTCCGCCTGATCGAAATCAAGCCGCTGGGCCTGCGGCCGGACGGCCGGCTGCCATGGCCGAGGTGCTTCGGCTGGTTGCGGGCCTACGGTTATTTGATTGCGGCCCGTCGCTGATCCGAAGGCTCCCTTGTGGGGCCGAGACCGTTCTGTTACACCACTGGCGGTCATCTGGTGGAGTCGGGCATGGATGCGCAGCGCTCTCAGCCGTTCAATGGCTTAGCCGTCAATTGGCCGGTGTGGCCGGCGACCCGGAGCAGGCCGTCGCCGTCGGTCGCTTTCTGCCTTGGTCTCAGCGCCTTGGCGGTGGTCGGGGGCGGCTTATTTTTTCACGACCTTGGGCGGCGTGGTGTCTGGAGTGCCCACGAAGGCCGCGCTGGGCAGAATGCCCAGACGATCCTGGACGACGGCTGCTGGGGATTGCCGCGGCTTTTCGACGGACATCCGGAGTTGCAGAAACCCCCGATGTACTATTGGCTGGTCGCGGCCAGCGCTTGGCTGCGCGGCGGGCGGGTGGAGGCGTGGGACATCCGCGTGCCGGCTGCCTTGGCCGGCTGGCTCGGCGTCGTCGGCCTGGCCTTGCTGGGTTGGCGCTTGGGCCGCCCCGTAGCTGGCTTGGCCGCCGCCTCGACCTTGGCCAGCATGGTTCACTACACTTGGCTGGCGCGCGTCGGCCGGATCGACATGCCGTTGACGCTCGTTGTGGGCGTGACGATCGCCGCCGGCTACCTGGGACAGTGGACCCGAGATGATCGTTGGCTGATCCTGGCCTTCGTGGCCGTCGCTGCCGCCATCATGTTGAAGGGGCCGATCGGTGCCGTCCTGCCGGGCGTCGTGTTGGCGGCCGTGGCGCTGGCGGAGCGCCGGCCGATATTCGGCCGGTCGCTCCTTTGGGGCGTGCCGCTCGTGCTGGCGTTGGTGCTGCCGTGGTACGTCTGGGTTGGGTTGCAGACGGAAGGCGCGTTTTACCGGGTTTTTGTCTGGTACCACAACGTGGAACGAGGCCTCCTTCCCTCCGAGGGTTTGGCCGCTCGGCCGTGGTGGTTTTACGGGCCACGTTTGTTGGTCGACATGCTCCCGTGGAGTCCGCTCCTGGTAGCGGCGGGGTGGTATTGGTTTCGCTGCGGCCGTTGGCGGGACGACGCGCTGGCCCGGCTAGGGTTCGTGTGGATGGTCAGCGTGGTTGCGTTCCTGTCACTGATGCGCTTCAAACGAGCCGACTACCTCTTGCCGGCCTATCCCGGGGCGGCGCTGTGGATGGGCAGCACGCTCGAGGCGTGGTCGCGGGCATCGCGGCGGCCGGCCGGGTGGGTCTGGGGCGTAGCTGTGGTGTTGGTCGGCGCGCTGCTAGGGTGGCAGGTGTACGAAGGGCACATCCTTCCGCAACGGGAGCCGTTGCGCGACCAGCGCCCCTTTGCCGAGGCCATTCGTCGGCTTGCCCCAGCCCCGACGGAAATCCTCTTTTTCCGGGCCGAGGCCCACGACTTGGCGTTTTACCTGGGTCGGCGGCAAAACACCTTCCTGGAATGGGAAAATCTGGACGTGTGGGCCGGCCGACCAGGCCGCTACTATATCGTGATGCCGCCGGCGTGCGCCGCCGAATGGGGTCGGCATGTAGCCTCCGGCCGACTCGTCGAGGTGCTGCGGAACACTGACTTGGCAGGGGGCCGGCACGAGCGGCCCTTGGTCTTGATGCGGACCGAACCCCACCGTCGAGAGCAGCCATGACGCAGACCACGGAGCGACCCTCGGTGGCAAACTCCCCGGTTTCGGTGGTCTTGCTGCCGACAAGTGCCACGGCACCGGTGGCGAGCGGTGTCGCGGAGTGGGCTCGCTTCTGCGACGGCTTAGGCCGTGACTACGAGCTGCTCCTGGTCGGCGGTGAGGGTGAAGTTCCTGGCGACTGCGTGAAGACTTGCCCGCGGTTGCGGCTGCTCAAGGGCGACGGGCGCTGCGGCCTCGGCGCGGTGCTTCGGGCAGCGGTGGCGGAGGCCCGCCACCCGCTGCTGTTGCTGGCCCCCTCACCCCCCCCGGCAGACCCAGCGGTTTGCCGTGCGCTCTTCTCGGCCATCGACCCGGTTGATCTCGTCTCAGGATTTCGTGCCGCCTGGTCGGTGCCCGTGTTGCTCCGCGTGGCCGGGCTGGTTTATCGCTGGTCGGTCGCTCTGGCCTTTGGCGTGACACTGGAGCCGTGGCCCGGTTGGCTGGGGTGGCGGGGCCACGGGTTCGCCTGGTTGAATCGACTATTGTTCGGCGTGCGGATCATCGACGTGGGCAGCCCGTTCAAGTTGTTCCGCCAGTCTATCTTCGACCGCCTCATCATCCAGTCGGACGGTGACTTCGCTGTCGCGGAGGTGCTGGCAAAGGCGAATTTCCTCGGCGTGTTGATGAACGAGGTCGCCATCCCGGCCGAGCCGCGACCCCCGGCGGAGCCTTGGGGCCAGATGGTCCGCGAACTCCGGCAAGTGTTGGTACGGCCGATGTTTCGCACGAGTCGGGCGGTGCAGGTCAAGGCAAATTGATGGCGCGCTTCCGAAGTGGCGAAAACCGCATTTCGGTCCACGTCGTAACCAGTTCGACGCCTCCGCGGGCTCGAAGTCGCTGATGGCGGCCGACATTGTGTGAAGAGTGGAAGAATTGCCGCCGAAACGAAGCAAAGCGATGGGAATACGGGTTCCCAAGCCACCAGTAGGGGCATTATAAAGAAAAAGGACTCGTGGCGCGCTCCCCTCCTTGTGCGGCGGCGCGGAACCAGATAGGCTGAAACAGCTTTTCGGGGCCTGCGGGCAATTCCTGTCATCCAGTCGAGGTCCAGAGGTGACTACCAACTTCAACACGGCGTCTTCGGTCGATGCCAACCTGCTCGAGCAGGCCAGGCGGCAAGTCAACCGGCTAATCGAGGAAGTCGCCCGGCTCTCCGAGTTGGACCTGTCACCGGCGAACTACTACTGCGAGTTCCTGGAACGGGTCTTGACGGCGATTGCCGCTCCCGCCGGGGCGGTTTGGCTGCGGAACCCGCAGGGCCATTTGCAGTTACAGTACCAGGTGAACATCCGCCAAGTCGGCATCGACAAGGACGACGCCTGCCGGCAGGTCCATTCCGAACTGCTCCGCCACGCCTCCAACACCGCCCGGCCGATGCTGGTGCCGCCGCACAGCGGCGCCGGCGACGTCCAGGACGGTTCCTCGGCCGGCAACCCCACCGACTACATGACCCTCATCGCCCCGATCCTGATCGAAAAACAGGTCGTCGGCCTGGTCGAGGTCTGGCAGAGCCCCGACCGCAATCCGGAAGCGCAGCGCGGGTTCCTTCAATTCATGGTCCGCATGGCCGAGTTGGCTTCCATCTACACCCGCAACCAGCAGCTGCGGGCCATGGTGGGTCAGCAGCAGATCTGGACCCAACTGGAAGCCTTCACCCGCCAGATCCACGGCAGCTTGCACCCCACCGAAGTCTCCTACCTGATCGTCAACGAAGCACGTCGGCTGATCGACTGCGATCGCGTCAGCGTGGCCACCCGCAATGGCAAGCGAACGAGCATCGAAGCGATCAGCGGTGCCGACGTGGTGGAAAAGCGTTCCAACCTGGTGCAGCTGATGCGCCGCCTCTGCGACGAGGTGATCGTCTGGGGCGAAAAACTGACCTTCACCGGCCAGCTGGACGACAGCCTTCCCCCCAAGGTGTTTCGCGCCCTCGACGAGTACCTTGCCGAGAGCAACAGCAAGCTGCTGGTGGTGTTGCCGCTTAAGGATGAGCGGCAAAAGGACACGCACCAGCCGGCCCGGGCAGCGCTGGTGATGGAGTCGTTTGAGCCAGCCGCCTCGCCGGAACAGCAGACGGCCCGGTTGGAAGTCATCGCCCGGCACGCCACCAGCGCCTTGTACAACGCCCTGGAATATCACCGCATTCCGATGCGCTTCTTGTGGCTGCCGTTGGCCCGGATGCAAGAAGGTTTGGGGGGCAAGGCCCGGTTCGTCACGGCCACCGTCGGCACCGTGTTGGTGGCCATCGTGCTGATGCTGATTTTCGTCCCCTATCCCCTGAAGCTGGACGCCCAAGGGACGCTCCTGCCCATGACGCGGCGGTGGACGTATTCGCCGGTGCCGGCCACGGTGGTGCGGTTTGAGGATGCGATCAAGCCGGGGGCCAAGGTGACCAAGGGCCAGCACTTGGTCAAGATGTTCGACTACGACTTGCAGATGACCCTCAACCGTCTCAAGGCCGAAATCGCCGACGCCACCAACAGCATCCCGGCCCTTGAGGCGCAGCTCAACACCACGACCAATCCCACGGAAAAGCTGCGTATCGGCACGGAAATCGCCCAAAAACGCTCCCTCCTCCAACGGAAGCAACGGGAGCTGGACAACTTCCGCGAGCGCACCGATTCCGTGGCCGACTCCCCCGGCTATTTCATGCTCAAGGCGCCGATCGACGGCACCATCCTCAGTTGGGACTTCCGCGAGACGTTGACCAACCGCTACGTCAAGCCGTCCGACCCGCTCCTCCGCATCGGCGACTTGTCGGACCGCTGGGAGATCGAGCTGAAAATCCCGCAAAAATACATCGGCCAGGTGCTACGGGCCTTCGATCCAAAGGATCCCCAGGCGACCCTCGACGTTGACCTGTTGCTGTTGACGAAACCGACGGAAACGTTCAAAGGGAAGCTGTCGCGCGACCGCATCGCCGCCGAGGCCACGCCTGATAAGGACAACCCAACCGATTCGGAGCCAGTGGTGCTCGTCTCAGTGCGGATCGACGGCGACGACATTCCCGAAGCCTACCGCATTCCCCGCGAATATCTGACCACCAGTACGGAAGTCCACGCCAAGGTCCGGTGCGGCAACCGACGCATGGGCTACTCGCTCTTCTTCGGCTTGTGGGAATTCTTCTACGAAAAGGTGGTTTTCTTCTTCTAAGACCATCCGAGCGAACGACGGACACGGCGTAGGAGTCGGCAATGTGGCCGCGACCTTCCCCGGGTGCTGGGTCGTGGGAACGACGGAGGAGGACGGCGATGAGATACACCCTTGCGAGCACAGCGAGCCTGGGCCTGCTGGCTGTGGTGTTGGCTGGCTGCAACAGCCCGGCCTCCCCGGCCGTGGCCGCTTCCGACAAGACCGCGCCGACAGACGAGGAAGCCACCACCCGGTCACTGCACGAGCGAGAAACCGGCGCCCCACTCTATCAGGTGGAAGCCCCCAAGCTCCCCGACGCCGACGGCCACGCCAAACCCGATGAAATCCTGCCCGACCCGGTGGTCCTGCACAACAGCCGCGTCACCATCTACGAAAAGCGCGAAGTCCCTTCGCAACGCGAAGGCGTCGTCCTGTGCATCGGGCGGGAGCTGGAGCCCGGTGAAACGCCGGAGAGCATCCCGGCCGACCGATTGATCCAGGTCAAGATCGGCGGTGAACCGAAGTATTTTTACCGCCTGAAGGAGGGAGACCGGGTCAAGCAGGGGCAGCTGCTGGCCCAACTCGACAATCGCCTGGCCCTGGGGGAATACACCAAGCGTGTCTGCGAGCGGACCAAGGCCGAGTCCGAGAGCCGAGCCACCGAATTGACGAAGGAGGAAGCGTATCAGCGGTACCTGACGATCGACAAGCTGCGCGGGCAAGGCAAGGGACGGGCACCGGACGAGGAGGTGCGCGGGGCGTGGCTGACCTGGAAACGCTATGAATCCGAGACGGAATCGAAGCGCGAGGCGGTCAAGCAGGCGGAAAGCGAAATGAAGCAGGCCCTGACCGTCCTCGACATGCACCAGATCCGGAGCCCGATCGATGGCACCATCAAGACAATCTACAAAAAGTCGGGCGAGGCGCTCAAGGCGATGGAGCCGATCTTCCATGTCCAGAATGATGACCGTCTGCGGATCGAAGGGCTGATGGAGCTGCAACACCTGGCGCGGGTGTCGGCCCACCCGGACCGCTGCCGGGTGGTGGTGGAAGCATCGTACCCCACGAGTCCGTTCTTGACGCTGACCGGTCACATGCAAGAGGTCAACGGTGTGGCGGTCCGGCAGGGAGGGAAGGACGTACTGGTGGTGTCGGCCAGCGAGGACGGGACGGTCGGGGTCTGGAGCAAGGCGTCGGCGGGGCTGGTGAAGCTTTTGCGGCATCCGGGGCCGGTGAAGGCGGTGGCCTGCACGCCGCCGTCCGCCAAAGCGTCGTGGTGCGTTTCCGGGGCGGGCGATGGCAAAGTGCGGGTCTGGGAGCTGGAGCCGCTCCGCGACGAGCCGCTGCGCGTGCTGGCCGGGACGCACGAAGGGGCCGTCACTTGCGTCGCCATCAGCCCCGACGGCGAATGGGTTGCCAGCGGTGGCGAGGACCGCAGCATTATCATCAGCCGACTGTCCAGCGGCGAGGAAAAGTTCCGCGTTAAAGGGGCCCACAGCGGCGCCATCACCTCGATCCAGTTCACGCCCATCTCCGGCCTGGTCACGGCTGGCCGGGACAACAGGCTCCGCACCTGGAAGCTGGGTGAAGCCGGCGCCCGCCTGGAACTGAGCATCGACCGGCGCTCCGGCGACGTGACGACCCTGGGCGTCAGCCCGGACGGCAAGCGCATGCTCTTCGACCAGGGTAAGGAGTTGCGCGTCCTTGGTCTGGAGAACGGCCTGACCCAGGCCACGTTGCAATCGCCGGCCGGCGCGGCCAGCTTCACCACCTTGGCCCTGTTCTCGCCCGACGCCCAGCTGATCTTGACCGCTGGGGGCGCGGAACACCGCCTCCAGCTGTGGCGGACCCCGACGCGGCGAACCCGCGGCTATGAAGTGCGGCAGCTGGTGGCGGCCGACCATTCCGTGCCCACTTGCGCCGCCTTCGCCCCAGATGGGTCGTTCATCGTCAGCGGCACCCGCGACCACAAAGTCCTGCTGTGGTCCGTGCCCGCCAAGGAGGAGATCGAACGGCAATTGGTCGCCCAGATTACCCGCATCGACCGGTCGGTGGATTCCGGCCAGCGTCACGTCAGCATCTGGGCCGAAGTGGACAACCGTGACGGCCGGCTCGTGCCGGGCACGACGGTGACCATGGCGATCTATCCACCGGGAAACTGACGAGTTGCGCGTCACGATTGTCGGTGCTTGGCCCCATGGCCGGGGCCAAGTACCGTGGTGGCTTGGGGAGGACTTATGCCGGCTGCGCCACCCATCACCCTCAGCCCGGACCTGGAACGGCGCAAAAAGGTCCGCCTTCGCCTCCGCTCCGACCTGACGATCACCCCGACTCGTTACGAGGGCAAGACCTATCACATCGTCAAGGATCCGGTTAGCCTCCGCTACTACCGCTTCAAAGAGCAAGAGTATTTCCTTCTGCGGATGATGGATGGCAAGCACACCTTGGACGAGACGCAGAAGGAGTTTGAGAAGCGCTTTCGGCCGGAGCGGTTGTCGCTGGAAGACCTGGAGGCATTCGCCCAGCAGCTGCTGAAAGTGGGGCTGGCGCACAACGAGTCGCCGCAGGCCGGTCAGCAGCTGTACGAGAACAAGCGGAAGCGCCGGCGGCGTGAGATCCTGGCGGCCCTGACCAACATCCTGTACATCAAGGTTCCCGCCTACGATCCGGACAAGCTCCTGACGCGGATGCTTCCCTGGTTCCGCTGGATGTTCACGCCGTGGTTCTTCGCCTTCAGTGTGTTGTTCATGCTCTCGGCCATCCTCCTGGTGGCCACCCATTTCGACACCTTCCTCGACAAGCTGCCGGCCTATCATGAATTTTTCAATTTCCAGAGCCTGGCTTACATGTGGTTCGCCCTCGGCTCAGTGAAGATCATTCATGAGTTTGGCCACGGCCTGAGCTGCAAGGCCTTCGGCGGCGAAGTCCACGAGATGGGGCTGTTGGCCCTGTGCCTGTCGCCCGCCATGTATTGCAACGTCTCCGATGCCTGGACGCTGCCCAACAAATGGCACCGCATGATCATCAGCTTCGCGGGCATCTACGTCGAACTGATGATCGCCGCCCTGGCCACCTTCATCTGGTGGAACACCCCCTCGCAACCGTTCATCAACAACCTCTGCCTGAGCCTGATGATCGTCTGCTCCGTCAGCACGGTGATCTTTAACGGCAATCCGTTGATGCGGTTTGACGGCTACTACGTGTTGGCCGACTGGCTGGAAATTCCCAACCTGCGGGAGAAATCGGGACGGTTCCTCCAGCGCCTGATCCTCGACAAGTGTCTGGGAGTCGAGGTGGCGCCAGAGCCCTACATGGCCCCTTGGCGGCGCGTCCTGTTCGTGACTTACGCGATTGTCAGCAAGGTGTACATGTGGGTCGTCACCTTCAGCATCCTCTTTTTCATGCACCGGTTCCTGGAGCCGTACAAATTAGGCATCATCAGCAAAGCGATGACCCTGATGGCGGTGGTGTCGCTGTTCGGCTGGCCTCTGGGTCGATTCATCCACAACCTGCACAAGCGGGGGAGACTTCCCGACATGAAGCCCGCGCGTGTCTGGACCACCTGTACCATCCTGACCCTCATCGTCCTGTTCATTTTCACCGTGCCCCTGCCCGTGGCCCGTGTACGGGAGACGGCCCTGATCGAGTTGAAGCCGGAAGCGGTCGAGAAGGTATTTGTCCCATTTCCCGGTGGGGTGCTGGAGCACATGCCGATCCGCTATGGGCAATACGTGGAAAAGGGGGACATTCTGGCCCAGTTCCGCAACATCGAGCTGGAGAACCAGCTGGAGGAGGCCCGGAGCGAATACGACATCCGCACCGCTCAGATTGCCGCCCTCCGCAAGCAGCGCGATGAAGCGTTCGATCCGCTGGAGCGGGAAGCGATCAACGTGCGCATCCAGGCGGTCATCGGGGAACAGGAACAATTCTTCCGCAAGCAGCAGACGCTGTCCGAGGCATTTCGCCGCCTGGTATTGCGGGCCCCCCGCTCCGGCGTGGTCATCAACCCGCCGCGGGTCGAGGAAATCGGCAAGCTTTGGGAGAAAGACTCGGACCAGCCGTTCTGTAGCATCGGTGATCCGAGCCAGCTGCGGGCCTTGGTCCCCGTGCCGCCGATGGACTATCGCCTCCTCAAGGACAACTTCCACAACTGCCGGCGTCGCAATGCCGACCTGCTTGCCACCATTCGCGTCAAGGGCCAGGTCGAGCGGACCTGGCCCGGCCGGGTGTCCCAGCTGCCGGAGGCCTCGGCCACGGAGGTGCCCATCCAGCTAACCACCCGCGGAGGCGGCCCCTTGGCTGTTAAGCCGACTTCCCGGCCGGACCGGCTTGAACCGCAGAGTCAGCAGTACCTGGTGGCCGTCGATTTCCTCCAGGCGGATCGCTCGATCTGTCCGGGAACGCTCGCCCAGGTGAAGATCCACTGCGAGTGGCAGACGATCGCCTGGTGGTTGTGGCGGGTGATAAATGCCACCTTCGACTTGGGGTTGATCTGACGGGAGCCGAGGGCTTGCGAGTGCCAGCGCCATGGGGACGAGCGGGAACATGAGGGCGTCGGTGAGTGCCGCGGAACGCCGCAAAGCCACCTCCGCGCAGAGCCGTCGTCGATTGCGTTCGCAGGAGCAACGGCCGCTTGTGCTCCGGCGAGCTCAGGAGGTCTTGAGCCAGTGCGGCTATCGGGACACCACCTGGGCGCGCGTCGCCGAGGCCGCCGGTGTCTCGGAGACGACCGTCAGCCGCATGTTCAAGACCAAGGCCGGCCTCGTGCGGGCGATCCTCGAGGAATTGGCGACCGCCACCGTGCGCCGCTGGCGCGGCGAGATGGCGTTGATGAGCGACCCGCTGGGAAAATGGCACGCGGCTGCCGATTTCTGCACGACGGCGGCCCGGGAGCATGCCGAGACGCTCCGCCTGCTCTACCGCGTTTACCACGAGGCGGACGACCCCGACGTCACCGCGGCGGTCCAAGGCCTTGGCCAGGAGGTCGAAGACCTCCTGGCCGACATCATCCGCGAAGGGCAGCAGGCCGGCGTCTTCCGCTTGTCGCTCGATCCCCGCGTCGCAGCCTGGGAATTGGTGCATGCGACCATCGGCCGAGCAGTCACCGCGACGTTGCCGGTCCCCGTGGTGCAATCGGAAACTTACGCCGCGCAGGCGCATGATTGCGCCCTCCACGGCCTGCTCAAGACCGACGTGTGATGCTCCCCCCAGGGCCGGAAGAAGCCCCGGCCGACATTTTTCCGAGTTTTGCTCTTTGCATTCGGCCGGCGATCGGTCAAGATCGAATCAGCCATGAATCGCCCGCCTGCCTGGCGGCGGCTGGGGCCGGGCTGCGGCTTGCCGTCGCTTCTGCGAGTCCCGGTTTTGGATGAGGATTGTTTCCGTGGTGCGTACTGGGTTGATGATTGCGGCGTTGGGGGGCTTGCTGACTGTCTCTGGTGGTGGAGCCCAGGACAAGCCCGTGAAAAAGAAGCCACCGGAACCGCCCGTCAAGAAGGCGGCCACTCCAGCGGAGGAGTTGGACACCCTCCCGGGCTTTCGCGTGGAGCTTCTGTACACTGCCGACCCGCCGACCGAAGGATCCTGGATCAACCTGGCGAAAGACCACAAAGGCCGACTGTTGATAGGCGGTCAGCGCGGGCAGCCGATGTTGCGGATGACGTTGGCCAACGGCAAGGTCGGGAAGGTGGAAAAGCTGTCAGTCCCGCTCACCGAGGTGATGGGACTTTTGTATGCGTTCGACAGCTTGTACGTCGTCGGCGCCGGTCCGGGCGGGGCTTACGGGCTGTATCGCTGCCGCGACACCAAGGGAACCGACCAATTCGACGACATCAAACTCCTGAAAGACTTCCGCGCCGGCGGAGAACATGGCGCCCACGCGGTGGTCCTCGGCCCGGATCGCAAGAGCTTGTGGGTCCTCAACGGCAACCACACCGACGTGCCGCCGGGGATGTCGCCGCAGTCGCCCCACCGCAATTATCAAGAAGACTTGCTGCTGCCCCGACAATGGGACGGCAACGGCCACGCCGCCGGCCGCCTGGCGCCCGGCGGCTACGTCCTCCGCACCGACCCGGACGGCCAGACTTGGGAACTCATGCTCGGTGGTTTCCGCAACGCCTACGACATGGCCTTCAACGCCGACGGCGAATTGTTCACCTTCGACAGCGATATGGAATGGGATTGGGGCTTGCCGTGGTATCGCCCCACCCGGGTCAACCACTGCACCAGCGCCGCGGAGTTCGGCTGGCGCTCCGGCACCGGCAAATGGCCCGACTACTACCCCGACAGCCTCCCCGCCGTCGTCAACATCGGCATCGGCTCACCCACCGGCGTCACCACCGGCGCCGGCGCCCGTTTCCCCGCCCGCTATCAGAAGGCACTCTACATCTGCGACTGGACCTACGGCCGGCTCATGGCCGTGCACCTGACCCCCAAAGGATCCAGCTACACGGCCACTTTTGAAAACTTCGTCGCTCCCAAGGGGCTGAAAGGAGACGGCCGCAAGCTGCCGCTCAACCTCACCGACGTCGTCGTCGGTGACGACGGGGCGTTGTACTTCACGGTGGGTGGCCGAAATACCCAGGCTGCCCTCTACCGGGTGACGTATGTCGGGCCGGAATCGACGGCCCCAGCCGACCTGCGCGACGCCGAGGGGGCCAAGGAGCGGGCCCTGCGGCGGTCGCTGGAAGCGTACCACGGCCGAGCGGATCCCCAGGCGGTGGCGGCGGCATGGCCGCATCTGGGCAGCGACGACCGCTTTTTGCGGTACGCGGCCCGAATCGCCGTCGAAAGCCAGCCGCTGAGCGAATGGCAGGCCCGCGCCGTAGCGGAGACCCGCCCGACGGCGGCCCTGACCGCATTGTTGGCGTTGGCCCGCTGCGGCCCACGGGAGAGCCAGCCCGCGCTCCTGACGGCGCTGGCCCGGTTTCCTCTGGCCTCGCTGCCGGAAGACCTCCAACTCGACAAGCTGCGCGTGTTGGGCGTCAGCTTCGCGCGCCAAGGGCGGCCGGCCTCTCCCGAGGCCGTCCGCCAGCTGGTCGCCGAGCTGGACCCGCTGTTTCCCAGCAGCAGCGAGCGGCTCAACCGGGAGCTGGCGATGGTGCTCATTTACCTGGGGGCGCCGCGCGTCGCGGAAAAGTCGCTGAAGCTGATGGCTGCCGCCCGGACGCAGCCGGACCGGCTCCATTACCTCTTCCACCTGCGGACACTGCCGATCGGCCACTGGACGCTGCCGCAGCGGCGGGAGTATTTCGCCTACTGGTCGAAGGAGCAGAAAAAGTTGCCCCACGACCCAGAGCTGTTGCGGTGGTTTGCCGAGGCCGGTCGACCGCCTGCCGACGGCAACAGCTTTGCCAACTACATGAAGAATTTCTTCAAGGAGGCGACGGCGAACCTCTCCCAAGACGAGCGGCAGGCCTTGGCCGACCAGCTGAAGGCCATCGACCAGGCGAGCATCCGCACCTACGACATCAAGCCGCGGCCGGTGGTCAAGGAATGGAAGATGGAGGACTTGTTGCCGCTGCTGGATCGCGTCGATCGCGGCCGGAATTTCGCCCGGGGCCAGGAAGCGTATCTGGCCGCTCAATGCATCAAGTGCCATCACTTCGGCAACGAGGGGGGGACGATTGGGCCCGACCTGACGGCCATCGCCGCTCGCTTCAGCCGCCGCGACATGCTGGAATCGATCCTGGAGCCGAGCAAGGTCATCTCCGAGCAGTACCAGAACGAGGTCATCACTACCGTTGCAGGCAAGGTCTATACCGGCCGCCTGATGGACGAGACCGCGGACACGCTCGTCCTCCAGCCGGACCCGCTCTCCCCGGAGCGGGTCGAGATCCGCAAAGCGGACGTGGAGACGCGGGCCCCATCGAAGGTTTCACCGATGCCGGAGCATCTGGTGGACGTGCTGACCGCCGAGGAAATCCTCGACTTGTTGGCCTACCTGGAATCGATGGGTCGGCGGAACTACCGGGCGTTTCACCAGAAGTAGGCGACGGCCGACGCTGGCCGCTGCCAGCGTGCCGGTCGAGAGACGAAGAACGCCTGGCGACCGCCGCCAGGCGTCTTCGTTTGGGGAAGAGTTGGTGCACAGGATAAACGCCGCGGTTCGCGGAGCTTGCGCGGGAATGGTGCCGATGTCGCACGTGCCGTTACTGCGGAGCGAGGTCGCTGGTTTCCCCTGCCGCCGTGGCAAGGTGCGCGATGTCTACGACCTGGGCGATCGGCTCGTCCTTGTGGCCACCGACCGCATCAGCGCCTTCGATTGGGTCCTGCCGACCGGCATCCCGGATAAAGGGCGAATCCTCACCGCCATGTCGTGTTTCTGGTTCGACTTTCTTGGCGAGCCGAACCACCTGCTGAGTACCGAGGTGACAGACCTGCCGCCGGCCTTCGTGGCCCAGGCCGACGTGCTGCGCGGACGGGTGATGTTGGTGCGCAAGACCGAGGTCGTGCCGGTGGAGTGCGTGGCCCGAGGTTACTTGGCGGGGTCGGGATGGAAGGAATATCAGCGGCAAGGGGCGGTCTGCGGCGTGGCCTTGCCGCCGGGGCTGCGAGAAAGCGACCGCCTGCCGGAGCCGATCTTCACGCCGGCGACCAAGGCGCAGTCCGGCCACGATATGAACATCGGCTTCGACGAGATGGCCCGTCTGGTGGACCAAGCGGTGGCCGAGGAGTTGCGGCGGCGAACCCTGGCCATCTACCGCCGGGCCGCGGACTATGCCCTGGGCCGGGGCATCATCGTGGCCGACACCAAGCTGGAATGGGGCCGACTCGCTTCGGGCGAGCACATACTGATCGACGAAGTCCTGACGCCGGACAGCTCACGTTTCTGGCCCGTGGCGGGCTATCAGCCAGGGCGCAGTCAGGAGTCGTTCGACAAGCAATTCGTCCGCGACTGGCTGGAGACGACTCGCTGGGACAAGAACTCGCCCCCACCTCCGCTGCCTGCGGAGGTGGTGGCGCGGACGCGGGACCGCTATGTCGAAGCCTACGAACGCCTGACCGGCCAACGCTTCGCCGCGACGGCGTAGCGTTGCCCGCTACGTGTCAAATCATGTCGAGCCGGCGCTTGGTGACGCGGGCCCGATTGCACTCGGCGCAGGTGCCGCGGACGATGAACGTGTGCCCGGTGCGGTGGAATTGGTGCTCGCGGCAGACATCGTTCAGGATGGTTTCCAGCGTGCTGTTCTGGAACTCGATCATGTTGCCGCACGCCTCGCACACGAGGTGTTCGTGCTGCGGGTAGCCGTAGTCGTGCTCGTAGAACGTCTTCGACCCCAACTCCAGGCGGCGCAGCAGGCCGGCATCGACCAACTTGGCCAGGGTCCGATAGATGGTCGCCCGGCTGACACGGAAGCCGGCTTGCTTCATGCGGTCGATCAGTTGGTCCGCGTCGAAATGATGGTGCTGCGAGAAGATGTAGCGCACCATGTCGCGCTGCTGTTCGGTGTAGCGCTGCGGCTTGGGCCGGCTGGCCAAGTATTCCCGAAACTTGCTTTCTGGACTTTGTGAAACTTGCACGGCCGGCAATGACACGGCCTGATCCTCCGGTGTCGAGGCGGATCCCCCGCTCGGCTAGAGAGGCGACTTACCCTCGGCGAACACGAGGCGCCGCTATTCTACATCGGACCGCAAAACGGCGCCAACGGCTGCCGCGGATCAAGAGAGACCGCCCGGCGCAACTCCTTGGCCGGGCGGTCGTCAGCTGGTGGGCTGCGGGGCTATTCCGATTGCAGGTCCGCCCAAAGGCGGTCGAGGGCGATGGCCCATTTTTCGGGCGTTTCGTAGGTGCCGGCCGCGATTTCGCGCCGGACCCGTTCGACCAGTTCGGTGCGGATGGCGCCGTCGGCGCGTGGGGGGCGTCGTCGGGGCGGTTTGGGTGGCGGCGTTTGAGACCACCAGTCGCGGGAGCGGGTGATGGGACCAGGCAGGCAGCTGGGACCGTGTGCGTGCATGGGTCTTTCTCCCCTGACGGCCAAGGCCGCACCGACGGCGCGGACGAGCCTCGCCGGCAGGAACATCATAGGGTTTGGGATAGGGCAGAATCAACCCTTTCGGCCGCCGGGACAGGAACTCTGCGGCCGAGGCGATGACGGGTCACACGATTCTGCTGGGTCGTTACATGCCTTCTAACGGGTCGGGCCGCTCGAACCGACGGGGCTGAACACCCCGCCGCGTCTGCCGATGGGCACCCTTCGGACCGGCGGCCCCAGGTCCGCGATGCTCGGAGGAGTTACTGTTCAGCTGCTCACTCCGCGGCGTTCCAGTACTAGGTATCGTCTCCACGCCGGGGGAGGTTTAGGTAATCCGACGCTGCCCTGCACCAACTTCGCAAGCTGGACTAGGGCTGCAAGTCTATTCGTACCACCGCGTAAACCAGGAACTTCGGGACGGTGAATTGGACTCGGCCATTCCGCGACTCCGCCGCCACCGCGATTGGTTCCGGCTCCTCCGGGATGAGAACCTGGACCTGTCGCACGCGGGCACCAGGTGGCAACCGGACTTCCGCCCGAACGCCCTCAACCGGAATCGGTTTCTCGTCAGCAAGGCCGCGGCCGGGGCTTTTCGGCTGGGCTGGCTCAGTTCGGTTGTAGTTCACGAAGTGCAGCGTCAACTCGTGCCCGCGTGCCGGCCGACTTGCCGACACCCGCACGGTCTTCGGGGCGTCGAATCGGCTGAAGTCATCCCAATCGGTTGGGGGCGGCGCTTCCTCCGCCGGCAGGCGCAGCACCCTCCGGTAGCCGGCCAGCTGGTCCGGAGGCGCATCGTCGGGCCGGATGTCGAACAGCACGTGCTGGTCCAGGAGGGCCAAGCCCCAGCGCTTGAAGTGCTCCACGGCGGCGATGTCGCCGCCATGGACCCGCGTCCGCGGGAAGAGCAGGACCGCTTCGGCATAGGGGCGGTTGGCCCGGTAGAGGGCGTCGTGTCGCTCCAGAAACCGGTAGTAGCGGACGATCTCGGCCCGCGCCTCGGGATCGCGAAAGCGGGTGTAAAACCCCATCGGCGCCCCACCGTTGGCTGCCAGTTCCGCGATCGCCACCCGAATGCGCGACTGTTCGTATTTGCCAAGGGTAAACGGCTTGTCGTCGAACGCCCCGCGGAGGTACCGGGCCTGGAGCGTCCCCTCTCCCAGATAACCGTTGGCCAAGTCGGTATAGCAGGCAGCCGAACCGGTGCTGTACCAGAGGTAATCCTCGTCCCGGCCCCATAAGTCGCTCGGGAGAAGGCAGCGCTCGTCGCCGCTGATCTGGCTGAAAAACCCAAGATGGTTCCACTGCGCGACGATCAAGTCCGGTTTGAGAGACCGCCCGTAGCGAACAAAGACCTCGTCAAACGCCCTCTTGGTGCTGATCTGAGAGAAGCGGAGCATTTCCCGGCGGAGTGGCGTCGACTCCTTTGGATCGTGCCAGCCAACGATTTCCGAGAACTGGTGTCCGGCCAGGTCGGCAATGCCCAACTGTCGCCGAAGCTCGTCGGCCGTGAACCGCTGCGCCAGATATTCCTTGAAACCGGCACGGCAATGAGGGCAGAGGCAGTTATGGCGGTAGAAATAGTTGGCGATGAAGCCATCCACGCCGCGGCTGATGCCGACTTTGACCCAGGCTTTGAGGACAGCCCGCCATTGGGGATTGTTGAGGCAGGCCCAATACTCTTTCATGCCGCCGATCTGGTAGGTGTCGTGGACGATCGGCGTCCCGTCGGCGTTTTTCTGGAGGAAGTCGATCGGATCGGCGATGGGCTTGGGACCCAGCTGCTTTTCGTCCCAGAGGTCGCGGTAAAACTTGAAAAAGCCGCGCGGCCCCTGCGGACCGTCCGGGTCGCCGACGAGGAAGGTGACGTTGAAATGGCCGACGACGCGGGCACCGCGCTGCCGCAGCTGCCGGTTCAGCTCGGCGAACCAGGCGCCGCACTCATCCAGGCCCTGCACCGGAAAATGGGCCGGATAGCCCTTGTACTGCGGCGTGTGCGCCAGGCTCCAGAAATGGGCCCCATAGAAACCGACCTGCACGATTTCCGGTCGGGCCTCTTCGACGAACGTCAGGTAGGCGGGGTCGGCATACTGGTCCCAGTGAGCGATCAGGCGGGTGAACTCCAGGCGTGGCCGCTCCTGGCCGCCGGCCTGGCGCGGCCACGTCACCAGGATGGCCAGGGTGCAGGAAAAGCGCGACATCATGGAAGCGAACCTGTGCGTGCGGGAATCTGGCAGCCGGTGGTCGCGACTTTGTCGTCAAGTTATAATCCGGTCTGTTCCCCCCGTTATTATGGAGAGTTCCCATGTCTCATGCCTGCCGCTTCGGCGCGATTGCCGTGACCCTGGGCGCGCTGGCCGGCTCGGCCCCGGCGGCCGACGACGGTTTCGTGCCGCTGTTCAACGGTAAGGACCTGACCGGCTGGGTCAACGTCAACACGCAACCCAGCACCTGGCGGGTGGAAGACGGCGTGCTGATTACCACCGGCCAGCCCATGGGATTCCTGCGAACGGCCCGGATGTACGAGAACTTCATCCTCGAGCTGGAATGGATGCACGTCCCGCCTCGGCCCGATGCCGTCGGCAACTCCGGCCTCTTCGTCTGGTGCGATCCGCTGCCGGCCGTCGGCACGCCGGTCTTCACCCGAGGTATCGAGGTGCAGATTCTTGTCAACCTTGACCAAGAAGGGGCTTACACCAGCCACGGCGACATATTCAGCATCTGGGGGGCGGATTGTGTCCCGGATCGGCCCCACCCTAAAGGCGCGAAACGCTGCCTCCCCAGCGAGCGCCGCTGCAAAGGGGCCAATGAATGGAACCACTACCGAGTCGAGGCCATCGACGGCCGCATCACCCTCGCCGTCAACGGCAAGGTGGTTTCCGGCGTCAGCAAATGCACCCCGCGAAAAGGCTACCTGGCGCTGGAGGCCGAGGGAACCGAGTGCCGCTTCCGCAACATCCGCATCAAGGAGTTGCCGAGCAGCAATCCCCGGCCAGAGGAAATTGCCGAGGAAGCACACGATTGGCAGCAGCTGTTCAACGGCATCGATTTGACCAACTGGCGGAAGGATCCCGGTCACGAGGGACATTGGCAGGTTCGCCGCGGCATCCTGGCCTACGACGGCCGTAGCGAAGCCAAGGACAAAAACCTCTGGACCGAGCAGCAATTCGGCGACTTCGTCCTGACGGTCGATTGGCGTTTCCCCGGCCAACCCAAGCCGACCCCGCGCCCGGTCATCCTCCCCAGCGGCGACTACGCCCAGGAGGGCGGCAAAACCAAGATGGTCGAAGTCCTCGATGCCGGCGACAGCGGCATCTACCTCCGCGGCAGCAGCAAAAGCCAAGTGAACATCTGGTGCTGGCCCGTCGGCTCGGGTGAGGTTTACGGCTATCGAACCGACCCGAAGCAGCCCCCAGAGGTCCGCGCCGCGGTCACGCCCAAGGTCAAAGCCGACAAACCGCTCGGCCAATGGAACCGTATGGTCATCACCCTCAAGGGGGACCGGCTGACGGTAGACCTCAACCGCCAGCGGGTGATCGACAACGCCCCGCTTCCGGGCATTCCCAAGACGGGACCAATCGCGCTCCAGCACCACGGCGACCCGATCGAGTTTGCGAACATTTTCATCCGCCCGCTACGCTGATGTAACGTTGCGGTGCCCGGGCCCCCGGCAGATCGGACGACGGCGCCAGCCGCGGCCGACGGCCGCGGGCGTGTCCCTCCAGATTGGAGCGGAGCGAGGACCCAAACCATAGGGGCACCTCGCCGACATCGGTCGCTTGCTTCTGCCCACACCTTGACGTATCATGCGCGGGTTGCCTGCCCTCCCCGTTTCCCTCCGACAGGAGGCCTACCATGCTCCGTATCCTCGGCTCTCGCAAGCACCTCTGCGATGGGTGGTCTCGCCGTGAATTCCTTTGGGCCAGCGGCTTGGGGCTTCTCGGGCTGACGTCAACGCCGCCCACGCCGCTGGCGCGGGTGCAGGGAGCGAACCGTCCGGCCCCCCGCTTTGGCCAAGCCAAGGCGTGCATCCTCCTATTCCTCTATGGCTCGCCCAGCCAACTTGAAACCTGGGACATGAAACCCGACGCCCCGGAGGAAATCCGCGGCGAGATGAAACCCATCCGCTCCAGCCTCCCGGGACTCGACATTTGTGAGTACCTGCCGCGCTCCGCGAAGATCATGGATCGCGTCACCGTCGTCCGCTCGATGACGCATCCGTACCCCATTCATGGGGTCGCTTACGCCACGACCGGGGTGCCGCACATCGATGTGCCGATGGAGCTGAACCCGCGCGATTCCCGCCATTGGCCATTTGTCGGCTCGGTGGTCGATTACTTGACCCCTCCTGCGCGCCGGCGGCGGGATATGCCAGTGAACCTGGCCCTGCCGTTCCCGTTCAGCAGTCAGCGGACGGGCGAGGTGCAGCGCGCCGGCCCCTACGCCGCTTGGCTGGGCGGTGCCTACAACCCCGTCTGGACCGAGTTCCATGGGACGGCGACCCGACCCATGACCAAACGGCTGGGGGAGCAGACGCTCGACGTCCTGGAGCCTTATGTCGGCATTACCGCCGACAGCCGGCTGGAACTCGCTTCCGGGGCGACGCTGCCGGCCGACATCACCCTGGACCGGTTGAATGGTCGAAAATCGCTCCTGGAGCAATTTGACCAGGCCCGCCGCGACCTCGACCGCTCGGCCGCGGGCCGCGATCATGGCCGCTATCGCTCGATGGCCTATGACCTGATCGCCTCCGAGCGGATCCGCACCGCCCTGGATGTCAGTCGCGAGCCGATGCCGCTGCGCGAAAGCTACGGCATGACGCTGTTCGGCCAGGCGGCCCTGACGGCCCGCCGGCTGGTCGAGGCCGGCGCCCGTTTCGTCACCGTCTTCTGGGACGAGTATGGCCTGGCCGGCTCCGCCTGGGACACCCATTGGGACCACTACCCGCGGATGAAGGAGGAACTTCTGCCCGGCCTGGACATGGCCCTGTACGGGTTGATCAGCGACCTCAACCAGCGCGGGATGCTGGAGGAGACGTTGGTGTGGTGCATGAGTGAGCACGGGCGAACGCCGAAACTCAAGAATGTCCGCGGCGGCGGCCGCGACCACTGGTCGCGGGCCTACAGCCTCTTGGCCGCGGGGGGCGGGATCGCCCGTGGCCGAGTGGTGGGCCGTTCCGACAAGCACGCCGACAGCGTGGCCGACCGCCCTGTGTCGCCCAAGGACATCCTTGCCACGACGTATCACCTTCTGGGCATCGACCCGCAGGCCACGATCCTGGACCGGCTGGGTCGGCCGATGCCCTTGGTGCCGGAAGGAGAGGTTGTGGCCGAGATGCTGGCCTGAGCGGGGGGCGGGCGACGGCCCGCCGCCCATCAACGGTCGCTGCCGGCCGGTTCGCCGGCGAAGACCTCTTGATAGAGCTTCCAGGCGCTGCCGCCCAGACGCTCGGCCATGCCGCGATAGGCGGCCCGGCGATAATCCCACCGACCGCTCCGCTCGACCTGCTCCAGCCAGTCGAAAAGATGGACCCGGCACAGATCGTCGAAGTCCTCGCGGGTCAAGCTCACCGTCTCACCCGTGAGACGGTCGCGGAAGGTGTACGGTTCGGTTGCCTGCGGAACGGCTCGATCGAAACTGGCGCGATCCATGGCGCAGTTCAGGTACGCCAGCCGTTCGGCCCGTTCGCCGATCAGCTGCCGCACTTCGCTCCGCCGCTCCAACGGGAGCTTGAACCCTTGGAACAGTTCCGTGCCATAGATCGAGTGAAACATCCCGGCCCGGCAGGCGTCCGGGCCGCAGCCGTGGCGCTCCATCAGCCGGTGCACCGCGATGAGGTGGCCCAGGTAGGTCTTGCGGGTGTGCGGCACGTTTTCAATCCCCAGCCCGGTGAGGAAGTCGGTCATCTGCTTGTAGCTGGCGTCCATTGGATACCCCCCGGTCAAGCCTCGCCCTGTTGCCGGCATTGTAGTCAGCCGGTGGCCGCTGGCCGGTCGGCAAGTGACCGGACATACGCAAGGTAGGCCTCAAGGCGGAATTTCCGGGCCGTATTCTCCGAGGACATGTAGCGGACCGTCCCAAAAACTTTGCGCTCGGGCGCCCACGGCCGATCGAAAAGGCCGAAACACCAGAGGATGCCGGTGTAGGAGTTCGGATTTCGGCCATCGAGGGCGTATTTGTTGTTGAGATGTTCCAAGATGCGATAGGCCTCTTCGGGGGTCGCTGACCATTCGATCACCTTTTTCCCCCAGAGCATGCGCAGGTAGTTGTGGATGGTCCCGGCGTGCACCAGTTCGATCTGTGCGGCGTTCCAGAGCGGGTCGTGCGTTTCGGCCGCCTCCCACTGCTCCAGGCGGTAGCAATAGTCGCGCGGGTCGGCGGCATGCTTGCGGAGGGTGGTCCACGCCCAGGCCGGCAGGGCGCGTTCGAGCGAGGTCGTGTCGCTCCGCCGGTGCCAGTGCCAATGAAAACCGAGATCGCGCCAGACGATGGCCTCGTCGAGGAATGCATTCACGTCGGCGTTTGCGCTCCAAAAGCCCTCGCGCCGCCCCACGCAGCGTTCGTCGAGCTGCTGCGGCGACCAGCCCACGGAAGCGAGCACCGTTGCCACGACTTCTTCGATCGAAATGTGGCCGAAGTGGAGATACGGACTGAGGCCGCTGGCGTGGCCCTGCTCGGGCGGCAGGGGATGGGACCGTCCCTCGGCATAACCTGGCAGCTTTCGGCTGACAAACTCCGCCAGTCGCCGGCGCGCCGCCCGGCTGCCGCCGGGCGTCGTGGCCACCGGGCGAACGCCCGGGTCGATGGGCAGGCCGTCGATAAAAGTCGTCAAGTCTTGCCCCGGATCCCAAAGGGGAAACGGCGGCTCGACCGTCCTGCGAACAGGACGCGGAAAGACCGGCTCGGCGACGGCCCGTTCGCTCCAGGCCGCGGCGAAGGCGCGGTGGATGCGCGGCCGCAGGTGGGCCGCCGCAGTGGCCGGCGGGCCCAGCAGGGACAGGGGCACCACGCCGTTGCTGTCGATGGCCACCACCGGCGTCGGCGTCTGGCGGGCCAGCGCCGCCGTCTGGTCGGGGATGATGAAACAGGGAAAATCATCGGTCACGACCAGACACGCCCGCGCCGCCAAGCGCCGCAACAGCCCGCGGCCGCTTTGCTCTGGTGTCTCGACGAAAGGCCAATAATTCAGGCCGATCTCGCGGGCCTGCCCGGCGTTGGTTTGCATTCCTTCCAGGATGAAGCGGTGGAGCCGGCGGCTGGCCCACGGGTAGCCGAGCTTGAGCCCTTCGTAAACTACCAGCGGCTTTTTGAGGCCGACGGCCCAACGGAGGGCGTAGTCCAGGGCATGGTTGTGAGCGAGCCGACGGTAAATTTGCATCCAGTAGAGGACGTAATCGCCGGCGACGGGGGCCTGGGGGCCGCTGACGTGGCGGACGCGGGCTGGAGACGCGGCGGAAAGCATGGCCGATGGGAGAGATGGAGGCTGGGGCGACGAACCGCGGCGCCATGGGCACGAACCTTGAGGCGGGCGGCCTAGCCCGCCCGCCGAAGCCAACGGCGGGCTCGGCGTTTCCAGCGGGTGAGTGCGCGCGCCAGGCTCAACCCGTAGTGCAGCGCCCGCGGACCAATGTCGGCGACGAGTTTCCGCGCCTCCGCCAATTCGTGCTCCAACCCCGCGATCCGGGCCTGCTGCAGGTGCAGCAGGTCTCCCAACTCCTTCATCTCGGCAAGAACATAATGGTCGAAAACATTGGGCGGAACCCGGAGTTTCTCCGCCAACTCTTGATTTTCCCGACGGACGTAGAATCGATTCAAGCCGTCGAAACAGGCAAACAGATAGTCGGCCCCCAGCAACAGTGGCTCCCAGGCATGATGGCTAGGCTCAGGAGACATCGGCTTGGTCGCCTCGACCAGGACCAACTGCGGGCGATAGCGCGACCAGTCATTGCCGCGGAGCACTTGGAGTTCATGCCCCTCCACGTCTACAGACATGAACGAGACCCCCGAGGCGGGCCAGTATTCCTCGAAAATGTCGCGCAACGTACGGGCGGTCACCGGCCGTGTCACTTCGCCTGGGGTGGTGCCAGGGCCAACGTGAGACAAGCCGCTATACAGCGGCCCCTCGCTGTAGAGGATCGTGCCGGCGGTGTCGGAGACGGCGACGTTCAGGTTGATGTCGCGTGGTCGGGCAGCGGCCAGCTTGGCGAAGATTGGGCCCGGCTCAATGTTGATGCCGCGCCAGCCTCGGTCGTAAAACGTTCGCGTCACCGAGCCGAAGGTCGGATGGTGGGCCCCGACATCCACATAAAAGCCCTCCCGCTGGTCAGCGAAGACGCGATGTAGCAGCACGTCTTCACGATTCTGAGCGTAACTGACCATGGGAACTTTGTCGGGGAACATCGGCCTACCTCCCCCGCACCGGCATGGGCCCCATCCTGGGGGACCATCTTATCCGCACAGGCGGCAAGTAACGCAAGAGCAAGTCCTACGTGCGAGAAGCCGCGGCAGCAGACGCCGTTGGAGGCCTTTCGGTCGGGCAAGGCGTCGGGGCAAACCCGGGACAAGCCGCAAGTCAGGGACCATCCTTAGGCGGAGTGAAATCGGCCAAATAAAGTTGCGGCGGTTGCCGCCCGTCGCGCGACGACGTCCACAAAACTTGCCGATAGTCGGGGCTGAAAACGGGCAAAACGTCGGCACCCGGAGCATACGTCAGCCGCACCTTCTGGCCCGTTTCGATGTTCATCCAATACAAGTCGTAATTCGGCCGGCCGGCGGCGGTGTGGTCAGCGGCGGTGTAGATGATGTGCTTGCTGTCCTTGTACCAATAAGGCGCCCAATGGACCCAGCCCAGGTCGTCGGTCAGGGCCCGCTCGCCGGAGCCATCGACGTTGATGACATACAGCTGGAGGTGGTCCTTCTTCTTCCGGTCGCTGCGGAAGATGACCTTGGTCCCGTCGGGGGAAAAGAAGGGACCGCCGTTGTAGCAGCCAGGGGCCCGCGTCAACTGGCGGACGTTTTGGCCGTCGGCCTCCATGATGTAGAGTTCCAGGTTACCGGGGCCCGAGCGGTCGGAGGAGAAGACGATGTGCTTGCCGTCGGGGGAGTAGCTTCCCTCGGCGTCGTAGCCCTTACTGGTGGTCAGCTGCTTCAATTCGGTCCCGTCGGGATTGGCCTCGAAGATGTCCATGAACGGGTCAAAGTCCCAAAGGTAGCGGCGTCGTTGGCCGCTCACCCGTTCCTCCTCGCGCCGGCGGTATTCATCGGCATACTTGCTTCGGGCGTCAGGGTCGAGGTGCGAGCTGGCGAAGATGATCTTACGGCCATCGGGTCGGAAGAAGGCACACGTCGTCTTGCCGACGCCGGGGCTGACGCGCCGATACCGGCCCGTGGCCAAGTCCATGACGAAGATCTGGTAGAAGGGGTTGCCCGTCCCTGGCTCCTCGGCTTGAAAGATGATCTGCTTACCGTCCGGGGAGAAGTATCCCTCGCCGGCGCGAAGGAAATCGCGGGTGATCTGTCGGATGTTGGTCAGGTGGGCCGCCTCCTGGCGTTGCCAGTCGGCGGCGGGATCGGCGGCAAGAGGCCCGGCGAGGAGGCAATATAAAGCGAGCATGGTCAGATCCTCGAGGGAATGCATCGGCCTGGGGCGACCGCAGCCATTATACGGGCAACCGGGTTGGTGCTGGCGCCTCATGCGTTTTGGGGGTGTCCCCGGATCTCGGCAGGTTAAGGGTGCAGCGACGGAGACGGATTGATCGGTTCGCGCTCGGGCGAGGATGTGAGACGCCTGCTGGCCACTCGGCGATCGTTCACGATTCATCGATTCGCGCTCGCTCAGCACGCGGCGGGCGCGAACGGAGGAATCGCCGCGGGCGAACCTGAGGAATCGGCGTGGAAAAAATGCCGCCCGGAGCGCCCAATCCCGCCCAAAACAAAAGGCGCACCCCGTCTTGGCGGCAAGCGGAGCTTACCGGCGACCGGGGTGGCGGCGACCGGCGTGCGCGAACCGCCAAAGTCCGCGGGGAGATGATGCGGCGCCGCGCCACCCCCAAACAGGTTGGGGTTCTCCCGCGAACCACCGCCGTTTATAATCCGCCCATCTTTCCCACCCCGGCACGGAAAGGACCACCGATGCGACGGATCGCAATCCTCAACCAAAAAGGCGGCGTCGGCAAGACGACCACCGCGGTCAACCTGGCCGCAGCCCTGGCAGAGTGCGGCCAGCGCGTCTGCGTCCTCGACCTCGACCCCCAAGCCCACGCCACCACTCACCTGGGCGTCGAGCCGAACGGTCAACGGCCGTCGATGTACGATGTCCTCGTGCACAATCGGCAGCTGGCAGAAGTGCGGTTGAAGGTCGGGGAGCGACTCTGGCTGGTTGGTTCGGACATCAACCTGGCTGCCGCAGAGGTCGAATTGGCGGGCGTTGTTGGCCGCGAGGTCATCCTTCGCGACCTCCTCCTCCAAGACGAGGGGACGTTTGACTTTGTTCTGATGGATTGTGGGCCGTCGTTGGGGGTCTTGACGCTCAACGCCTTGGCCGCCGCCAACGAGGTTTTCATCCCCTTGCAACCCCACTTCCTCGCCCTGCACGGCATGGGAAAGCTCTTCGAAACCACGGCACTCGTCGCCAAACGGATTAATCCTGCCTTGAAGGTGACGGGGATCATCGTTTGTCTGTACGAGGCCACCACCCGCCTGGCTCAAGAGGTCATCCGCGACCTGTCGGCCTACCTGGAGAAGAGCCGCGGCGGGACCTCTCCTTGGGCCAACGCCCGGATTTTCCGGACACGTATCCGGCGGAACATCAAGCTGGCCGAGTGTCCCAGCCACGGCCAGTCGATCTTCGCTTACGCTCCCGGATGCAACGGCGCGGCGGACTATCTGGCGTTGGCCCACGAGGTGCTGGGGGAAGACGAGCAGGTCGTGGCCGCTCGCGTGGGGATCGATGACCGGGGCGTCGTCGAGTTGCTGCCCGAAGTGCCCAGCCGAGGGCCAAGCCCCGCCCCCGTGGGAGAATCGGCGTGATCCGCGTCAGCATCGCCAGCCCGCAGCAAACCGTTCCCATCGACCGGGGAGGGGTGCGGCAGGTGGTCCGTACCGTGCTTGAACAAGAGGGGATTCACGACGCCGAGATCAGCGTCGCCTTTGTGGATGATGCCACCATCCATCGGCTCAATCGCCAATTCCTCCAACACGACGAACCGACCGACGTTCTGACCTTCCCTCTGAGCGAGCCGAAGGCCCGACGGCTCGCCGGCGAATTGGTCATCGGTGCGGAAGTGGCCCAACGTCAGGCCGACGAGCGGGGCCACGCCGTCGGCGCTGAGCTGGCCCTGTACGTCATCCACGGGCTGCTGCACCTGTGCGGTTACGACGACCACCGGCCGGCCGACATTCGTACAATGCGTGCCAAGGAACGGGAGTATTTACGGCGGCTCGGGTTTCCGGACATCGTCGACGAACCGAGCCGCGACCGCCCTTGATTTTCCCGACCCGACGGGTCTTCCGTTCCGCCCGGCCGGTAAACGGACATGTCGGAAAAAGCCCTGGCGTTGGTGGTGCGCGCCATTGATTGGAGCGAGACGAGCCGAATCGCCACACTCTGGACGCGCGAACTGGGGAAGGTGCGTGCCTTGGCCAAAGGTGGCAGACGCCTGGGGTCGAACTTTGAATCTGCCCTTGACCTGCTCACCGTCTGCCGTATAGTCCTCCTCCGCAAATCGTCGGGCAGTCTGGATCTGTTGACCGAGGCACAGGTCGTCGAGCGGTTCCCGCGCCTGCGGATCGATCTGGCAGCCTTTTATGCCGGCTGCTATATCGCGGAGCTGCTTGCGGATTGGACCGAGGACGACGACCCACATCCGAAGATATTCGACGAGGCTTGCGCGGCTCTGCGGGTGCTGGGAGATCCGCCCAGGGCAACCGGTCTACGGCTGGCGCGTTTTGAATTGGTGCTCTTGGAGGAATTGGGCTATCGCCCTGTGTTCGACCGATGTGCCGTCTGCGCGGCCGGCGTGGCGGACAACGCCGCGGCGGCTTTCAGCCCGTCGGTCGGCGGCATGGTGTGTGCCAAGTGTCGGCCGGGCCGGCGCGACAGCCGACCTTTGGGACCGAATACCCGGCGAGCCTTCCAGGCGCTCGCCGAGTCGGACGACGCCTGGCGGCGCGATTGGCCGTTGGCCGTGCAAAAGGAACTGCGTCTGCTCCTGGGGGAATATGTCACGTATGTGCGGGGTCGGCGACCACGGTTATTGGGGTATGTGGAGAAGCTGTCGCTGCCCGGCCACCGCGGGACGCCCGCCGATTCCGGGGGAGGAGATCGTGAGCCGCCATCAGGGCAAAGGGAGGATCAGGCACGATGACGGGGCCGGGCGCGGCCGGCAATGCCGTTGGGCCATGGCGCTGGCTGTGGTGCCCCTGGTCCTGGCCTCCGGTTGTGCCTGGGACTCCTGGTGGAGGAAAAAGGCGGACGCCGCCGGCCCGGCGGCCGTCGGCGACAGCCTGGTGCTGCGCGATGGCAAGCTCGAGGCCGAGGCGCCGCCGGCGGCCGGGTCTGCCGCCGCCGAGTTGGCCCAGGCCCACGAGCTGTATCGCCAGAACGACTTCGCCGCAGCCGAGAAAATCTACCGCAAAATCGCCAAGAACCAGAAAAACCCCCAGCACATCGCCGAAGAGGCCCGCTATTACGAGGCCGAATGCCTGCGCATGCAGCTGAAATATCCCAAGGCCTGTGACACCTACGCCAAGCTCCTCAACGACTTCCCCGCCGGCGCCTACCGCGAACAGGCCCTCCAGCGGATGTTCGACATCGCCAACTACTGGCTCGACGACACCCGTGCCCAGATGGAGGCCTACAAGGAGAAACGCGAGGGCAAACGTTTCTGGGTGGCCCCCAACCTGATCCACTGGGACAAGACCAAGCCTTTCTTCGACGAAGAGGGCCGCGCCTTGGAGCGGCTGGAGCAGGTGAGCTACACCGACGTGAGCGGCCCCTTGGCCGACAAGGCCCTGTTCCTGGCCGGCAGCGTCAAGTTCTACCGCGAGGACTACAAAGAAGCCGACCGCTTCTTCAGCCAACTCATCGAACGTTACCCGCACAGCCCGCTGGCCCCCCAGGCGCTGGAGTTGGCCATCATCGCCAAACACCTCAGCACCGGCGGCTCCGATTACGACGGCCGCAAGGTCGCCGAAGCCCGCCGATTGGTGAACACCGCCCTGATCAGCTATCCGGAGCTGGCGCAACAGAAACGCGACTTCCTCGAACGGCAGCTGATCGGCATCACCTTGCAGCAGGCCGAAAAGGAGTTCAACATCGCGGAGTTTTATCGGCGCACCGGGCACCCCGGATCGGCGTATTTCTACTACGAAATCGTCCGTCGGTCGTATCCGGGAACGGAATTCTTCGACAAGGCCACCGAACGGATGCACGAGCTGCGCGCCGAGCTGGAGAAGGCCGAGCAACAGAAGACGGCCAAGGGCGACGACGCCGCGTCTGGCTCGCCGCCCGACGCGCCGGAGACGGCCCCGCCGCCGCGGAAGCTGCCCGAGAGTCTGGCGCCGTCGTCGTGGCTGCGGCGATGGCTTCCCGCAGCGTCGTCCCACCCGGGCCAGGAGGCAGGCATCACGCGGGAGGCCCCATGAGCACTGCAACCAACACGCGCCTTTCCAGCCGACGCCCGGGCAACTTGCCCACCTGGCTCGGCCTCGCGGCCGCCACGCTCCTGGTGCCCGCATGCGAAGGAGGAGGCCACTTCCGCATCCTCGGCTACTCGACCAAGCCCAATTACGACGAGGGGATCCGCACGGTCTACGTCCCCGTCTTCAACAACCTCACGCTCCGCCGCGGCTTGGAATTCGACCTCACCCGTGCCGTGGTCCGGCAAATCGAAACCAAGACGCCGTATAAAGTCGTCTCCAATCGGGAAGCCGCTGACACCGAACTCCTGGGCACCATCATCAGCCTGAACAAGGCAATCATCAACCGCAATCAGCTCAATGAAGTGCGCGAGGCCGAGACGACGCTGGCCGTCGAGGTGGTCTGGCGTGACATCCGCACGGGCGAACTCTTGTCCCGCCCGCGGCCGCAGAACGGCATCGTTGCCATACCGCCCGGGGGCCTGGGGATTCCGGGACTGCCCGACCTGGGCGTGACGAGCACGCCGTCGCCGCCGGGTGTCGGCGGCACGGCGGTGCCGCCGACACCGCTATCGGCGCCCGCCCCCGCGCCGCCCGCCGGGCCGGTCCTGGTGCAATCGCTGGCCAACTTCATCCCGGAGCTGGGCGAATCGCTGACTACGGCCGAGCAGAAAAACGTCAACCGCCTGGCAGTACAGATCGTGTCGATGATGGAAAAACCGTGGTGACGACCGCCGGTCCGTACGTCAGCAACCCGCCCACGAGCCAGCCTCGGCGGGTAGCCATGGTCTCCGAAGACCTTGGTGTTTGCGGGTCATCCTCCCCCAAGGGCATCCGTTGGCCGTCTGCGGAAGCTTGAGCCGGCCTCGGTGTTATCCCCTGGGTGGTCCCGTGGCGCAAGTCGCGGTGCCCGGCAACGCCATTCTCGGGGCAGCAGCAAGGGCGTACAATCTGGCAGCGGGCAGCACCTAAGCCGGTCTGATCGGGAGCGACCGTGTCCGCCGCGGAAGCGAAGGTTCACATTATCGGCATCGGCAGCGATGGCCTAGCCGGCCTGACCGGCCGGGCCCGCGACCTGTTGACCTCTGCGGAGTTGGTCATCGGCTCGGAACACGCGCTGGGGCTGGTGGCCGAGCTGCCCGCCGAAAAATGCCGAATCGGTCCGGACCTGCACGAGGTGGTGCGAACCATTGAGAACAACCTGGGACGCAAGCGCATGGTGGTCGTGGCGGGCGGCGACCCCCTTTTTTATGGCGTGGCTCGCTACCTCTGCGACCGCCTCGGCAAGGACCATTTCGAGGTCTGGCCGCACGTCAGCAGCATGCAGCTGGCCTTCGCCCGCATTAAGGAAAGTTGGGAAGACGCCTACCTGACCAACCTCGCCACCCACCCGCTCGATACCGTCCTCGACCGCATCCGCACGGCGGAAATCGTCGGTTTGTTCACCAGTGAACAGGAAGACCCGCCGAGCGTGGCTCGGCAGCTGCTGGCCCGCGGCCTCGATTATTTCCGGGCCTATGTCTGCGAGAATCTCGGCAGCCCCGACGAGCGCGTCACCCAAGGCGAGCTGAGCGAAATCCAGGACCTGGAGTTTGCGCCGCTCAATGTCATGATCCTCAAACGCAAGCCGGATCGCCCCGATGCGCCGCGCCCCGTCGGCCGCTTCCGCCGCTTCGGCAACCCCGACGACGTCTTCGCCCAAAGCCGGCCCAAGAGCGGTTTGATTACCCAAGCCGAAGTTCGTTCCATCAGCCTGGCCCTCCTCGACATCCAACCGGGGAGCGTGGTCTGGGACGTGGGAGCCGGGTCCGGCTCCGTGGCCATCGAAGCCGCTCAGCTCGCCCATCCCGGCATGGTCTTCGCCATCGAGCAAGACTCGGCTGACTACCACTTAATCCTGGCCAATGCCGAGACGTTCGGCGTCCGCAACCTGACCGCGGTGCATGGCATCGCGCCGGCGGTCTTCCACACCCTACCGGCCCCCGATGCCGTCTTTGTCGGCGGAACGGGCCGGGAAGTCGCTCGACTCCTGGAAAGCGCTTTCGCCGCCCTCCGTCCCGGAGGACGGCTGGTGGCCAACGTCGCCACGCTGGAAATGCTCACCGCCACCTACGCCACGTTGAAGGCGCTGACCGGCTCCGTCGAAGTGCTGCTGGTGAACATTGCACGGGGTGTCGAGCAGCTGGAAACGCTCCGCTTCGATGCTGTCAATCCCACCTTCCTCTTGGCCGTCCGCAAGCCCGGACGCGATTCCGGCGGTCCACCGCAAATCGCAGGCTAAGCTGTCGCCGCCGCGACATCCGAAAGCTCCCGAAGCGAGACGCGGTGCCGTGTCAGCGCGTGGTGAGCTGTGCCGATTTCGCGCACGCATCGCCCTGCCGCCCCCTCCGCACGCCGCAGGGGCGCAAGACCCCGACGCTACCCCGCTCATCCCCTCGCTCCCCTCTTAGCGTACCCCCAATCCGGGGGGTCGTGGAAAGTCGGTTGCGGGGTTCACAAAATAAATCAAGCGGCCATGTTACACGATTGACGTGCCGCCGATCCATCGACGAGACGAACCCTCGCCTTACGGAGGTCGCTGTGCGCGTGAAGCTCGACTATGGCCGGACGGGGCTTGAAGTCAATTTGCCCGACGACCGGGTCGTCGGGCCGCTCACCATTCGGCCAGCCCCTCCCCTTTCCGACCCGAAACGGGCGGTGGCCGAGGCGCTGCGGCAACCGATCGGCACGCCGCCGTTGGCGGAGTTGGCACGGGGCCGGCGGGATGCCTGCGTCGTCGTCTGCGACATCACGCGCCCGGTGCCCAACCGCCTGATCCTGCCCCCGATCTTGCGCACGCTGGAGGCGGCGGGGATCGCCCGCCGCG
>JANWYO010000078.1 GCA_025055215.1 Gemmataceae bacterium
TTTCCGCGGGGGCCCCGGGTGCCAAAAAAAAAAATTCCTTCCCCCTTTCTTGTTTTTTTTTTTTTTGTTTTCACCCCCTTTGGGGTTTTTGGGCGTGCCCCGGGGGGGGGGGGGGCCCCCGGGGGGGGGGCCCCCCCCGCCCCGCACCGTGCCTCGGCTCGTCAGACGCTCAGCTTCCACGGGTCGCGCCGCGGCCGGGATAGCAGCTTGTTCGCCTCGGCGTCATCGAAGCGGTGGGCGTTGGGGTCCCACTTGAGCTTCTTGCCCGTCATCAGGGCGATGACCCCGATGTGGCAAACAATCACCGAGCCACCACCGACCACCGGATCGCAGATCGGAGGCTTCCGGCTCTTGACGCAATCGACGAAATTCTGCATGTGGTTGGTCGGCCGACTGGGATACAGCTGCGGGTCTTCCTTCAGTGGCTCGGCGAGGATGCGGGCATCGCTGGCGACGATCATGCTTCGGCTGACGAACAGCGTTCCGTCTTCGCCGAGGACCAGCACGCCGTTCTCGTCAGGCCCCACCAGTCGCGGCTTGCCGTCTTTGCCCTTCGGAACATTGCCGCTCTTGTCCACCAACGCCCCGGCATGGGTGCCACCGCCGCTCATGGCGATCACCTTGACCCCATGGTCGTAGGTGTACTGCACCTGGAACGTCGGATGGCAGTTGTAGCCGTCGTCGCCCTTGTACGGCTCGGCGGCCTTCAGGACCTCGACCTCGATCGGGCCGCTGCCGTCCTTGCCGAGCATCCACTGGGCGATGTCGATGTGGTGGGCGCCCCAATCGGTCATCTTGCCGCCGGAATAGGCATACCACCAGCGGAATTGGTAATGGCAGTTGGTCTTGTCGCCACTCAGGCGGTAGGGGACTTTGGGGGTGGGGCCAAGCCAAAAGTCCCAGTTCAGCTCCTTGGGCGGTTCGACGGCCGGGATCGGCCCGCTCGTCGGATTGCTACCGATGCGGCACTCGATGGTTTTCACCTTGCCCAAGCGGCCGGCGCGAACCAACTCGGCCGCCAGACGGAACATGCCGCTCATCTCCGTCCGCTGTTGGCTGCCGGTTTGCAGGATGCGGCCGGTCGACCGGGCCACTTGGATGATCGCCAGGGCTTCCTCGACGGTCAGCGTCAGCGGTTTTTCGCAGTAGACGTCTTTGCCCGCCTTCATCGCCTCGATGGCGATCTGGGCGTGCCAATGGTCTGGGGTGGCGATCATGATCGTGTCCAGGGTCTTGTCCTGGAGCAGGTCGCGGTAGTCCTCGGTATCGGCCCGGAAATCGGGAAAGCCCCGCTTCACCATCTCGACGTTGGCCCGCTCGCGGTGGCGGGCGTCAACGTCGCAGCCCCGCAGAAACGTCAGCTGCTTGGCTTCGACGCTCGGCCGGGAAGCGCCCACGATGCCCAGGCTGCGGCTCTGGGGGCTGCCAATGCCGACGATGCCCATCGTCAGTCGGTCGTTGGCACTTGCGGGTTTGGGGTCTTTGTCGGCGGCCAAGAGTTCTTTGGCGTACCATTCGGGAAGTCCAAGGGCCCCGAGGGCCGCCAGCGAACGTTGCAAAAAGCCGCGGCGCGAGAGATACGCTGGTCGCATGGTGGAATCCTCTTGTGGCACAGTTGCACAGGGGGTGACAATCGGGGTTCGCCCCGGCAGCCGGCTGCCGGGCCGAACCGCCCAGGTTTCGAGACTCAGACATTGTACGTCGTGGACGCGGTGGTGCCGCCGCGGCCGGTCCAGTTGGTGTGGAAGAACTGGCCGCGAGGCCGATCCACGCGCTCGTAGGTGTGCGCCCCGAAGTAATCGCGCTGCGCCTGGAGAAGATTGGCCGGCAACCACGCCGAGCGGTAGCCGTCAAAATACGCCAAGGCGGCGCTGAAGGCCGGGACCGGAATGCCATTCGCCACGCCCGCGGCCACGGTCCGCCGCCAGCCGGCCTGGCAGCGGTGCAGCTCGTCGGCGAAGAAGGGGTCGACCAACAGGCTGGTCAATACCGGGTTGCGGTCGAACGCCTCCTTGATCTTGCCGAGGAAGACACTGCGGATGATGCAGCCGCCGCGCCACATCAGGGCCACGGCGCCGCTGTTGATCGACCAGCCAGACTCCTTGGCCATGGCGCTCATCAGGGCGAAGCCTTGGGCGTAGGAGACGATTTTGCTGGCGTACAGGGCCATTTCCACATCGTCGATGAAACGTTGGCGGTCGCCCGTGAAGCGCACTTCGGGGCCACGCAACACCTGCGAGGCGGCCACGCGCTGCTCTTTCTGGGCCGACAAGGCGCGGGCAAAGACCGCCTCGGCAATCAGGGTCAGCGGAACCGTCAGGTCGAGGGCGGAGGCCACCGTCCACTTGCCGGTCCCCTTCTGGCCGGCGGCATCGAGGATCAGATCGACCAACGGCCGGCCCGTCTCCGGGTCGCGGTAGGCAAAAATATCTCGAGTGATTTCGATCAAATAGCTGTCGAGCGGTCCTTGGTTCCAGCGGGCGAAGACATCGTGCAGGGCCGAGGCATCCAGCCCCAGGAGGGCCCTCAGGAGGTGATACGATTCGCCGATCAGTTGCAGGTCACCGTACTCGATGCCGTTGTGGACCATTTTGACATAATGGCCCGCCCCTTCGTCGCCGACCCAATCGCAGCAGGGGGTGCCGTCGGGGGCCTTGGCGGCAATGGCTTGGAAGATTGGTTTGACGTGTGGCCAGGCGGCGGGGTCGCCGCCCGGCATGATCGACGGCCCGCGTAAGGCCCCTTCCTCACCGCCCGAGACGCCGGTGCCGATGTAAAGCAGCCCTCGGGCCTTCATCTCGCGGGTGCGGCGGGTGGTGTCGGCGTAATGCGTGTTCCCCCCGTCAATGAGAATGTCGCCCGGCTCCAAAAGAGGGGCCACCTCGGCGATCACCTGATCGACGGCGGCGCCGGCCTTGACCATCATCATCACCCGCCGGGGTTTTTTCAGGGCCGCCACCAACTCACGCACCGTGTGGCAACCGATGATGTTCTTTCCCTTGGCCCGGCCGCCCACAAACTCATCCACGCGCGACGTCGTGCGATTGAAGACCGCTACGGTGTAGCCGTGGCTCTCCATGTTCAGCACCAGGTTTTCGCCCATCACGGCCAAGCCGATCAGGCCAATGTCCGCAACGCCGACAGCCATCGAAGGAGCTCCTGGGGTCAATCACCTGTCGTCTCGAGAATACCGGCTGACTCCGGGCACAGCCCGGCGTCAGCCCACCGCTAATGTGCCGTAGAACCTCACCGGTACGCGGACCGATCGCTTCCGAGTGGTGTAAGGAACATCGTCAGATCAGCGTCACGTTGACCCATTGGCCCGTTCGTGCCGATTCCAGCACCGCGTCACAGACGTATTGCGTCCGCAGGGCATCGCGGAAATCGGGCTGAGCGGGCTTTCCCTTGGCGACGCCGTCGAGAAAGTCGGCGACCTGATGGACGAAGCTGTGCTCGTAGCCGATCGCCAAACCGGGGACCCACCATTTTCCCATGTACGGGTGTTCGCCATCGGTAACGTGGATCGAGCGCCAGCCGCGGACCACGCCGGCGTCGCGGTGGTCGAAGAATTGCAGCCGATGCAGGTCGTGCAGGTCCCAGAAAATGGACGCATGCTCGCCGTTGATCTCGAAGGTGTACAGGGCTTTATGGCCGCGGGCGTACCGGGTCGATTCAAACGAGGCGAGCGAACCGTTTTGGAAGCGGCCCATAAAGGTGCAGGCGTCGTCGATGCCGACCTTCTCGATTTTTCCCGTGAGGTTGTGCTTGCGTTCCTTGACGAAGGTTTCCGTCATGGCCGAGACCGTCGTCAGCGGGCCGTTCAGCCAGAGGGCGGTGTCGATGCAATGGGCGAGGAGGTCACCGGTCACGCCGCTGCCCGCGGCGGCCACGTCCAGCCGCCACAGGGCAGTACCCCCCTGGGGCAATTCGGGGTTGATGGTCCAATCCTGGAGGAATTTGGCGCGATAGTGGAAGACGCGGCCCAGGCGGCCTTCATCGACCAGCTGCTTGGCAAAGGTCACCGCCGGCACTCGGCGGTAGTTGTACCAGACCATGTTCGGCACCCCAGCTTTCTCCACCGCCTCCACCATTCGCCGGCCCTCAGCGGCGTTCATGGCCAGGGGTTTTTCACACAGCACCATCTTCCCATGCTCGGCCGCCGCGATGGCGATCTCGGCATGGGTGTTGTTGGGCGTGCAGATGTCGATCAGGTCGATGTCTTGACGTTCGACCAGTTTTCGCCAGTCGGTTTCCACCGATTCGTAGCCCCACTGGTTGGCAAAGGCCCGGACCTTGTCGGCGTTGCGGGCGCAGACGGCCTTGAGCACCAGGCGATACGGCAGGTCGAAGAAGTGGCCGACCTTGCAATAGGCGTTGGAGTGGGCCCGCCCCATGAATCCGTAGCCAATCATGCCGATATTCAAAGGCTTTTGCATGGTGCGTGACTCCGCAGGGGAACAGCAGACACGGATGCTGCCACCATCCTATGCGACCGCGGCGGCGGGACAATCGGCGATGGGCGGCCGGGCCGCCGCCTTCGCGG
>JANWYO010000002.1 GCA_025055215.1 Gemmataceae bacterium
CTGGAGCAGGGCTACTTCCTTGGCCCACTTCGGATCGGCATAATCCAGGTCAACGACCTTCACCCCATTGAGCCAGTGCTGGATGACCGTCCCCTGGCAGACGATCCGGCCCTGGTTCCACTCGCCCACCGGCCGGGTGACGTCGCGGCTGGGGGCCATGCAGAAATAGAGCGAGGCGGCGCTGGTCCGCGGGTTCTTGCCATCGGCGTGTTTCTGGTTGTCGAGGATCTGGTACTCGTATTGCGTCGGCCGATAGTAGACGCCGCTATTGCTCCCCGGGGCCACTTTCCACTCGAAGCGCAGCTCGAAGTCGTCGGGAATTTTCTTGCGCTTGTAGACGAGATTGCCCCCTTTGCGCACCCAGGCAATGGCCCCGTCGCTGACCTGCCAATTGCCCGCGTGTTCCCAACCATCCAGGTCTTTGCCGTTAAACAACAGCTCGAAGCCGGCGGCCCGCTCCTCCTCGGAGAGGGTGTTGGGCGTGTCGGGGCCGGCGGCCCAGCCGACGGCCCCGAGCAGCAGCACCGCCGTGACGGTCCTCAGTGCGGTTCGCATTGGTTTCTCCCTCAGGACGCTCGTTCGATGGGTATTCCTCGCCCGATCATACGCTCACCGTACGCTCAGCGGAGCGTCTCGGACAGGAGGCTCTTCAGGGCCTGCCAAGAGGCCTCGTCGGCGGCCTTGTTGTACTTGATGCCCGGGATGCCCCGCTGGTCGGCGTTGGGTACGGTGAAGCCATGCACGGCCCCGGGATAAGCGACGAATTGGTAGGGGACGCCAGCCTTGTCGAGGGCGGCGCGGAAGGCGGTGATGGCGTCAGCGGGGATGAAGCCGTCGTCGGCGCCGTGGCAGATCAGCAGCCGGGCCTTGATGGCCCGGGCTTCGGCCTCGGTCGGGGTGGGCAGGGCGGCGTGGAAGGTGGCGACGGCCTTGAGGTCCGCCCCGGTGTAGGCGAGTTGCAAGGCGGTGGCCCCACCGAAGCAATAACCAATCGCCGCGACCTTCGTGGCGTCGCAAGCCGGCTCCGCCTGCAACGCCGCCAACGCGGCCTGCACCCGCCGCCGCCACTCCGTCACGTCCCGTTGCACCGCCGTCATCCACGCCCCCGCCTCCTTGGGGTCGTTGGTCGTCTTGCCGCTACCGTACAGGTCGGCCGCGAAAGCCACGTAGCCCAGCCCGGCTAACTGCCGGCACCGCTCCCGGGCATAATCATTCAGGCCCCACCATTCATGAACCACCAGCACACCCGGTCGCGGGCCTGGCTTCGTCTCGTCCCAGGCAACGAACCCCTGGGCGTCGACTTGCCCCGCCTTGTAGGGAACGGTCTTGGTCTGCATTGCTGCATCTCCTTCGTTGCTTGCTCGATCCGATGGGTGCGGTCGTCGGTGCCGTCCCGTCCGCGTCCGTGAGTTTTCGCCTGTCTGCCAAATTAAGAAATCGCGGCGGATCGGCCAAGCCGCCGTTGCAGAGCCGGGTGTCCCTCTGGATTTCGGCGGGGCGAGGGTGCGGCAGCGGAGAGGGATCGATCGGCGCGCTCGCCCAAGTAAGAGATGCGCAATGGGCGCGTGGGGAGCGTTCACAGTTCAGGTTTTCGTGATTGCTGCGCGCCCCGGGAACGCGAGACGATGAATCGTCAGCGCGGAACGGGGAATCGGCGGAGGATGGGGACAAACCACCGCCCCAACCGCTTACCCCCGCCCTAAACGATCGGTGTACCCAAGACGCAGAGCCGGTAGACAGGCGCCGTCTGGTTGCGATAGACTGCCGACCGAAAGGGCGCACCTCCATGAAAGCGGAAATCATTGCCATTGGTACCGAACTGATCACCGGTCAGGCCCTGGACACGAACAGTGCGTGGTTGAGCCAACGGCTCGGGGAAATCGGCATCCCTGTGGGCTGGCACACGACCGTGGCGGACGACCTGCACGACAACATCGCCGCCTTCCGCGTGGCCGCCGAGCGGGCCGCAGTGGTATTGGCCACCGGCGGCCTCGGCCCGACCCAGGACGACCTCACCCGCGAGGCGCTGGCCCGCCTCGCCGGCGTGGAACTCGTCCTGCATGCCGAATCGCTGGCACACATCCAAGAGATGTTCGCTCAGCGGAATCGACCCATGCCGGAGCGGAACCGCGTCCAGGCCCTGTTCCCCGCCGGGGCCGAACCCATTCCCAACCGCTGCGGCACGGCCCCCGGCATCTGGCTGCGCGTCGGCTCCTGCCACATCGCTGCCCTGCCCGGCGTCCCCAGCGAAATGATGGTCATGTTCGACGAGCAGATCAAACCGCGGCTCCTCCAGCTCGGCCTCGCTGGCGGTGTCCGCCTGCAACGTAAACTCAATTGCTTCGGCAGCGGCGAGTCCCATATCGAGGAAAAACTCCTCGACCTGACCCGCCGCGGCCATGTCCCCGAAGTCGGCATCACCGTCAGCGATGCCACCATCTCGCTCCGCATCATCGCCCAGGCGCCCAGCCGCGCCGAAGCCCTCGCCCAGATCGAACCTGTCGAACGTACCATACGCGATCGGCTCGGCGACTTGGTCTTCGGTGTCGAGGACGAGGACCTGCACGACGTGGTCGTCCGCTTGCTCCGCGAACAGGGCAAGACGCTGGCCACGGCCGAGAGCGTCACCACCGGCCAGGTCGCCGAGCGGATCGGTCGGGTGCCTGGGGCGAGCGAGTGTTTTCTTGGTGGGATCGTGGCCTACAGCAACGCCGCCAAGCAGGCGCTGCTGGGCGTCCCCGCGGAGCTATTGGCGGCCCACGGGGCCGTCAGCGGCCCCGTGGCCGAGGCGATGGCGGTCGGCTGCCGCGCCCGCTTCGGCAGCGACCTGGCCGTCAGCACCACCGGAATTGCGGGTCCGGGTGGCGCCACGCCGACCAAACCGGTCGGCTTGGTGTGGGTCGGCCTGGCCTGGGAAGGGGGCGTCAGCTCGCAGAGTTTCAGCTGGACCGGCACCCGCGGCGAAATCCAGAACCGCACCGCCAAACTGGCCCTCAACCGGGTCCGACTGCACCTGCTGCGCCCACCGGGAGCAGCCCACGCGACTTGAGCGGCCACCCCCGGCGCCGGGAACCTCACAGCCTCACACCCAAGCCCGGGGCCTCCGGGACTTCCAGGCGGTCAACTTGGTAGCGGAGCGGCTCACGGGTCAGCGGTTGGTCATAGTACAAGGGGCCGATCAGGTCGCCGGGAAAGCGCTCGCACTGGATGTTGGCCGTCGCGGTGGCGACGTGGGCCATCGCGGCGGTGGCCACCTCGCGTTCCAGGTTGCTGCCGATGGTGCACGCCAGGCCGGCGGCCTCAGCCAGCTGGGCGATGGCCTGGGTAGTGCGCATGCCGCCGTGCTTGCCGGGATAGAGGCTGAGGACGTCGGCCGCCTGATGCCGAATGACCTCCAAGGCGTCGAGGGGGGTGAAGACGCTTTCGTCGGCCATGATCGGCAAGCCGCAGCGGTGGCGGACTTGGGCCATGGCCGCGTGGTCGCCGCGGCGGGTGGGCTGCTCGAAGAGGGCGACGTTGAGTTTCTCGAAACGGGCGGCGGCCCAGACGGCTTGCTCGACGGTGTAGCCGCCGTTGGCATCGACGGAGAGCCAGACGTCGGGGCCGATGGCGTCGCGGACAGCGCGGAGGCGGTCGACGTCGGCTTGCGGGTGGTGATGTCGGCCGACCTTGACCTTGATCGCCTGCCAGCCCCGCTGGACCATGGTGGCGGCGCGTTGGGCGGCGAGGGCGGGTTCGACAGCGCCGACGACGAACTTGAGGCGGAGGCCGCCCGGCTTGGGCCGGGCGGCCTCCAGCGGCGGCGCCGGCGCCTCCAAGGCCTCCGGCCGCCGCCCGCCCAGCAGCCGATACACCGGCACCCCCAGCGTCTGGCCCTGGAGATCGAGCAGGGCCATCTCCAAGGCCGCCTTGGCGAAGCTGTTGCCAAACGCCGCCCGGTCGAGCCGCAGGCGAATCCATTCCGTGTCGAACGGATCGGCCCCGACCACCAGCGGTGCCAGCACTTCACGAATCAGGGCGATGGTCCCGCCCTGGGTTTCTCCGCTCCAGACACTCGTGACGCTCGCCTCGCCCAGGCCCACCCGGCCGACCTCGTCGTGGACCCGCACCAGAACGTAATGGCCGCGGCGGTGTTCGCCTAACGAACTGATGATCGCCAACTCGGGGACGACTTGGCCAACGATCGGCTCGGCCGTGACGGCGGTGATTGGCATGGCGGCTTCCAGGACGGTGCCAGGTCGCAGGGGTCCAAAGGGGGGTCGATGGCTGTTATCGTGATTGCCGGCCCGACTGCCCACGGGGATTTTTGGTTTCGCCGTGGTTTCCCATCGGTCAGAATCGTAGGAAAAGCACCGATCTCGGGATGCCGCGCGAGGAGCCTGCTGGTCTGTGGTCGCTATGGATGCCGCCTTCCAACGCTGTATCGTGCCGCGCTGCGGCGCCACCTGTGACGTCGCGGAGACGGCCTTCGTGTGTCCGCGCTGCGGCGGCCTGCTCGACGTGGCCTACGACGCGGCACGGCTTCGCGTGCCGCGGGCGCTGCGCGAGATCGAGGGCCGCTGGGCCGACCGGGCCGATCCGCTCAATTTCAGCGGCGTGTGGCGGTTCCGCGACCTGCTGCCGTTCGCCCCTCCCGAACATGTGTTGACCATCGGCGAAGGGCAGACGATCCTTCAACGGGCCGACGCCGTGGCTGGCTACGTCGGCCTCCATCCGGGCCGGCTCTTCCTCCAGTACGAGGGGCTGAATCCGTCCGGCAGCTTCAAAGATAACGGCATGACGGCAGCCTTCACCCACGCCCGGCTGGTTGGCGCCCGCCGTGCCGCCTGCGCCAGCACCGGCAACACCAGCGCCTCGCTCGCCGTCTTCTGCTCCGCCACCGGCCTGATGCGGGCCATTATCTTCATCGGCAGCGGTAAAATCAGCTACGGCAAGTTGGCCCAAGCCCTCGACCACGGCGCCCTGACCGTGCAGATCACCGGCGACTTCGACGACGCCATGCTCCGCGTCCAGCAGGTCGCCCGCCGGCTCGGCATCTACCTGGTCAACAGCATCAACCCCTTCCGCCTCGAAGGCCAGAAAACCATCATGTTCCGCGTCCTCGAGGCCCTGCGCTGGGAGGTGCCCGATTGGATCGTCGTGCCGGGCGGCAACCTGGGGAACGTCAGCGCCTTCGGCAAGGCGTTCCATGAGTTGGTGGAGTGGGGGCTGATCCGGCGGCCGCCGCGCTTGGCCGTCATCAACGCCGCCGGGGCTGACACCTTCTACCAGCTCTACGAAGTGCGCGGCCTGCGCTGGAACGGCGGGGTCCTCGACCAGACCCTGATCGACGGCTATTACGCCGAGCTGGAGGCGCGGAATGCCCGCGCCGCGACCATCGCCAGCGCCATCGAGATTAACCGGCCAGTGAACCTCCCCAAGGCCCTGCGGGCCTTGGAGCAGTGCGGCGGGGTGGTCCGGGAGGTCACCGACCAGGAGATCCTCGACGCCAAGGCCAAAGTGGGGGCCGGCGGGCTGGGGTGTGAGCCGGCCTCGGCGGCGAGTGTAGCCGGCGCCCGAAAATTGCGGCAAGAGGGGGTTCTCTCCGTTGACGACCGCGTCGTGTGCATTCTCACCGGCCATCAGCTCAAAGACCCGACCGCCACGGTCGCGTATCACAGCACCGACCAGCGGACCTTCGACGAGGTCCTCGGCCAGCGCGGCGTCAAGCGGGCCACCTTTGCCAACCGAGCGATCCAAGTCTCTAACGACTTGGACGAAATTATCAAGGCGATTGAGCTATACTCCTAGCAAGCGGGAACACTGGCTGCGGCGGGTCCAGGAGACTGATCAACGGCTGAAGCGGAGAGCGGCCCGGTGAAGACACTGATCGGCATCAACGGCGTATGTGGTCGGATGGGGCAGCGGGTCCTTCAGCTGGCGGCAGCCGACCCGGAGTTGAGCCTGGTGGCAGCCCTGGAGCATCCCGACCA
>JANWYO010000032.1 GCA_025055215.1 Gemmataceae bacterium
CGGTCGGCGTCCGCCTCGGACGCCGACCGCCAAGCCAAGTAACGGCGGCGGAGCGCCACGTGCCGCGGCTGGCGCAGCAGTAGGGACCGAAGCTCGTCGCTGGACAGCCGCTCGGGGTCAGTCATTCCACATTGAAGGCCTGGCGCAGACATGTCCACGCCTCCTCACCCCGCGCTCGCTCCACGACCACGCTGATGCAGACTTCGCTGGTGTTAATCATGCCGATGTTGATCTGCCGTTCGGCCAAGGCGCCAAACATCCGCCGGGCGACGCCGGTGTGCGTGCGCATGCCGACGCCGAGGACAAAGACGCGGGCGATGTCCGGGTCGGCGACGACGCGGGTAGCGGGGTCGATCTGTGGGATGACGGCGCGCGTCAGTTCCAAGGCCCGCTTCAGGTCGGCGCGAGGCACGCTGAACGACAACTCGGCCCGGCCGGGCTCGGTCAGGTTTTGCACGATCATGTCGACGTTGATACCGTGCTCGGCGATCGCCTGGAAGACCCGGGCACAAGCGCCGACCCGGTCGGGGAGGTCGAAGATGGTGATTCGCCCCTGGTCGGTATCCAAGAGGACGTCGCTGACGACGATGTCCTCCATGCCGGAGAGGCGCTGCATGCGATCGGCGAGATCGCGGCCGGTGTCTTCGACGACCGGCGTCGGCCGACGGCGGAAGGGGCCGGGCTGGACGGGGCCGGCCGGCAGGCCGGCCCCGGGCCGTGGCTTGTCGAGGTGAAACGCCTGATGCACCGCTCGCAGGGCCCGCACCCCCTCCGCCTTGTCCACCAGCACGGAGATCTTGATGTCCCCCGTGGTAATCATCTTCAGGTTAATGTTCTCCGCCGCCAGGGCCGCGAACATCCGCTCCGCCACGCCGGAGTGCGTCCGCATGCCGGTGCCGACGATCGACACCTTACTGACGTCATCTTGGTGGAAGACCTTGGCCCCGAGTTCGCTGGCCAGGGGGCGCACGGTGGCCAAGGCGGCGGGGAGTTCGTTCTTCAGCACCGTGAAGCCGATGGCGGCCCGGCCGCCGCTGCCGACATTCTGGGCGATCATGTCCACCACGATGTTCTGCTCGGCGATGGCCGAGAAGACGCGATGGCTGATGCCGGGTTGGTCCGGGACGCCGTCGAGGTGGATGCGGGCCTCGTCGCGGACCAGGGCGGCGCCACAGACCACGATGTCGCGCATCCAATCCGCCTCGGGGACGATCCACGTTCCTTCGGCATCGCTGAAGGAGCTGCGTTTCTGGAGTGGCACGTCGAATTTCTTGGCAAACTCGATGCTGCGCGAATGCAACACGTTGGCCCCAACGCTGGCCAGTTCGAGCATTTCGTCGTAACTGATGACGTCGATCTTCCGGGCCTCAGGGACAATGCGCGGGTCGGTGGTGTAGACGCCATCCACGTCGGTGTAGAACTCGCAATCGACCTGGAGGGTGCCATCGCCGCCCTGTTCGCCGGGGAAGAGCGGGGGATTGGGGTCGTGCTTCATGACGGCCGCCAAGGCGACGGCGGTGGTATCGGAGCCGCCGCGACCGAGCGTGGTGATGTTGTAGTTTTCATCGACCCCCTGGAAGCCGGCGACGATGACGATTTTTCCTTCCTCGAGCGCTTGCCGGATGCGTCGGGTGGAGATGTTTTTGATGCGGGCTTTGGTGTGGAAGCTGTCGGTGGTGATACCGATCTGGGCGCCGGTGAAGCTGATGGCCGGGTGCCCGAGGGCCTGGATGGCCATCGCCATCAGGGCGATGGAGACCTGCTCGCCGGTGGACAGGAGCATGTCCATTTCCCGGGCGGGGGGCTGGTCGGTGATTTCCCGGGCGAGGCTGATGAGTTCATCGGTGGTGTCGCCGCGGGCACTGACGACGACGATGACCTGGTTGCCGGCCTGCTTGGCGCGGATGGCTCGCCGCGCCGCCGCCATGATCCGCTCGGCGGTGGCCACGCTGCTGCCGCCGAACTTCTGCACCACAAGACGCAAGACTTCCCGCTCCTGACAGACTTGACCACAAACCCTGGCCCGGGGCCGCCCGTACGGCGGCTGGCCGCCTGGCCCGGCGAACGGGCTTGGCCCGTTCGCCGGATTACTTCCCATATATAGCACCTGCCACCAGCATCGCATAGAAAAGCATTAGATGGTGCCGCGCCGCTCGTCAGCCAGGCCGCATGCCGATCATTGAAGCCCATAACTTGACCAAGACCTACCGCGTCTTCCAGAAAAGGGAGGGCCTGCTGGGTGCCCTGCGCGGGCTGGTCCGCCGGGAATACCGCGAGGTCCACGCCGTAGCCGGCGTCTCGTTCACCATCGAGCCGGGCGAGATGGTCGGCTTCCTCGGCCCTAACGGGGCGGGCAAGACAACCACTTTGAAAATGCTCTCCGGCCTGATCTACCCGACCAGCGGCGAGGCGCGGGTCTTGGGCTACGTTCCCTGGGAGCGGGCCGACGCCTTCCGCCGGCAATTCTCCCTGGTGATGGGCCAAAAAAACCAACTCTGGTGGGACCTCCCCGCGGCTGATAGCTTCCAGCTGCACCGCGAAATCTACTCGCTGCCGGCTGTCGAGTTTCAGCGGACCCTGGGGGAGTTGACCGAGTTATTCGGGGTGAAGCACCTGGTTCGCCAGCCGGTACGGGAGCTGTCGCTGGGAGAGCGGATGAAGATGGAGTTGATCGCGGCGCTGTTGCACCAGCCGCGGTTGCTGCTTTTGGATGAGCCGACCATCGGTCTGGATGTGGTGGCGCAGGCGGCGATCCAGCGGTGCCTGCGGGAATACAACAGTCGGCGGGGCGTGACCATGCTGCTGACCAGCCACTATATGCGGGACGTGGAAGCGTTGTGCGACCGGGTGCTGGTGATCACCCACGGGCGGGTGGTGTACGACGGACCGCTGGCGCGCATCGTGGCGGAGTTCGGCC
>JANWYO010000080.1 GCA_025055215.1 Gemmataceae bacterium
ACACGCCGCCGTCGGTGGCGACGCCGCCTGCAGGCGGCGTCGCCAAACCACCGGCCAGCGGCTGCTGTTGCGTCAGGCAGTGCAGCGTCCCCAGCCCCCACACCAAGTCCACCGCGTGAATCCCGACTACCTTCCGCTCGGGGAATAATTCGCTCAGGATCCCCAGCGCCTTGCGGTCACGCGGATCGTTAAACGTTGGCACCAGCACGCACTGATTGGCGATGTAGAAGTTGACGTAGCTTGCCGGCAGCCGCTGTCCAGCAAACCACACCGGCTCCGGCATCGGCAGCGGCACCACCTCGAGCTTCCGCCCTTCTTGGTCCGCCATCCCTTGCAGCCGCTCGAAGTTCTCCCGGAGCGGCCCATAGTTATCGTCGCGAGGATCGTCTTCGAGGGCGGCGACGACCGTTCGCGGACCGACAAAACGGGCCACGTCATCGACATGACCATGCGTATCGTCGCCGACGATCCCGCGCCCAAGCCACAGGACCTTGCTCGCCCCCAGATAGTCGGCAAAGACGCGCTCATAGTCCTGGCGACGGAAGCCGGGATTGCGCGCCTGAACATCGCTGAGGAGGCATTGCTCGGTGGTCAAAAGGCAACCCCGGCCATTGCCGTCGATGCTGCCGCCTTCGAGCACCACCCGCCGTGCTCCAAGGCAGGGCCGCCAGCCCTTGAGGCGCAGGTGACGCTGCATGAAGTCAGGCACCTTGGCATCCAGCCGCCAGTTGACGTACTTGGCCCAGGCGTTGAAGCCCCAAGCGGTCACGGCCACCTCGCCGGTCGTGAGCGAGCGGACGAAGATCGGCCCGGAGTCGCGCAGCCAGCAGCGGTCGGTGGGGCAGACGACCAGTTGAACGCGCTCCAGGTCGATGCCGCACCGGGCCAAGAGGCCGCGGATGCGCCCGACCGCCGCCTCGGTGGGCGCCAGGATACCGACCGGCTCGCTGCGGTGCAGGTGGCGAACGATCTCGGCAAACACCCAGGGAATGGCGGCGAATTTGCCGGGCCAGTCGGCCCGCTGATGCGGCCAAGCGATCCAGGTGGCGGCGTGCTCGTCCCACTCGGCCGGCCAGCGGAAGCCCAAGTCGGCGGGCCGCTCGCTCATGAAGCCAACTCCCACGCCCCGGCTTGAGAAGGCGGTGACGGCGAGTTGGCCACCTCTCCGGTCGGCGAGCCGACCGGCTCGCCGACCAGTACGCCCGCCTCGGCCGACACGATGCGAACGGCGATCCGCCGGCGACGGAGGTGCGGCGAATAGCCCGGAAAGGCAACCGGGACGTACCGGCACGACGTTCCTTGAGCGTATCCTGACCGGCTGGAATCGGGCCCCTCGACCAGCACGTCGAGTATCTGCCCGATCAGGCGTCGGCAGTAAGCATCGGCCAATTCCTGTTCCAGTTGGCGGAGACGGCGCTGCCGCTCGGCGACCACCGGGGGCGGCACGCGGCCGGGCAGCTCCGCCGCCGGCGTACCTTGGCGGGGACTGAAGGGAAAGATATGGACCTTGCAAAAGCCGGCCTCGCGTACCACCTCGCAAGTCTCGGCGAAATCGGCCTCGGTTTCGCCGGGAAACCCGACGATGACGTCGGTGGTAAACGCCGGCTCGTGCCACAGAGCGCGTAAGCGGCGGCAGCGCTCGAGGAAGCTGGCGCGGCGGTAACGACGCCTCATCAGGGTCAGGATGCGGTCGGAACCGCTCTGCAAGCACAGGTGCAAGTGGGGGCAAACCCGTCGGCTTCGGGCCAGCGCCGCCACCAGGTCACCACGAACCTCGGCCGCTTCCAGGCTGCTCAACCGCACCCGAAAGTCGCCCGGCAGCTCCTCCAGGGCGTCGATCAGGTGCCACAGCCGGCTCCAGCCGCTTTTCGGCCGGCCGCGGCTGAGGTCGATGCCGTAATGTCCCAAGTGGATCCCAGTGAGGACGATTTCCTGGTACCCTTCTTCGAGCAAGTGCCGCACCTCGCCGACGATGTCGCCGATTGGCCGACTGCGGAGGATTGGCCGAACCCGCGGAATGATGCAGAACGAGCAATTCAGCAGGCAGCCATCCTGGACCTTGACGAAAGCGCGTTGGTGGCCGTCAAAGCGGCGAATGCCGGCCGGGGGTCGCTGGACACCGAACTCAGCCAATTCGTCCCACAGGCGGCTCTTATCGCTGATGACCTTGCTAACCCCGGGGAGGCGGAGCAAGGCGGCGGGGTCTCGAGCGGCGTAACAGCCACTGACCACGATGGCCGCCCGAGGCTGCCCCTCGTGCAGCCGACGCACCAGCTGCCGACCCTTGGCGTCCGCTTCGGCCGTCACCGTGCAGGTGTTGACCACACACAAGTCGGCCGGCTCGTCCGCCGCCGCGTCGCGGTAGCCCGCGGCAGCGAGCGCTTCCCGCAGCAGTTGCGTTTCGTACTGGTTGACCTTGCAGCCGAGCGTCACCAGCCGGCAGGTTCCTCGTGGCTCCATGTGGGCATTGTAAGGATGCCAGCGCTTGGAACCAATTCAGCGAAGAAGTTGCTAGCAACCCGGCTGTGCTGCGAATAACATATTGATTGTTCTCGACGGAAACTCAACATGAGCGCCCAGCCTCTCGGGAAGCCTTTGGCTCCGCCGGTTGCCGGGCCGGCCAAGCCGAAGCTGCTCGATCAGGTGCGCCAGGCCTGTCGCGTTCGCCACTACAGCATTCGCACCGAGGAAGCCTACGTCCATTGAATTCGCCGCTTCATCCTCTTCCACGACAAGCGGCATCCGTTGGAGATGGCTGCGGGCGAGATCAATCACTTCCTGACGCATCTGGCCGTCGCGGGCCACGTCAGTGCCAGCACTCAGAACCAGGCGTTGAGCGCCCTGCTCTTCCTTTATCGGAAGGTGCTCGAAGTCGATCCGGGCCGGATCGCCGGCGTGGTGCGGGCGGTGCGGCCCGCGCGGTTGCCGGTGGTGCTCAGTCGCGACGAGGTGCAGCGAGTTCTGGCCGAATTGAGTGGTACGTATCGCTTGATCGGTTTCTTGCTGTACGGCTCGGGGTTGCGGTTGTTAGAGTGTTTGCGGTTGCGGGTGAAGGACATCGACTTTGCGTTAAACCAGATCGTGGTCCGCCAGGGCAAGGGGGACAAGGACCGGCGCACGATGTTACCTCGGGCAGCCGTGCCGGAGCTGGGGTTGCATCTGGCGCGCGTGCGGGAACTTCACCAGCGGGACCTGGCCCGAGGTCTCGGCTGGGTGGAACGACCAGGCGCCCTGGCGCGAAAGTTCCCGCAGGCTGAATATGACTGGCTCTGGCAGTGGGTGTTTCCCTCGGCGCGACTTTCTCGGCAGCCGGGCACGGGGCGGCTGGGTCGGCATCACGCCCATGAAGGGTCCGTCATGCGGACGATTACCCAGGCGGGACGGAAAGCCGGTTTGGACAAACGTGTTACCAGTCATACCTTCCGGCATAGTTTTGCCACGCATTTGCTCGAAGACGGCTATGACATTCGAAGCGTGCAGGAGCTGCTGGGGCATGAGAGTGTGGAAACGACGATGATTTACACGCACGTGTTGAATCGGGGCGGTCGCGGGGTGACCAGTCCCTTGGATCGGAAGTAGATTGTGCGCAAGGTCGTGTTACCATGTTAGGTTGCGCCGTGGCGCAAGCTAACACGGCAAGATGAACTCTAGCGAGGTCAGTGCAAGCATTGGCCAAATAGAGGGTTTGCACGAATTCGGATGGGCGGTCCATCCGGTGATAGCTTGCGCCGCAGCGCAAGGTTATCCGGCCCGCGGGCGCAATCTATTAAGAAGTTCGGTGGGCGTGGAGGTATTCATGCCCATTACTGTAAGTTGCCCAACGTGTGGGGCCCGGCTCAAGGCCCCGGACGATTCGGCGGGCCGAACGGCGAAATGCCCGAAGTGTTCCGCGGGTATCGTCATCCCATCTGCCGCTCCTCCGCCGCCTCCGCCCGTGGCGATCCAGCCACG
>JANWYO010000087.1 GCA_025055215.1 Gemmataceae bacterium
CCGGCGGTCGTTGGCCTGGAGGTTTGGCCGGCCAAACGCCTGATGGTTCCCGGGGAAAACCAGCAGATCCTTGTGAAGGCGACTTGGAGCGACGGCCGCTCCGAAGACGTCACCCGCACTGCGCAGTACGACAGTCTGAACGACGCCGTGGCCGAGGTGACGGCCGACGGGCTGATCACCGCCAAGGAGCGGGGGGAGACGCACATCATGGTCCGTTTTTGCGGCCAGGCGACGGTGGTGCAGGTGACGCTGCCCTTCTCGCAGTTGGCGGAGTACCCGGAGTTGCCGCGGAACAATTTCATCGACGACCTGTGCATTGCCAAGTGGCGCGATTTGGGGCTGGTGCCCTCACCGTTGTGCGGCGACGCCACCTTTTTCCGTCGCATCCACCTGGACACGATCGGCACCTTGCCGCATCCCGACGACATCCGTCGCTTCCTGGCCGACCCCGACCCGGACAAGCGAAAGAAGGCCATCGATGCCGTCCTGCAACGTCCTGAGTTTGTCGATTATTGGGCCTTGAAATGGGGCGACTTGCTCCGCATCAACCGCGACCAGCTGGAGGACAAGGGGATGTGGAGCTTCCACAACTGGGTGCGGGCGGCGTTGCGGGACAACAAGCCGATGGACGAATTCGTCCGTGACATCATCACCGCCGAGGGGAGCACCTTCACCGAAGGGCCGAGCAATTTCTACCGGGTGGCCAACAACAACCTCGACTGGTCGGAGAACTGCGTTCAAATTTTCATGGGGGTACGCCTCCAGTGCGCCAAGTGCCACCACCATCCCTTCGAGAAGTGGAGCCAAGATGACTACTACGGCATGGCGGCGTTCTTCTCTCGCCTGGGGACGAAGAACAGCCTGGAGTTCGGCCTCTTCGGCCGCGAGACAGTCGTGTTCCTGCGACCGGCGGGCGAGCAGACCCACCCACGCAAAGGAACGGTCGTGAAACCTCGGCCACTCGATGGCCCGGAAATGGACGACGAGTTCGATCGCCGTCGCAAGCTGGCGGAGTGGCTGACCACCAAAGACAATCCGTTCTTTGCCCGCAACCTGGTCAACCGATTCTGGGGCTACTTCATGGGCCGAGGGCTGGTCGAGCCGCTCGACGACATGCGGGCCACCAATCCTGCCAGCAACCCGGAGTTGCTCGATGCCCTGGCCCGCGATTTCGCCGAGCACGGCTTCGACCTCAAGCACCTGATGCGCACCATCCTCAACTCCCGTACTTACCAGCTGAGCAGCCGCATCACGCCCGGGAACGAAGCCGACGTGGATAACGTCTACTACGCCCGCTATCGCGTGCGGCGGCTCAACGCCGAGGTGTTGGCCGATGCCCTCGACTTTGCCACCGGCACCCAGGAGAAATACCGGGGCCTGCCGCCGGGGACGCGGGCCATCCAGCTGCCGGACACCACCGTTCGCTCGTTCCTGATGGACGTGTTCGGCCGACCGCCGCGGAAAATCACCTGCGAATGTGAGCGGAGCACCCAGCCGAACATCGCCCAGGCCATGCACCTGCTTAATGGCGACTTGCCGAACCGGAAGATTACCGACCCTAATGGTCGAATCGAGAAGCTCTTCAAGGCCAACAAGCCGATCCCGGAGATCGTCGAAGAGCTGTATTTGGTGACGCTGTCGCGGCCGCCTCGGCCTGATGAGCTGGCCAAGGCGCAAGGTTGGATCGCCCAGGCGCCGACGCCCAAAGAGGGGGTGCAAGACCTGCTCTGGGTCTTGGTCAACTCGCGGGACTTTCTGTTCAACCACTGAGCTGTCGGGTGCTCGACAGGGTCCGTTCCGAGCCGGGGGCCGTCGATGAGGTCGAACGCACGAATCGTCTTGTGGGGTGCGCTGGCGTGGGGCTGGGCCGGGTCGGCCGCGGCGGCGGCCGACCCGGAGCCAACGTATTGGCAAGACGTCCGCCCCATCCTGCGACGCCACTGCACCGTTTGCCACAATCAAAAGCGGCTGGACGAGGTAGAGGTGTCCGGTGGTCTGGCGCTCGACAGTCTCGAAGCGATCCGCCGCGGGAGCAAGCGGCCGGTGCTCACTCCGGGAAAAGGGGCCGAGAGCCTGTTCATCCAGGTGTTGCTGACCAAGGACGAAAACAAGCGAATGCCGCTTGCCGCCCCGCCGCTGGAGCCGGAAACCATCGACCTGCTGCGGCGGTGGATCGACACCGGGGCGAAGGAGGGGACGCGGCCGGCAGACCAGCCTGGGAGCACACCGACGGAGCGGCGGCCGACCCGCAAGCTCGACGTCGTGCTGCCGACGACGACCACGCCCCCCGCGGGAGTCTTCGGGCCGGCCAAACCGGCGCGCCTCGACCTGGCCCTGAAAATCGGCCCCCTCTCTCCCGTTACCGCTGTTGCCTTCGGTCCCGACGGCCAACTCCTCGCCACCGGCACCTACGGCCAAGTCACGCTCTGGAACCTGCACCAGGGCCGGCCGGTCAAGTTCCTTACCAATGTGCTCGGGGCCGTCAACGACGTCAAATTCAGCCCCGACGGGCAACGGCTGGCCGTGGCCGGTGGCCAGCCGTCCGCCAAGGGCGACCTCCGCCTTTACCAGGTCGGCGAGTGGAAGCTGTTGGGCAGCCTGGGGGGGCATGCCGACGTCGTTTCCGGCATCGCGTTCAGCACGGATGGCAAGTATCTCGCTTCGGCCAGCTTCGACAAGACCGTGCGGGTCTGGGAGGTCGCCAGTCAGAGGCTGCTGCAAACCTTGACAGGGCATTCCGACTTCGCTTACGCCGTTGCCTTCAGCCCCGACGGGCAGTGGCTGGTGTCCGCCAGTAAGGACCGCAGCGTGAAGATGGTCGATTGGGCGAGCGGCAAGAGCCGGCTGACGTTCAGCGGCTTCGACGACGATGTGCTTGCCGTCGCCGTGACCGGCGACGGCAAGCAGGTCGTGGCCTCGGGCCATCAACCGGCCTTGGCTTGGTACAACGCCCAGACCGGTGAACGCCTTCGCGCCCAGACCGGCCACGGAGCCAACGTCCATGAGCTGGCTTTCAGTAGGGACGGCAAACTGCTGGTGTCGGCTTCCTCGGACCGCACGGTGCGCATCTGGGACGGCACCAATGGCTCGTCCGTGCGCACCCTTCAGGTCGGTGCCATTGCCTACAGTGCCGCGATCAGCCCCGACGCCTCTCGGATTGCTGTCGGCAGCTTCGATGGCCTGGTTCGCCTGTATGAAACCGGCACCGGGCGCCACCTGCTGACGCTCGTCTCCTTGCCGGAGAACAGTTGGCTGGCCCTGACCCCCGAGGGCTACGCCGATGGCAGCGAGGGGCTGTTGGCCCTGGCCCAGTGGCGGATGGCGCAGACGCCGCTCGCCGCCGAGGCCGTCTGGAA
>JANWYO010000219.1 GCA_025055215.1 Gemmataceae bacterium
CGTCCCAATGGTAGATGTGCAGGTCGGTGCCGCAAATCCCGGTTCGGAGGACTTGAATCAGGACATCGTTGATGCCGATCGTCGGGAGGGGGACTTCGTCCAACCACAGACCGGGCTCCGGCCTCTTCTTGACGAGCGCCCGCATGGTCTTCATGAAGTGCGACTCCGTGAGCTTGGTTTCTTGCGGGAACCATTCTCCGCCGGGTCGCGGTACCGAAAAGCCGCGGACGGGGCAGATTCGGCCGTCAGTCTAGCCGGGCTTGTCGATGGGCTCAACGGTGCGCCGGTGATCTTGGTCGTGAGCTTGAGTCCCTGAAGGGGCGTCGTCGCGAGGGCGGTTTGACCGTCGGCGGCGACAAAGAGAAAGGGCAAAGGGGATCCTCACCCTTTGCCCTTGAGCGATGGTCGTAGATGCCGCGGTCAGTCGGCCGCCACGGCCACCGGAAGCTGGAGGTCTACCCGGGTTTCTTCGCCGGCCCGGACCACGGCACGGCGGGTCACGGACTTGGTTTCTCCGTCCACAACCACTTCCATCCGAAGCACATAGGTGTACTCGTAGCCCCGCTTCAGCTCAGGGGTGCGGAACACCCGCGTGCCGGACGTGGAGGTCGTCGGGCGGTCGTCGATGAACAGTTTGGCGTCTTCAGGCAGGGTGACCACGAGGGTCGCGGGCGCGTCGTTCAGGGCGATGGGGGCAGTCGGCAGCACGATGGTGCCTTGGGGGTTGGACGCGTAGCGAGGGGCGAACGGCGCACCACACCTTCCGTTGGGGCATTGCGCCTCTGCCCGGTCGGCGCTCCAGACGACGCCGGCTGCCACGGCTGCCAAGATTGCCAGCTTTCGCATGAGAATCCTCCTGTTCAAAGGACCGAAATCCTCTTTCCGGTCATCCCTGTGACGCCCGGAAGAGACGACGCATTTATCCAAGTGACCGCCTCTTCTTCAAATTTCCGGGCTAATTTAGCCTCTCAGGACTCGTGATTCAAGCCTTAAAATCGACAAAATCATCCTAGATGGGAAAATCGTTTCCGGCGGATTTTGTACGATTTTGGCAAAGAAAGCCCACGTTTTGGACCGGTCCCCAAAAAACACGACACGGACATTCCCCCTCGTCCGTGACGCTCCTGTGTCACTCAGCAATGGTAAGATGATGAGGGTCCCGAGGAAGTTGGTCGCGATAAGCCCGAGGAAGGTGCGTACCAACGGGCTGCCGGTCAGGCAGCGTCAATGATCGGGACCGATGCAATAGAGGTGCTTTTCCGTCCGGACGAAGATATTTCCTCCGGCTAGGGCCAAGCCGGCAATGATGCCTTCACCTAACTGATTGCGGGACAGGAGATTAAACTTCGGACTGGCCTCAATCACGGTCACGGTTCCTTCCAGGCTGCCGAAGTAGATTTTGCCGTCGCCGGCCACCGGGGAGGCGTGGAATTTCCCTCCCAGGCGTTCCTGCCAGCGAAGCTCGCCCGTGGCGGCGTCGAGGCAGGTTGCCATCCCGTTGTCATCGACGAGATAATACTCCCGCCCGTAGCACAGTCCGGAGGGGACGAAGGGCGCTCCGCGGGACTTCTTCCAGACAACATGGCTGGCGGTCAGGTCGCCCCGGGCGTTTTCGTCGAGGCGGATGGCCAAGGTATCGCCTCGCCGTCCGGAGACGGCGTAGGCGAGACCCTGATGCACCACCGGGGTGGGGATGCATTGCATCATCAGGCCCGAGACCGTCCACAGCTCCGCACCGCTATCGGCATCGTAACCCTTAACCCGGTAAGTCCCTGTGGTGATGATCTGCGTTCGACCGCCGACCCGGACGGCCACCGGGCTGCTCCAGTTGACCGATGCCTCGCGCAGCGTCTTCCATCGATTGGCCCCGGTCTTGGCGTCCACAGCCAACAGGTATGATTGCCCCCAATGGTCTACCTGGACGACGACCATCCCATTGACGAGTATCGGCGAGGCGCCCATGCCCCAGCGATTGCGGAACGGGCCGTACTCCTCGGCCAAGGAGCGAATCCAGACCGGCCGGCCTTCCCAATCCAGGCAGATCAGGTCGCCGGTACCGAAGAGGGTGTACACCCTCTGGCCGTCGGTGCACGCCGTGGGCACGGCCATGCCCCCAGGCCCGAATTGGCCCTCGGGTTGGGCCGAGCCGAAAAACCGCCGGTGCCAGACCAATCGGCCAGTGGCTCGGTCGAAAGCGTAGACGTGGAGCTGGTCGCTGGCGCGCCCGTCGGATGCGGTGAGGAAGACCCGGTCGCCGCTAACAGTGGGTGAGCTGGCGCCGTTGCCCGCGAGGGGCACCTTCCAGCGAATCCCTTCCGTTGCCGACCAGCGGACCGGCAGGCCCTTTTCGTCCGCCACGCCGGTGCCCAGCGGACCGCGCCAGCCTGGCCAGTCTCCCGCGGATAAGCCCGGAAGGCAGGTCAGAAAGCAGCCGAGAGAAACGACAAGGCGGTGGGTCATCGGTGCGATCCTGTGGAAAGCGGGCGCTGCGCCCGCATCTGTCTCGAAATCGGCGACATAAAAACCGCTCCCCCAGCCGGCGGAGCCGCCGGGCTGGGGGAGGGATGCGGCCGAGTTAAGCGTGGCCTTCGAGGCCGCCGCCGGTTTACTGGTTGAAGACAAACTCCTTGGTGTTGATGAGCGCCCAGAGGATATTCTCGTAGGCCGCTTTCTTGTTCTGGGCGTATTGGTTAATGTGGGCCAAGGCCACGTTCATCTGCTCGCGAGTCGGCTTACGGGCGAAGGCCCAGAGGAAGAGTTCCTCGACCTTTTCCTCGTCGGAGCGCGGATCCTTGGCCATCAGGTCAGCGCGACCGCCAGTCCGGGTCAGTTTCCCTTGCACTTCCTCGGAGTTGAGAAGGTGCAAGGCCTGGGCCAGGTTCGCTTCGCTGACCCGTTCACATTCGCAGGCGCTGATCCGTTGCGGCCGACCGAAAACGTCCAGGAAGTACGACGAGAACGCCTCGTCGGGCAACATGATGGCCCGCCGCGGGGCATGAGCATCTTGCGGCAGGCCCCCGAAGCCCGACGGACTATTCGTCACTTGGCAAACCGCGTCGAAGAGCACCTCGGCGCTCATCCGCTTCGGATAATAGCGGGCGTAATTCTGCTTGTCGTTCTTGTTGAACTCGTTGGGCATCGAGCTGAGCTGATAGGTCCGGCTCTTGCAGATTGTCCGGATCAGGCTCTTCAGGCTGTATTTGTTCTCGATCAGGTTCTGGGCGAGGGCATCGAGCAACTCCGGATTGGATGGCGGGTTCGTAACGCGCATGTCGTCCAGCGGATCGACGATGCCGCGACCGAAGAAGTGCGCCCAATACCGATTGGCCACGGCCCGGGCGAAGAACGGGTTCTTCGGATCGACCATCCAGTCAACCAGTTTCTGGCGTGGATCTTCGTCCCGCCCGATGTCCATCGGTTCGCCGTCGAGCGGCTTGATAGTGGCCGGCCGGTTCGTCCGCTTGTTGGTGACGGTGCCGGACGGCCGATTATAAATCAGCAGCCGCTGACTCTGCTGGTTCAATGAAGCCCCGGGGAGCGTCAGTTGCTTGCGGCCAACGCGGCCAAAAAAGGCGGCCAGGCCCCAGTAATCATCCTGGCTCCACTTTTCGTAGGGGTGGTGATGGCACTGTGCACAGGCGATCCGCAGGCCAAGGAAGACCTGGGCCGTGTCATCCACGAACTGCTCGGGGTTTTGCAGTTCCTTGTACCAGACCGTCGGAGGACAGAGCAGTTCGTCGCCGGAGGCGCCGAGGATGTCGCGGACAAACTGGTCATAAGGCCGATCGTTGGCCATGCATTCCCGGATCCAGCCGTGGAAGGCGAACGTTCCCTGGGCGCGTTCGTTCTGTTGTCGCCGCTTGACGCGGAGGATGTCGGCCCACTTGTTGGCAAAGAAGTAGGCGTACTCCTTGGTTTCCAACAGCTGGTCCACCAGCTGGTCCCGTTTCTTGGGATCGGCACTGGCCACGAACGCCCGCACCTGGTCCGGCGTCGGCAAGGTACCGGTGATGTCGAGGTAGGCCCGGCGGATGAATTGCTCGTCGCTGCAAAGCTCCGACGGAACAATCCCCAGTTCTTGCCACTTCTTGTGCGTGTAGCGATCGACGATGGTTTGGTAGGGGAACTCGTACTTGGGGATTTCGACCCCCAACGGCACCGTGGCCCGGAACACCGTCACCAGACCCTGATACCGCGCCATGATGGCCGCCTCGCCGTTGAGCGACAGCGTGCGCACCAGTCCATTCTGATCGACCGTGGCGATGTCAGTGTCGTTGCTCTCGTACTGGGCGCGGCGGGTGATGTCCACCACCGTGTTGTCGCTGTAATGGGCGTACACGGCGAACTGCTGTTTGTTGTTCCGCGTCATGATGCGATGCTCGGGAAAGATCGAGATGCGCGTCACGACCGGATCGGTGTCTTTGCCGAAGGGGACTCCGGCGGCAATCCAGCGGCGGATGAGCTTGTATTCATCGGAGCCGACTTCCATTTTCTTGCCGCCGCCGTGGGCCACCTTGCCGACGGCCTTTTGCAGCAAGAGGCTTTGCTCCGGCGCCGCGAGGAAGAGCCGGCGACCACGCGCTTCCTTGACCAGGGCGGCATAATCCAGATCAGGCTCCGAGCCGAGCAACGACAGCTTGAAGCCGTTCTGTCCACTGGCCTTGCCGTGGCAACCGCCCGAATTACAGGTCAGCTTGGTGAAGATCGGCACAATCTGGTTGGCGAAATTGATGGGCAGGTTTTCGTGCACCTGCTGGGCGACCACCGGCACTTTGACCGACTTGTCGCCGTAGCGGGCGATGATCTCCGTCTGCCCATCGTTGAGCGGAATGACCCGACCCGTGCTCGTCACCCGGACGATTTTGCTGTCGGCGATCTCATAAGTCACGTCGTGGGTCAGGTCTTGGAGCCGATTGGAGGCCAACGTGGCGGTGACCACCAGCTGGGCGGCGTCATCACCCCCCTTCAACTCGACTTTGGTCGGATGAATCGCCAAGGACTGAACCTCCGTCGGCGTCGGCAACGCCACACCGTCCGAAGTTTTGGCGGGTTCGTTCTGGCTGTTCGGGTTGGCACCAGAGAGCTGCCCGCCTGAGAAGGTGAGAGCCGCCAGGGCCGTCAGGACGGACAGCCGAAGACGAAGAGTGTTCAAGCCGTGCATTGGCTTCCCCCCTTGGATGGATGGCAGGATAGATTCCTGTCGGATGGCAGGACAATCTGGCAGCGATGATATTTTGGCCGACCGAAGGGGGGAATGCAACTGATTTTTCCGACTCGCCGGGGGCGGGTGGACCGGGGCGAGGCGAGCCAGCGCCGGCGGGGCCGGCGCTGGCCTCAGGCGTGGAGCTTATTCGAGATGCTGGTTCGGTCCGTCGGCGCTGCTGAGAGCCTCGTCCGGCACTTGGCCACCAATCGCCAGGTCGCAGCCGAAACCGCCGAGGCCGTCATATCCAAGGCCACATTGGAAGGGGCCGAATTGTACCGTCAGGCGAAAGCGCAAGGCACCCGCCGAGGTCAGGTTGGCACAGAGACTGCCGTCGTCGAGATGCACCTCGAACTCGGGTGGACTCAACGACTCACCCGACGCCGGAGTTTCGGCGTCGGACGGTTGCGAATCCTGCTGGGGAGCGGTCGCGCTTGACGGGTCGAGTTCGGCCTCTTCGCTTGTCCCCGCCAGCCAGGCCCGAAGGCACTCCAGCTGGGCCGTCGCCAAGGCATCCCAGCGGCTGCCGGGGCAGAGTTCCCGCACGCGCTCGTAGAAGTATTCCGCCACCGGGAAGTTGCCGTTCCGGCGGTAAAAATCGGCCAACTCGTAGTGGGTCCGGGCTTCGTACAGTTTGAGCAGATTGTCCAGGACACCTTGCTCCCACGGCCCGGCGAAAATTTCCGGTTGGCGGCGAGGAGCAGGAGCCATCCGCGGACACGTCGTTGTCGGGCTCGCTTCGACGTTTAAGGCGGCCGGGGGAACGCAGTCGTCGGTCACGTTGGCAGGTAGCCCCGGCGGCTTGGCCCAGCCAGGGATCCCGAGGGTCAACAGCCCGATTGTCACTGCCGACAGTCGCACGCATCGCCGGACCATGAGCGCCTCCTCCGGTTTCGGAAAAAGAAACTGGTGTCGCGTGCCTGGCCCCGCGCGGCGGTCGGTCCACAGCGACACCCGCCCGCCAAGCTCCACTTGGCGGCGGGGCAGGATAGCCGAGCACGGCCTGGCCGGCAACATCACTTGGGGGCAGCTGTCGTTTGGCGCGGGGTTGAGCGTTCCAAGGGGCGGGTTTTCCTCACGCTTCGCCGGGCTGATTCATCCTTTGGGGCTTCCGGCCACGCAGCGGGCGCGAAACGATAAACCTCCCGGCGCCCCCAGCACACGTCTCCCGTCCTTGTGCGAGTGCGAAGCGATCAATCCTTCTCCACCGGCGCACTCCCGCCCCGCTGGAATCCAGTGGGACACCCGATCATTTCGGCATCGGAACTGACTGGTTTGAGGTGCAAGTGCCGGACGATGGCCGGCGGAACATTCATGAACACCTGCTCGCGGCGGACCTGGTAGGATTCGATGTAACGACCCACCAGCCGGCCAATGCGGTACAGTCGTCGCCGTTCCCGGCGACCAACAAACGGCGTTTTCAGCTGGCGGATGAAGACGTACTCAAAGTACGTGAGCGTCCCGCCGGGTCGGAGTAGGCGGCGATATGCTCGAAAGACATCGCGGACCTGCGCCACCGAAAAGTTGTTCAACGGAAGGCTCGACACGATGAGGTCGTAGATTTCCTCTCCGGGAAGGGCCTCCACGGCAGAGTGGATCAGCCGCACCTGGTCGCGGTGGAAGTGGAAGAGCCATTCCTCGTCGAAGCGCCGCTGAAGGTAGGCGATGAAGCGACCGTTCAGCTCCACCAGGTCGAGACGGTCGGCCGGGTGCAGTTCCCGCAGGATTGCGGTGGTCACGGAGCCTGTACCGGGGCCGACTTCGAGGATGCGGCTGGGCCCCCGCGGCTTGCGCAACTCCGAGGCAAGTGCATGAGCGAGGAAACGGCTGCTCGGTAGGATGGCGCCGGTAGTGCGGACGTGCCGCCGATATTCCCGGAAGAAGTCGCCGCACTCCGAGAAGAATCGCATGCCGCGCTCACCTCAGCCGGCAGAAAAACAGCAACGGGAGAGCGACCCATGTCTCTGAGAATAGCCGTTTTTTGCCTGGCCGCAACGGGCTCTTGACGCCGAATCGTCCCGGCGTTTGCGGATGCATCCGGGATTGCAGCGAGCTTAGACTACTTCTCAGGCGGCCAGACCGCCAGCGGCAAGAGCCACAGCCGCAGCGACTCGTCCCAGCTGCCCGACAGGGCGCGGCGGCCGTCGGGCAGCACCGCCCCGCTCCTAACCCCGAAAGTGTGGCCCTCCAAGCGACGCAGTCCCTTACCGCTCGCCAGCCCTGACAGGTGTAAAGCTTGCAGAACGTGTTGCCGACTCTCCTCCCCCGGCGCCGCGAGGATTCGCCGCAACACTGGACCTACCTGGCAAGGGTCGACGGCCTGCCACACGGCCGCCGCCTCCTGCCGCACCCTCGCGTCTGCGCTGCCCAACGGCTCGACGAGTTCTCGTCCCAAGAGCGGTGCCAAGGCCCCCAAGATGTCGCGCCGTCCCGCCTCCAGCAGGGCCGCTGCCAGAGTGCGGCGCTGCGCCGAGGACAACCGGCTTACCGCCTTGTCCGGCTCTCGCGGCGCGGGAACCAACCGCGTCGCTGCAACGAGTGCCGCGCGCTCGTTCGAACCTTCTAACAGGAGCCGGACCAGCACTGGCCAGACGCGGTCCCCGTCCACGCCCCGCCAAACGGCCTCTACCTCTTGACGTACCTTCGGCTCGGCGCTCTCCCAGGCGCGGACCAAATCCCCCGTTAGAACCGCCGCCAAAGCTCGCAAGGTGTCCCGCTGCCCCGCTCGCAGCAGGGCCGTCACGCCCTCCTGACGCATTTCCACTTGCAACGACTCCGTCATTAGCAGGGTTACCACTGCTTCGCTCACGGTATAGCGCACCGACGGTTCATTGAACATCTCGTTTTGACAGGCTTCAGTCAGCCGCGGCAGTGCCCGCGCTGCGAACGCTCCTAGCTGCCGCAGCCTCAACGCCGCTTCCACGAGCGCGTTCGTGTCGTGGGTGTTCAGCGCTCTCTCGAAGGCACCTTCCCAAGAGTAGGCGCCACACGCCGTTGCCCAATGAGCATTAGCCACCTTCGAACTGAATCGATACCAGTACGGGTCAAACCGCTCCAACACGGGCAGAATTGCCGCCGCCGTTTGCGGCGTGACCGCCTCCTTTAACGCCCGTACCGCCTCCCGATACTCCCGCTCATGCCGGCGATACCCTTGGAGCAGCCGCATGGCTTCCGCCCGCACCTCGGTGTGCTTTGATGTTGCTGCCAGCACCGCCACGAGGGAGTTCCGTACCCGGCGCACCTTGGCTAGCAACACGGCGGCGAAGACCGATCGGCAGAGGAACTCCAGCGTACCGACAAAGAACGAGCGGGGCCGATCGAGCAGGTGTACCTGAAAGATGAAGTCGGCGAAGTCCAGCACGTACAGAAGGTTGACGAACGGCCACAACAGCGTGTCCCACCTGGTCCAGTGCTGTGCGTAGGCCGTTGCCAGGTAACACGCCAGGATGGAGAGCGGAACCAGCCCCCCAGGCACAGCCGCCAGTGAAGAACAGACTCCTCCCACTCCGGATCCTCCTCCAGCCGCTGCCGCAACCACGTCTTGATCCCGTTCAAACCGTCCACGAGCAGGCTCAGGAGGAAGAAGTCCAGGATCAGGTGATCAAAGACCAGCGGCCAACCGGTCAGCAGGCTGCGGTTATGAATCGCCTGCAAGGTGCGGCTGAGGTCATAGGCTTCGAGCAGGTCGGGCAGATCGCCAGCCCGGCAGGCATGGAAGAGGCCGAACATCAGCCAGTCGCCAAGGTCGGGCGGAGCGCTGCTGTGGAAATGCTCCGCGCCGCCATGCTGCGCGATGTGATAACAGGAGCATGAACAGCGGGACCTGCACCAGAGTCAGCCAGAGGGCGTTCAGGGTCCGTTGGCTGCGAAACCAGATAGCTAAGGCGGCCACTAAGTTGGCCAGGATCAGGCCGAACGTGACCAGTGGCAACAGAAGATGGAGGAATTGCCCCAGCCAATCGGAGCACGACTCGAGCTTTGCTGGGCTGCTGCCAGCAACGCAGGGCTACGCCTGGGCCGTGGCAGGTCCCGGCGAAGTCGTACAATTGCCATTGCGTGGCCGTGGCGTTTGTGTTGTCGTGGTCCAAGTGGGAGTGAAGTCGTCCGGCCGGAGCGGTGGGTCTTCGCCGACACGGACGAATTCGGACGGGCTGCGTGCCCGACCTGCCGACGGCCACGACGAAAGAAGAGCGTAGCCTTGGACGTATCAGGTCGAGGAACATACTCCCGATCTGGCGGGACTGCGAGAGTGGCGGAACTGGCAGACGCGCTGGACTTAGGATCCAGTGGGGCAACCCGTGCGGGTTCGACTCCCGCCTCTCGCACTGCCCAGGGGTCTCTGCCGGAGTGTGACTTCCAGCGGCGGACAGTCTACTCGTCCCTCCGATGACCCTCGGCTGACATTGCCCGCCGGCGATAAAGGATGGGCCCGTAGGGGCGCGCCTGGTGCCGTTCCCAGCCCGGGGCTGAGTCAAAGTAGCGGTTGTAGCCTGAGGCTTGCGGCAGCAGTGCCAGACCGATGCCGTACTGTTCGACCCAGCGCCCGGCTTGAGCCGGGTCGCTGGCTTCTGCCTCCAAAAACTGTCGAAGGAAGTCGTCGCCGTACAGTTCGCAACGGTCGTCGATGAATACGGGCAGCTCCGGCACGAAGCGGATGAGGTAGCCGCCGAAAAGCATGTCGTTAAAGATGCGGGGCTGGCGGCCTGCGAGGCGCTCGCTGGCGACGTAGTGTTGCAAATCGTCCAGGTGATCGGTCGGCCACCAAATGGCCGGCAATTCCGCCCAGCCGGCACCCAGCAACGGCACGGGACAGGAAAAGGCTTGCAAGGCGAGTCCGCCTCCGAGCACTAGGAGAGCGACGCCAAGCCACGTCGGTGGCGGAGGTTGGGGGCTGGGGCCGGTGGGCGTGAAGAAAAAACTTCCGCGGTCCTTCAGCCACCGCGCCCAGAGCGTGAAGGGGAGCATATCGGCCATCGCCAGGCTGGCGGTCACGCTGAACAGCGGCCCGTGTCGAATCCGCTGAGAAGCGAAGTAGAGCCAAACCAGGGGAACCAGCCAAACGACCCGCGGCCGATGCGGCCAGGTACTGAGCAGCTGGAAGACATAGATGGCGGCCAGGACGAGGACAAAGCGGTCGCCGCGGTCCGTCGGGTCGAGGGGCTTGTGTTCGCTGATGTACTCGGGGAGCAGGTTGGAGCCGGACAAATAAAACCACACATGCAGCAGCCTGGTCCCATAAGGGTTCAGCAAGGCAGTCAGTGCGCACAGGAGAACGAGGGAAACAACAAACAGCCAGTTCCGCCGACTCGCGATTGGTGCCGGCCATCCAAGGATGCGGTACCCAGTCCAGCCGACGACAACCAGCCCAAGGGTGAGCGTCCCGCCGAGCATGCCGCCGTGCAGGTTCGTCCAAAGCGCGAACACCGGCACCAGCCACCACAGGGATCGCGAGGCGACCCGACCGGCTTCATAGTCGATGAGTTGGGCGAAGGTCCACGCCAAGAGGACGATGCTGGCCAGGTGAGGCCGAGCATGGAAGTGATACCAGCTGGCGACGATCGTCAAGAAGACCAGGACCGCCGTCGGTAGCCAATGCAGTCCGTGGTCCAGGAAGCGGCCTCCGAGCCAGGTATAAAGGCCGGCCAACAACACGGCCGCCGCCAGCACCAACCCGTCGAGCCTGCCGACGCCATACAGCCAGGCCATGACGCACTCAGCCAACCATTGCTGGGCGATCCACGGTCGGCCGAAAAAGGTGAAGCTGAAGGTGTCCGTATACGGCAGCCGACCAGTACTGGTGATGTGTTCGCCGACGACGGTGTGCCAGAACGTCCCGGGATCCGTGAGAAACAAGAAGTACGGAGGACGGACCAGGCTGAGCAGGAGCACCAGCCAAAGGAAGAAAAAAGCGATCAACACCAGGGCTGGCCTACGAAACATTGAGTCTCCGGCCTGGATCCATGCGGACAGTGTATCGCCGCAACCGACCAATGAGCGCAAGGATGCGAGGACCAGTAGGACATCGGCCCTGCCCGTTCGCATCGAGCGAGAAAAAGTCGCAAAATACTCGATTTTTGGTTTGACAACTCCTGGTGTGTAGCCTACACTAGCGCCTGTAGTGGCAGGATGCCCCTGATCTCCGGGTCGTTTGCACTTCCCCCCTCGTTCGTACGCATGTCCGGACAGCGAGTTTGTCCGGTAATCCGGCAGTTAAAGAGTCCTGTACCCCCCTCATCCAGCAGGACTGTTGGTCGTTAA
>JANWYO010000244.1 GCA_025055215.1 Gemmataceae bacterium
GGCCCCGCCGGGCCCGACCACCTCCGACATCCAGGCGTCCGCCGCAACCTCCCCAGCTTCCGCGGCCACCGCCGCAGGCGCTCTCCCCGCGGCGTCTCCCGCCCAGTCTCTCCCAGCAATGACGGACCAGCGCATCCTCGAGGCGAGCTTTGCCCTTATCGAACGGGAGCTGGGCCCGCACCACTTCCCCGATTGGGCCTTCGCCGTTGTCCGCCGGATGATCCACGCCAGCGCCGATTTCGACTTCGCTCAAACACTGAAATGGAGCGACGATTTCGCCGAGGCCGTGGCCCAGGCCCTGCGGCAACCGATCACAATTGCGGTCGATACAGAAATGGTCCGCGTGGGGATCGCCCGCCACGCTGCCCGAACGGCGAACGTCTCGGTCGTCTGTTATTTGAACGACCCCGAGGCAGCGACGTTGGCCGCCGCTGCCGGCTTAACGCGCTCCGCCGCTGGCATTCGCCTGGTGGCGCGACGGCACCCCAACCCGCTGCTCGCCATCGGTAATGCTCCCACGGCCCTCGACGAGGCGGTGCGGCTGATCGAGCAGGAGGGATGGCGTCCCCGGGCGGTCGTCGGCATGCCTGTCGGTTTCGTAGGCGTGGAAGAGGCCAAAAGCCGCTTGCTCGCCCAACGGCACGTCGCGTACCTTAGCTGTGTGGGCCGCAAAGGTGGCTCGGCGGTCACGGCAGCTGCCCTCAATGCCTTGCTCGAGTTCTGGCAAAGTCCATGAGCGCTTCCGTCGAATATGGCTTGGCCGAGTTGGAGGCACAGGCCTGGCGGCTGCTGGAACATCCGAAGGAAATCGAACCACGCGACCCGATCCGCCGCTTTGGTTCCGTCCTACGCTTGTGGCAGTATCCCGCCCACGGCCCGCAACGGAGTTGGACGATCCTGACCCCCGGGAAAAAAACGCCGCCGGGAGCGGGCCCGCTGGTCCGCGAAGTGGTCTGGGACCGCGACCAAGACCTCGAGCGGCTGCCACGATTTCCGGCGGGCGGCCCCTGCCGGCCGACGATCCGGGTTCGGGACGCGACCCTGCCGGACGAGGAACTCCGCCAATTCCTCGACCGCGGGGCGGAGCTGGCCATTCCGGTCGTCGGGTGTGCCGAGCGGGCCGGCTTGGACGGCGAGTTTTTCGGGTTGGAAACTTACGACGTGTCGCCTCACGTTCGTCTGCAATGGTGGTGCGAGGGGCCGAGGGCCTGGCGCCACTTCGTTGATTGGGTGACCTCCCTGCGTGCCTTTGTGCAGCAACAACTCGACGGGGCCGGTTGACGATCATGTCCCGTTCGCCACAGCGGATTGTCCGCGGCCACACCGTGCCGCCGCGCCAACCGCAGGGTCGGCGGGAGGGCTTTACCACGGGGACAGCGGCTGCCGCGGCCGCCAAGGCCGCGTGCCTCGTCCTCCTCGACCAGGGCTGGCCCGAGACCGTCTCGATCTGGTTGCCGATTGGCCGAACCTTGCAAATACCGATCAACACGCTGGTCTACGAGGCCGACAGCGCCAGCGCGGGCGTCGTCAAGGACGCGGGGGATGACCCGGACGTGACCCATGGCGCCGAAATTTTTGCCACCGTCCGCCGCGTACCCGCCGCCGGCGTCCACATCCGGGGAGGGACGGGGGTCGGGGTGGTGACGCGACGGGGCCTGGAGCTGCCTGTCGGCAGCCCGGCGATCAACCCAGTGCCGCAGCGCATGATCCGCCAGGCCGTCGGCGACATCCTCGGCAGCGAGCAACCTGATCCCGGCGTCGAAGTGACGATCAGCGTTCCCAACGGCGAGCAGCTGGCTCGCCGGACCTTCAACGCCCGCCTGGGGATCATCGGCGGCCTGTCGATCTTGGGCACGACGGGGATTGTGCGGGCGATGTCCACGGCGGCCTGGCGGGCGTCGGTCTATCAGGCGATCGACGTGGCCGCCGCCAACGGCGTCGGCCACCTGGTGCTGACCACGGGCGGCCGCAGTGAGACCTTCGCTCGCCGACTCTTTCCTCACCTCCCGGAGTTGGCGTTTGTGCAGATGGGCATCTTCACCGGCGCCAGCATCCAGCGGGCCGCCCAACGCGGGGTGCCCCGTGTCACCCTGTGCGCCATGATCGGCAAACTGTCCAAGACGGCGGCCGGCCACATGCAGTCGCACGTGGCCGGCCATCAGGTTGACTGCGGCTTCCTGGCCGAGCTGGCCGCCGACCTCGGCGCGCCCCCCAGCCTCGTCACGGCCATCCGCCATGCGAACACCGCACGCCATGTGCAGGAACTGATCGAAGCCGCCGGCTTCAGCCGCTTTTATAATCGTCTGTGCGAACTGGCGGCGCAGCGCTGCGTTGCCGCCGCCCGGCAAGTCGCCATCGAAGTCGTCCTGGTTGATTTCGACGGCCGTGTTCTCGGCCGCGCCGCTGTACCCGCTGCTTGAACGAGTTTGGGGGGATGCCTTGGCCACGGAACAGAAGGTGGTACATCCCGCGATCCACATCATCGGCATTGGGGCGGATGGACCGGCCGGCTTACGGCGCGAGCAGATTGAGCACATCGCCGCTGCCGACTTCCTGGCCGGCGGCGAGCGCCACCTCCGCTATTTCCCGGCGGCACGGGGCGAGCGCTTCGTCATCAAGGACAATCTCCCGGAGTTGCTCGACCAGCTGTGGAAGCGGTTCCTGACGCAGCGGTGCGTGGTGCTGGCTTCCGGCGACCCACTTTTTTACGGCATCGGCACGTCGCTGGTCAGTATGTTGGGGCCGAGCAAGGTGCGGATCGAACCGGCGCTGAGTGCCATGCAGCTGGCCTTTGCCCGGGCCGGCGTCACCTGGCAGGATGCGGCCCTGAGCAGCATCCACGGCCGCGACCTGCGGGCGACCCTCCTTCCGCTGCTGGGGCGACGGCGCATTGGTCTGTTTACGCTCGATGGTGAAAGCCCGGCGGCGGTAGCGCGGTTCTTCCTCCGTTACGGGCTGAACGACTACGAAGCGACGGTGGGCGAGAACCTCGGTTCGCCAGAAGAGCGCGTCACCCATTGGCCCAACCTCAGCGAACTGGCCAGCCAGCGCTTCGCCGCCTTGAACTACCTGGTCCTTCAGCGGACCCGCTCCCCCCTGCCGGTCGCCGAGCTGGAACATTACCGCAGTCTGGTCCCCGGGATTCCGGACACGGCCTTTGCGCGTCCCGAAGAGGCGCCGGAAATGCTGACGCGCCAGGAGGTGCGGGCCGTGCTGCTCGCCAAGCTGGCGTCACCCGCCAAGCCGGGCGACGTCTTCTGGGACATTGGCGCCGGTCTGGGAAGCGTGTCTATCGAGGTCGCGGTGCTCCGACCGCAACTCGAGGTGGTGGCCGTGGAGGCCGACCCGAAACGCGTTGCCTTCATCCAGCAGAATCGGGAACGGTTCGACGCCTACAACGTCCGCGTCGTGGAGGGGACGGCCCCCGCCGCCCTGGCCGAGGAGAAGCACCTGCCGCGCTACATATTTATCGGAGGGTCGGGGGATCATCTATCCGGCATCCTGGACCTGGCGCAAAAAAAACTTCTGGCCCAAGGGCAGCTGTTAGCCACGTTCGTGACCCTGGAGCATTTGACGGAGGCGGTCCAGCGCCTTCGTGGCTGGCATTGGCCGTTCAGCGTCACCGAGCTGCACGTGGCCCGGAGCGACGCCTTGGGGCGTTGTACGGGCCTGAAACCGCAGCGGGGGGTCTTCATCGTTGATGCCGAAAAGCCGGAGTCCGTCGTCGCTTGACCCAGCGATCGTGGTGCTGACTCCGCGGGGTCGGCAATTGGCTCTGCGGTTGCACGCCGGCTTGGGTCGGGGCGAGGTACTCGACGGTGCCGGTCGGGCGCGGGAAATGCTGCCCGAATTGTTTCGGGCAGGTCGGCCCCTGGTGTGCGTCATGGCCCTGGGGATCGTGGTGCGGCTGCTGGGCCCGCACTTGCGGGCCAAGCAGCAGGAACCCCCTGTGGTCGTCGTCGATGAAGCCGGCCGCTTTGCGGTCAGTGTCCTTGGGGGCCATCAGGCTGGCGGCAACGACCTGACTCGGGAAGTGGCCCACGCCCTCGGGGCGGCGCCCGTCGTCACAACCGCCAGCGACGTTTTGGGACTTCCCGCCGTGGACCTGGTCGGGCAATCGTGGGGCTGGCGCATCGCTCCTGACAGCGACTTGACACAAGTCGCCGCCGCGGTGGTCCGTGGTGAGCCCGTGGCCGTCTGGCAGGAATGCGGCCGAAGTGACTGGTGGACCGAGTGGGGTGATTGGCCAGCCACCTTTCAGCGAGTCGCCTCGGAGCCGGGCGAAGGTTGGGCGGCGGCTTTGATCATCACGGATCGGTGTTGTCGGCCGGCGGCCTGTCCGCGGGTGATTTATCGGCCCCCAAGTCTCGTCTTAGGGGTCGGCTGCCGCCGCGGCGTGTGCGGCGACGACATCGAGGAGGCGTTCCAGCGGGTTTGCCAGCGACACGGCTGGGCCGCCGAGTCGCTGGGGCTGGTAGCCACAGCCACGCTCAAGGCCGGTGAGCCGGGACTGCGGGACTTCGTCGCGCGGCACGGCGTCGAGCTGCGGTGCTTCACGCTGGAGGAACTGGCGGCCGTCGGCAACCTGCCCACGCCGAGCGAGACGGTGCGGCGGCACATTGGCGTCGGCGGAGTCGCCGAGCCGGCCGCCATGTTGGCGGCCGGCACCGCTGAGTTAGTCGTTCCCAAGCAGATCTGCAAGGGCGTCACCGTGGCGTTGGCGCGGAGGACCGAGGTGTGACGGTCTATTTCATTGGCGCGGGACCGGGAGCAGCCGATCTGCTGACCGTGCGCGGTCAGCGGTTGATCGCTCGCTGCCCGGTGTGTCTGTACGCCGGCTCGCTGGTGCCACGCGAGGTCGTCGCCGTCGCTCCCCCTGGGGCCACGCTCATCGACACCTCGGCCTTGCACCTCGAGCAGATCATCGGACACATGGAGGAAGCGCACGCGGCGGGACTGGACGTTGCCCGGGTCCACAGCGGTGACCCAACGCTGTACGGGGCCATTGCCGAGCAGATGCGACGGCTCGAGGAGTTGGCCATCCCCTACGAGGTGGTGCCCGGGGTGTCGTCGTTCACCGCGGCCGCCGCCGCCTTAGGCATCGAGCTGACCCCCGCAGGGGCCAATCAGACCGTCATCCTGTGCCGCGCCGCCGGTCGAACCGGCTTACCCCCCAACGAATCGCTGGCTGAGCTGGCGCGGCACCGGGTCGGCATGGTCCTGTTCCTCAGCGCCGCCCAAGCGTCCGCAGTGGCCGACGCTCTCATCCCCCACTATGGCCCGGAGGCCCCCGTCGTCGTTGCCTACCGCGTGTCGTGGCCCGATGAGCGCTTCCTGCACTGTACCCTGGCCACGCTCACCGACACCCTGCGTTCCGCCGACATCCATCTGAGCGCCCTGATCCTCGTCGGCCCGATGCTGGAGCCAGCCACGGCCCGGCCGAGCCGACTCTACGACCGCCATTACTCCCATCGTTTTCGCCGGGGGGAAGCTCGGCCACCAGACCGCTCTTAGACGGCCAACACGGCTCACAGCTTCCCCGGGAGGTGGTAAAACGCCAGGGCGATCATGACATAAACCACAAGGAGCATCACGCCTTCCATCCAGTGTGTTTCGCCATCTTGGGCCACCAAGGCGACGACCACGATGGCGATGACCACGGACACCACCTCCATCAGGGTGAAGTGCAGGTCGAGCGGCGGCTGGGTGTTCATCAGGACGCTGGCGAAGACAAGCACCGGGGCCACGAACAGGGCAATCTGGATCCCGCTGCCAACGGCGATGTTGACCGCCAGGTCCATCTTGTTTTTCATGGCCATCAGGATGGCGGTGGAATGCTCGGCGGCATTGCCGATGACGGCTACCACAATGACGCCGACAAACACCTCGCTCATGCCGAGAGCATGCCTGGCCCCTTCGACGGAACCGACGAGAAACTCACTGATCCAGGCAATCAGGGCCGTGGACACCGCCAGGACGACCACCGCAGTACGTAGGCTCCAAGGAGCAACGACGGCATGTCCAGCCTCCGTCGGCTCCGTCTCGGCAAACAGGTGGCGGTGAGTGTGCAGGCTGAAGACCAAGCTGAGGAGGTAGGTCAGGGCCAACAAGGCGGCAATCTCCTCACTGATCAGCTCAATCGGCCGATTTCGGTCTCCCAGGGCTTGGCGGACGTGCGGATCGGCCTCCAGGAGGTGATAATAGACAGTCGGGACGATCAACCCGAACGTCGCCAGGGCCAGTAGGGTGGCCCCCATGCTGGCAGCGGTGCGGTTGAACAGCTGCTTCCGCCAGCGCAGACCGCCGGCAAGCATCGACAATCCGAGGACCAGAAGGACATTACCGATGATCGAGCCGGTGATCGACGCTTTAACCAGCATGACCTCGTTGCGGGTGAGGGCGACGAGGGCGATAATCAGTTCGGCGGCGTTGCCGAAGGTGGCGTTGAGCAAGCCGCCGATGCCCGATCCGAGGGCCTCGGCGAGGCATTCCGTTGCTTGACCCATGAGGCCGGCCAAGGGGATGATGGCCACGCACGAGGCGAGAAACACCCACATGGCGGGGGCGTGGGCATATTCCAGGACGATGACCAGGGGCACCGCTGGCAAGAGCCAATAGAGAGGCTCCATGCGGAAGCCGGTCGCCGAGCCGGCCTCGGTCGAGGGTTGGTCGAGCGAAGGCTGCTGCATCAGAAGCGCCTCAAGAGGACCATGGGAACTCGGTTGTTGGCGTCATCGTAGAAGGTAGCCGGGGCCATGTCCGTCTCGGCCGCTGCCCCGGCGGGGCAGCGGCCGAGCGCGTGGCGGGCGTGCCAGGAACGCGACAGCATGGGTCAACTGCGGACGACACTCGGTGTGACGCTCCTGGCAGCCTTCATCCTCTTCAGCGCGACGAAGGTGCTGCTCCGCTCGGCGGCGTTCGGCCCGCGCCACTTTTTCTCCGTCCCGCTTGAGGCCATCCAACATTATGAGCACGAGCGCTTCGCCGGGTTGCGCCTGCCCGCGGGGGAAGTGATCGGCTACATCGACAACTTTGCGGGTCAGCCCCCAGACCCGGGAAGTTTCTACCTGACGCAGTATGTCCTCGCCCCGCGCATCCTCGTTGCCGGCAGTAGTTGCCGGTGGGTGCTCGGTAATTTCCGCGATCCCGCGGTTCAGCCACCCGAGGAGTTGCGGCATCGCTTCGCCTTGGTCCAGGACCTGGGCAACGGCGTCAAGTGCTACCGAGTCGAGGAACCATGACATTCGGCGCACTGGTGGCGTTGGTCCTGCCGATCTGGGCAGCGTGGGCGCTGCTCCGCAGCTGGTGGGGAGAGCGGCCTCGGGAACTCGCGTTACTCGGGCTGCAAGTCAGTCTGGCCGTCGGCCTGGGCCTGGGGCTCGCCTCATTTTCCCTGTACCTGGCGCGGTGGATCGGCCTCAGCCGGGGCGTGTATTGCCTCGTCGACGGATTGGGCTTTCTGGTCCTCGGGATCGTGGGACACGTCA
>JANWYO010000300.1 GCA_025055215.1 Gemmataceae bacterium
AGACCTTGGATGGTAAAAAACCCCTCTTTGTCCGCCGCCACTTCGATGGGCTCGGCTTTCTCGCCGTCATCGACCAGAGACACTTGGATGTACGTCGGAGGGGGACGGCGATTGTAGGCGTCCAGCACTTGTCCCGCCAGGATGCCGCTGGCCGCGGCCAGAGCCTCCGGCGGCGTCGGCGGCACGGCCGGCGGCGGCGGCGCGCCGGGCAGCCGCGGCAGGTTGATCCCACCCGTCGGGCGTGCTAACTCCCCACCGGCGGACGGCGGTTTTTTTCCGAAGCCGACGCACCCGGCCAGCAGACAGCTACCCAACACCCCTATCCAAGGCCCGGCGCGCACGATTCGCCTCGTCTGTCTCCCGGTCGAAGCAAATGGGGCAGAAAATGGTTGCCCGCTTCGGAGCGGCTCGATCCGACGGTGCCTGACATGAAAGATCGCAACTGTGGGAACGGCCGAGCCGGCACGACACCATATCGTCTGGTGCCGCCAGGGGGAACCTCAATATGGTGTCAAGCGATTCTTCCCCCCTTTCGAGGGCCGGTCAAGGGAAACCTCGAGAATTAAGAAGTCGGCCGCCCATTTCAGTGGCCCCTGATCGCTCCAACCCGCCGGGTCATCATCCCCTTTGTGGTCGTATCCTTTTTCCCAGGCCGGCCGGTTTTGCCGAACCGGTCCTCGCGAACCGACCCTGCCCGCCGACCGGGTGTCCCTCCAGACTTCGGCGGGCCAAGGGTGTGGCGGCGAGGGAGCGGTCGGTTCGCGCTCGGGCGAGGATGGGCGACGCCTGTCGGGCGCGCCGGGCGACTCATCGTTTCCCCCACGCTGCGCGCCCAGCCATGCGCGAAACGATAAATCGGCGCGGCGGGGAGTGGGGAAATGGCGCTGCCTGGGGCGCGCCACCCTGCTCCAACCGACAGGTTCGCCCCGCCGGGCTTGCAGCGCCGCTCGGTTGCCGCTATACGGTCGGCGGCGCGGGACGTTGCCGTCCTTGACGCTGGCGCGCGGGCGGGCTATCGTGAAATTTCCGGGCAGAAACTGGCAATCCGGGCTCTCACTTCGAGGACCAACATGACCAAAGCCGAACTGGAAGCTTATCGGCGGCAGCTGTTGGCACTGCGCGATCGGCTCACCAAGGACGTGAATCACCTGACAGACGAAGCCCTGGGCAAAGGAGGAATTGGGAGCGACAACCTGTCGCACATGCCGATCCACATGGCCGACCTCGGCAGCGACAACTTCGAGCAGGAAAACACCCTCAGCCTCTTGCGCAACGAGGAGGAACGCCTTCAGGAAATCGACGACGCGCTGGAACGAATCGAACGCGGAACCTTCGGGCGGTGTGAAGAATGCAACCAACTCATTCCCAAAGCTCGTCTGAAGGAAATCCCCTACGCCCGATGCTGCGTGTCCTGCGCCCGGAAACTCGAACAGGGCTTGCGCCCATGAATGCGGAACCGTCCTACCGCCGAGTCCTGTGGACGTTGGCCCTCCTCGGTCTGGTCCTCGACGTGGGAAGCAAGTACGTCGCCTTCCGCTGGCTGTACGCGGAGGCGGTCCGGTCGCAGCGGCTGTACGGCGAATTTGAAGTCGTGCCCGGGGCCTTCCGCCTCCTGGCCCAATTCACTGACGTGCCCCCAGACCCGAACCACTGGGCCGCCCCTTTGCAACGACTCAACGGCGGCCTCCTCCCCAAGGTCAATCATGGGGCCGTCTTCGGCCTGGGGCGGAATTATGTCTACCTGGCCAACGGGGTGTTCACGGCCATCAGCGCCCTGGCCGCGGTGCTGATCGCCGGCTGGAGCCTGCGCCGCCATGCGGTCCGCGACCCGTGGCTGGCAGCCGCCTTGGGCCTCATCCTCGGTGGTACCCTCGGCAACTTGTTCGACCGCATCGTTTTCCTTGGCGTCCGCGATTTTCTCTACTTTTACTGGATCGAATGGCCGGTCTTTAACGTCGCCGATTGCTGCCTGGTGGCAGGCGCTGCGGTGCTGCTGCTTCAAGCGGCGGTGCGGCCGGCCGCCGGTGGGCCAAGCGCCTCCCCGTCGCTGCCGTCGCCGGAAGTCGCCGAGGTGCGCTGATCGCCGCCGGGCCACGCCCGGCGGCGCGGACGCGCCATCGCCCTGCCCCCACGCACCGGTCTCAAACCTTCATTCCTAGCTGCCAGAAAAGAAAACTCCACACGTCGGTCAGCTCGTCCAGCTGTTTGCTTCGCGGCTTGCCCGCCCCGTGCCCCGCCTTGGTTTCTAACCGCAGCAGGATCGGGGCCTCGCCGCGGCTTGCCGCCTGAAGCCGCGCTACCATCTTGCGCGCATGCAGGGGATCGACACGGCTGTCAGACTCGGCGGTGGCAATCAAGGTGGCCGGATAGCTCGTCCCGTCCTTTACCCGGTGGTAAGGGGAATACGCATACAACCAGCGGAACTGTTCAGGATCATCCGCACTGCCGTATTCAGGGATCCACAGGCGGGCGATGAGGAACTTGTGATACCGCACCATGTCGAGGAGAGGCACCTGACAGACGACCGCGCGAAACAGCTCGGGGCGCTGGGTGAGCGCCGCCCCCACCAAAAGGCCGCCATTGGACCCTCCCTGAATGGCCAAGTGGCGGGGGCTGGTCCACCGCTCGCGGATCAACCATTCGGCGGCACTGAGGAAGTCGTCGAACACATTTTGTTTGTTGCCGAGCATGCCGGCCTGGTGCCAGGCTTCGCCGTACTCGCCCCCGCCGCGCAGGTTGGGAATGGCCAACACGCCCCCCCGCTCCAGGAAGAGGAAGCGACTGGGGTTGAACATCGGGGTCAGGCTGATGTTGAAGCCGCCATAACCGTAGAGGAGCGTCGGGTTATTGCCATCGCGCGGCAGGCCCTTTTTGTGGGCCAGGAACATGGTGATCCGCGTGCCGTCTTTGGAGGGGTAGTCCACCTGTTCCACGTCGTAGCCGGCAAGGTCAATGTCGGCCTGCACGCGCTGCCACAGGGCCGGGGCGGGGACGCTGGCCCCGGACAGCCAACGAAAGTCGAAGCGATAGACGCTCGGCGGCACCGTGAACGATTGAAAGCCGAAAAAGACCTCCTGGCCGTCCCATTCGCCGCCCAGCCCGGCCAGGGTGCCGAGCGTGGGCAGGGGGACGTCGTGGACGGCTTGGCCGTCGCGGCTCAGGAGCCGGAGCCGAGACGAGGCCTTGACCATGTACTCCGCCACCAGCAGGTCACCGATCGCCCCGACCCCTTCGAGGACGTCGGGGCCTTGAGGGACGATCTCGCGCCAGTGCTCGCGGGCAGGGCGGAGAGGATCGACCCGCAGCAGCCGATAACGCGGCGCCTGGTCGTTGGTCCGAATGTAAATCACGTCATTGCGGACGACTGGTTCAAAAATGGCCGGCACCTTTTCGACCAACGGCTGAAACTCGGCCTCCGGCCGAGTGGTGTCCTTGAAAAAAATTTCCGACTTGGCCCATCCCTGGTGCTCGGTCACGACCAACCAGCGGCCATCAGGCGAGAGATCGACCGACGGCCAGTCTTCGGCCGGCCGACCAGGGCCGAACACCAGGCGGTCACGTGTTGGGTCGTCGCCCAGCCGGTGGAGGTAGACGTGGCGGTGATAATTTTCCTCGCCCTTGGGGACGGAGCCGGGGGCGGGGTAGCGGGTGTAGTAAAAACCGGAGCCGTCGGGGAGCCAAGCCAGCGAGCAGGCACGGGTGCGATCGATGACGTCGGGGAGGTCACGGCCGGTGGCCACGTCGCGGACGTGGAGCACCGATTGTTCGTCGCCGCTGCGCGACAGGCCGTAGGCCAGCAGCCGGCCGTCGCGGCTGGGATACCACCAATCCAACGCCACGGTGCCGTCGGCCGCCAGGACGTTGGGGTCCACGAGGGCACGCTCCGGCCCCTCCAGTCCTTCCCGCACGTAGAGGATGGGTTGATTTTGGGTGCCGTCGCGCCGGGTGTAGAAGTACCGGCCTTTCCGGGGCACCGGGGTGCCCAGCGTGCCGATGCGGGTCAGGCTATCGAGGCGGTCGCGGATGGCTTGCCGGTGGGGAAGTTGCTCGAGCACCTCCCGCGTGTAGGCATTCTGCGCCTCCACCCAGGCCTTGACCTCGGGGTGGTCGCCGTCTTCCAGCCAACGATAGGGGTCGGCCACCTCCACGCCGTGGAGCCGATCGACGACATTCTCCCGACGTGTCGCCGGATAGGGCTTCCGCTCCGCCCCTCCGCGCACCGAGGCCAGCCCAAGGAATACAACGAACACCAGGACCAGCAAACGCAGGGCCATGGGATTGATCTCCCGACCTTCCAGCAGGCTCCTCCCACGATGGCACTTTACTTCATGATTTGGGATGCGGCCACCTTCGAGGGCCTCGTGCGTCCGACGCTGGCCGAGTGTTGGCGGCGGCGAAGCTTCGCCGCCGCCGTCGAACTCTGCAACCGCCTGCGGCCGGCGATGATGACCTTTGGCGAGCACTATCGTGTCGCCGTGGAGACGAGCATCCTGGCGCAGGTTGTCGCGGGCCTTCGCTTCGACCACGCGCGCTGGCGTGCCCTGGTCGGGGAAATCCTCTTCTTTGGGGCGCGCGACATTCCCGAAATCCTGACTTCTCCGGAAACTTTACGCTGCCTACTGGCACCCACGGCGCCGCCCGACGGCCCACGGAACGAGTTTGCTCCCATCCAACAGGCCCACTTCGGCAGCCGCGATCTGGTCTTCGGCGGAGCAATTTATCGTCCCGAGCACGCCGGTTGGAATGACCCCACCGACGTCCGTCGGCTTGCCGATTATCTGGCGTCCGTCGATCCCCAATCCTGGTCACCGGATGACTTGCTCTCGCTCCCGTGCTTGGCGGGGCCGGAAGAACGGGCCGACGAGTTGGCCCTGGTCCGCGATTGGTTCCCCGCCTTGGCGGACCTTTACCTGCAAGCCGCACGGCGCGGCGACGTCATTGTTGCCGAGGAGTTGGCAAGCGCCGGTTGACCAACCTCGGTCTGCCAGGGGCCTGGTGCTCGGCCCTTCATCTCAGCTCGTGGGCCTGACTCCACACTTTAGAGATGGCCTCCGCCACTTGGCGGACGTCGTCGTCGGAGCCAAGCAGGACAGGGTGGTGCAGCACCAGCACGCCCTGGTGGGCCCGGGTTGCCTCATCGAGCGGGCCGAGGCTTCGGTAGCGGCGAGGCGATCGGCCGACGTGTAACGCGGGAAAGCCTTCGTCGAAGGCGATCCCCTCGGCCCGGAGGGCGGCCACCAGCCGGGATCGCGGCACGCCTTGAGGCGCTTCACGAAGTTGAAAACCGACTTTGTAAAACGCCGGGTCGCAGTCCTCCGCCGCGTTGCGGAACAGCCGCAGCCCAGGAATGTCAGCCAGCCATTGGCTTAGTCGGGCCACCATCTCCCGCCGGCGGGCGTGACGCTCCGGCAAACGGGCAATCTGCGGGAGAAGGGCGGCGGCCTGGAGTTCGGACAGTGGACAGACCTCGTTGCCGCGATGAAGGACGAGGCGGGCTCGTTGGCGGACCTGTTCGTCACGGATCAGGAGGGCGCCGCCGCGCCCGGCAGTCAGCAGCTTCGAGCCACCGAAGCTCAGGATTCCTACTTCGCCCCAAGTGCCCGCCAACCGCCCTTGGACCACGGCGCCAGGACACTGGGCCGCGTCTTCCACTACCTTCAAGCGCCGTTCCCGAGCCCATGCCATCACCTCGCGCATCGGCACCAGTCCGCCGTGCAAATGCGAGACGAGGATGGCCCGGGCGCGCGGCCCGGCCTCGGCCGGCAAGCTGGCCGGGTCCAGGTTCCAGTTCTCGGGATGGACGTCGACCAAAACCGGCTGGGCACCGATGGCATGGATCGCCAGGAAATTGCCCGGGTAGTCATAGGCCGACAGGAGCACCTCATCCCCAGGCGAGATCGACAGGGCTCGCAGCGCGACCTCAACGGCAAAGGTACCACTGCCGCACAGGAGGACGTCGCAGCCGAAGAATGTTCCCAGTTCCCTCTGGAGGCGCCCAGCCCACTCACCGTGGTACCGGCCCCAGGAGCCGTCAGCCAGGGCTTGGGCCAAGGCCGCTTCGACGGCTGGGTCGGCGGTCGGCCAACCGGGCGGGCCGCTTGGCCGCACCGGTGGTCCTCCCAGGAGTGCCAGCCGGGGACAAGAAGTGGTCATGACGGCAAGGCTCCCGGGGATTACCGGGGAGCGGTGCGGCGGCGGGGGCCAGCCGACGGCTTACTTCGTCTTGGCGAGGCGCTCCCGGTATTCTTTGGCGCGCGCTTCGTCCTGGCGTTCCTCGAAAAGCTTCGCCAACTGCGCCATCGCCCGGGCATGTTCGGTCTTGTCCTGATGGTAGATGACATCGACCCACAAGTAACTCCACAGGGCGTCCTTGGACCGCCCGGCCAACAGGTAACAATCGCCCAGAGTATTGTAGGCCATCGCCTTCAGCTGCGGGTCGGAGACCTTGTCGATGATGGCCGTCAGGTCGTTGACGGCTTCTTGCAGCTGCCCGTTGCCTGCCTGGCATTGCGCCAGGAAAATCTGCACCCGCGTCGCTTGCGGGTCGGTCGCCGACAGTGATCGCAGGGAGTTGCGAAGGCGGGTCTCGGCTTCTTTGAACCTTTTGGCCCGGGTCAGGGCCTGGGCGGCGCGCAGTTCACACTCCTGCTGGATCTCGCGGGAAATCCCCGGCGTCTTCGCCAACTCGTCAAACGTCGCCGCGGCCTCGAGATAATCCCCTTTCTCTTCCTGGAGGGAGGCCAGCAACCGGCTGACATGAACGATCTGCCAACCCCCGGGATGTTTCTTCTTGAAATCGGCCAAGGCACTGAGGGCGGCATCGGCCTGGTTCGGGTCCTCGGCGGCGAGCAGGAGCTTGAGCCGGGTGATTTTGTAGTCGATATGCCGGGCCAACGGCTTCACGTCGGCCACCTTGCCGGCAAAGTCGGTGTACTCTTTCAGCGCCTCCTTCAGGGCGTCAACCCGCTTGGCCTCCTCGGCTTTCTCCAGGGCCGCCTCCTTGGTCCGCGCTCGCCGATAGTCCAGCGTCAATGCCGGGCGCACCTGGTACACCACGTCGATCACGTCGCCGGCGGGGATTTCCCGGCCGCCCCCGGCGGTAGCACTCTTGATGACGATCCTACCGGGGCTTTCCTCCTGAATGGTCCCGGTGACGGTGACTTCCGCCTTTTTCGTCCGATCGAAATAACGAACCTCGTCCTGGCCCCGAGCGACCCCCACAGCGAACAGGGGAATCGCAACCAGCAGACGGACAGTCCAGGCGATGCGCTTCATGGGTGGTCATTCCTGCAATGGGGATAATGGTCCGTTTCCATGCCTTGGTCCCGGCCGCAGCCAGGACCAAGGGCCCGTGAGATCACTGGCTCACTTTAGCCGGTTCTTCCAACCCGCTGAGGAGCTTGCCTCCCTGGGCGAGGTATTGTTCCCGAAGCGGCGCTTCTTTTCGCAACAGGTCGATGTAGCGCTGTTTGAGCACGTCGCTGCCGAGGTTCGGTTTGTTGGTTTCCAGCTTCACAATGAAGCCTGCTGCCCGCTTGATGGCATCCACCTTCTTGGGGCCGTCGGGCATCTTCAGGGCGTTCTTATAGAAGCAATAGGTGAGGTGGTAATAGCAATCGAAGTAAGGCTCTTCGTTCTTGGGGTTATTTTGCGGATTAAGCCGTTTCATCAGGTCATTCCAACCGAGGATGGCGCCGTCAGAGCCGCCGTACAATTCCATGTCTTCGAGCAATAGCAGGCGCTCCCGCTGGGCATCCAGGCTTCGGCTGGCCCAACCCTCTTTCTCACCTTTTTCCTTCTCGGCGAACATGTCTTTCATGAGTTGAAAGGCCTTCTTGAGCGCTTCCTGACGTTTCTCCCCCTCCAGCTCCCGGGCCCCGAGGCGCAGGGCACGAACGCGCATGATCCGGGCCGTATTGTACAGCGTTATCTTCCGCTGATGTTCCTGTAAGAGGTTGCGGTATTCCTCGGTCTTCTGTTCGTGTTCCTGCACCTTTTTCGGGTCGGCCTGTTCGGCAGCAGTCAAGGGGAGCGGAGGTTTCGGTGCCTCCTTCGGCGGCGGCTCGATACGGTCGAGCAACGCCGCGGCCTGGTCGCTTTGACCCAAGTTGGCGTAGCTGTTCGCCAGGTAGAGGACCGTATCCGGGGCAAGGTTTTTTGCTTTCGATACCGAGTTGAGGAAGGCCAGGATGCTAGCCTTCGCCTTGGCCAGCTGTTCCTCGCCGGCGTTGCCTTTTTGCTGGAGTTCCTCGATCTGGTTTTTCAGCTCCTGGATGACTTGCAGGAAAATGGTGGCTGCTCCGCCGCTCTCCTGATCGTCGGCCGCGGCCTGTTGCAGCAGCTCCAGCAGCCGCAAAGCTTCGTCGGTCTTCCCCTCCTGAACGTAAGCGCGAATCGCCAGCACCACGACCGCCCGCCGCAGGCTGGCATATTTGTCCTCCCCCGGTTGGCGACGTTTGAGGTCTTCCACGGCCGGCGCAGTCGTCTGGATGACCTTGGCGAAGTCACCCGCGGCGAGTTGCGCCTTCGCCTTACCGTAGCGGGCGTACAAGCCGATAGCGGCGACGCGCGGCACCAAGTCCTCGCGAGCCTTTTGGGTCATGCGCATGGTCGGCAACTTTTTCGCCAGTTTGTCCACCATGGCCTCGATTTCGTCAAACTTCCCGGCTTCGTAGAGCATCTGCCCCAGTTGCAGCTTGGCCATGATATAGACGTTGGTGATATCCGGGTCGGAGCCTTCGACAGTGTCGGGAATGCTCGCCAGGACTTGCATGGCCTGCTTCTGGAACGCTTGTCGCAATTCCGGGGTCAACGTCTTGTTGTTTTCGTGTTCGCGCTGCAATTCCTGGATGGCTTGAAATTCCTGAAAGCGCGCCTGAGCGATGTAGTTGTAACCCGGAGTCACGCGCCGCAGCACCTCGATGGCCTCCTTCGGCTTTCTCTCCCGAAGCAGCAGCCCCGCCAACTGATGGCGCGCGAAGTCGGTAGTCGGGTCGTCCGGCAGATGCTTTTCCATGAAGACAGCCGTTTGTCTCAGCCTTTCCCGGTCAGAGGCGATGTCTTGCTGAAGGACGGGAATCAGCGGGCTCTTGACGTTGTTGGCCTTCTCTGCTTCAAGTCGCGCTTCCGCCTTGGCAATGAGTTGGGCATAGGCGGCGATGGCCGTCCCCAAGGCCCCTCCTGCCCGGGGCGATTTCAACTCCGAGCGTCCCAGGTGCTCGGCCACGACCGCCGCGCGGTAGGGATCGTTGACCGTCAAGTAGACGTAAGCCAGCATGTAACGGGCATCGATCAGGTCCTGCTTGGGCACCTTGGCGTCAGCCAGCTGCAAGGCCCGGTTCAGGGCTTCAATGATGCTCTGCAAGTGTTTTTTCCGATCCTCGGCGAGTTTTTTCTGCATGGCCGCCAGCTTCTCCCGATCCGCCGGCAGCGGGTCGGGAGGAAGCTTGGCGGCGAAACTGTTGACTTTCTTCTCCTCGCTTTCCATCACCGCGGCTTCGTACTGGGCGCGGACGTAGCATTCGTCGAAGTTCTTCAGCTTGGCGATGTCGCCACGGGAGCGCTGCGCCGAGGACACCAGGATGATGTTCAGCCGTTTGATGCGCGCTTCCTGGGCGTACTCGTTGTCGCTATCCTGAAGGGCCTTGTAAATCCGCTCCGCCCGGGCGTACAGGTCGAGGGCTGCCTGCTGCGGAATGTCCTTCATGGGCCCCAACATGGGGATGGCCTGCGCCTGGGAGGTATAGACTTCCGCCAATTTGAACCGGACGCCGTACCCCTCCGGGGTGTTGGCGTATGCGGCATATCGCTTCAGCCAGTTCTCCGCCTGGGTTTGCAGTGTGGCTAGGGGTTTTTTGTCGCCTGGGTCCGGCGGAAGCATCAGGCGAAACCAGCCGACCAGACGCTTGCCGGCGTCGGCCGCGTCGGACTTTTCCTCCTCCACCAGAGCGAATTCCTTCCGGGCCTCATCGGGGTTTTGGATTTCAATGTAGCAACGCCCTGCCCAGGCCCGGGCCTGCCAGCAGAGCGGGTTACGGGCGTCGCGATCCGCCACGTCGCGAAAGAGCTTCAAGGCCTTATCGACAGCCTCGGCACGCTTGAGCGCCTCGGCATCGCCCATGAACGTTTCCGCCTGGTCAAGCCAGTTGATGGCCAAGTCAAAATCGGCTTGCAACTTGGCCTTTTCCAGGGCTGCCTTGGTGGCACCCTCGGCCGTCGCCAACTGGGTGCCGATTTGCTGGGCAGCGGCCTGCAATCGGCCGGCTGCTTCGGCAAACATCGCGCGTGCTGCCTCGGCATCGTTCTGCCGCCCGACGAGGCTGTCCTGTCGTTTGGCCCGGCTCAACAGGGCCTTGCCCTGCATGGAGACCACCCGGGCAATCTCCAAATTGGCCGATGAAACCAGCGGATGCTTGGGATTGTCTTTGATGAACTTGTCCAGCTCGGCACGCACCTGAGCGTAGAGCGCGTTGCGGGCTGCCTGGCTGCTCTCTTGGACCGCCAGGGCCAAGCGGGTCTTGGCAATCTCCAAGGGCAGCACCTGGGCAATCTCTTTCGACGCCTTCTGGCCCAGCAACTGCAAATACTCCAACGCCAGGTCGGCGTACCCTTTCTCCCGCAAGCCGCGGACAAAGTCCAGGTGCGGCTCCTCGGCTTCGGCGACCGTCAGCCCAGCTACCACCAGACCGATGACCAACAGACCAACAACAAGGCGTTTCATGGCTGGCTTTCTCAGGCTCAATCAATCTCGGCCGTCGGGGCACTCGGTGCCCCGACGGCTCCGTCGTTCAGCGCGAAGTTGTCCCGTGGCGACGGTTTTCATTACATCGGGATTTGGCCTCACCTTCAAGCACTTTCTCCAGCGGGCGGCCCATCGGCGCATGCGCGCCGGGCCGAGCCCACTCCTGGCCCTCGGGTGGTAGACGATGGGAAACCATGTCCGGTCGGGCCCACCTTCGGCCGGCGCCGACCCTTGGGGCGAGGTGGACGAAACCCGTGAGGCGAACCGGACGAAAATGGATTGGCATTCGCCGACATCAACGGGTATAAATCATAAAGCCGCGTCGATGGGAATTGGGGGGTCGCGGTACTTGGGGGGTAACAGTCTCGCCGGGTGGGTCCGCGCGGGGCTGACCGCGGCCCCTCTTTTTTTGCCGTTCAGTCCGTGGCAGCATTCTCGCGTTGCGAAGCTGCTTCCATCCCCGTCATGGCCCCTTCGACTGGGCCCAGAAATCGGCCGTCACCTGAGCGATCCCGACGCGCAATCGCGGGCCGCGCTGCGGCTGCACCGGCACCGAACCGCCGTAGTAGCAGATGACTGTCCGCAAGGGAAGCCGGTCCCCGAACACCAGCAAGGGAAGAAAAGCCAGCCGGTCGGCAGGAAGCTCGATTTCCTGCTTGTGGATGCGCGGGTCGGGGTGGACCAGCCAGTCGCCGCGCCGCAGTAAGGTCGGGGGCGGCAGATCGGCGGTCGCCGGCGAGGCGGGATACCACGGCACGACCGGCCTCATCCCGGCGCGGTCAGCGTAGAATTGAAAGCCCCAGTGGCCGACATACCAGATGGTGGCGTGCGGGTCGCGGGCACGAATGATCGCCTCGGAGCGCTCGGCGGCGCGTCGCTGCACCATCGCCTCCTGCCAGTCCACCAGCGCCACCATGCCGCCGAGGGCCACGTTCAGGATGGCCAACGTATGGACCGGCCAGCCGCGCCATAGGTGCCGGCGGACAATCGCCCAGCGCCCGGCCAACAGCGTCGAGACGACCACGAGCCCTAGCACCCGACGCACGGCCGGGAAAGGCGTTAATGCGAAGTAGCCGGCGACTTCCAACAACCACCAAGCAACGAGGAAAAGGTCCGGCCGCCGCCAGCGGCCGCCCAACAGTCTCACGGCGGTGACCAGGACAATCCCCACGAGGGCCATTCCGCACCCTCCGAAGAGCAGGTTTTCCAAGTGGATGCCCCCGGCGGCGCCTGGGCGGGTAATCATTAGCCAGTCATCAGGGGCGAACATCACGGCTAAGTACAGGAGCAGGGCAGCTGCCGCGGCGGGCAGGGCCAGCCATCGGCGGCGAGCGAGTACGGCGGCCCCAAAGGCGGCAACTACCGGGCCGACACCGCCAAGATTTGACAGCAGCGGCCCGGCAAGGTGCCATTTTTCGCTCCAGACGCCGGCCCGCTCGTACATTCGGACGTTGTGCAGGAAATGAGACACCCCGTACTGCCCCGCGACCCACGCCTCCCAACCGACAAACAGGCCCGTGGCCATCGACATCGTGAGACCGCCCAGGAGGAATCGACGATAGACCACCGCATAGACGACCACGGCCGTCAAACTCACGAAGCCGGTGTATTTCGTCTGCATGGCCAGTCCGATCACCAGCCCAGCCAAAGCCGCGCGGCCAACGCTTCGGCTTCGAGCGGCGTCGAGGAACAGCACCAGCCCCGTCAAGCCGAGGGCCAAGGCCGGCATGTCGAGCATGAGGTTGATGCCGGGCAGGACCGCTGGTGAAAGCACGGTCATGATGACCAGCGGCGCCTCCAAGCCGGGGGCAAACCGACGGAAGAGTCGATCCACGGCCCACACCAGAAGCCAGCAGAAGGGAAACATCCACAGCTTCCACACCGCGGGCTGGTCCGGCGCCCAGACGACGACGGAAGCCAGCCAATACGGCAGCACCGGCGGCGCGAGGATGTCCATCCCTCGGTTGGGATACTGATACCACAACAAGGTGTAGCCGTACGGATCGCACGGCCGGCGTGCGATCTGCTCGGCCATGCGAATGTAGACGGTGTCGTCGATGTGGACCGGCTTGAACATGTTCAGGCCGGTCAAGAGCATGGCAAGGGCCAGCAACCAGCCAGCAGCAAGGCGGCGCACGAAGGTCGTGGGGATGTCGAGGCCGTGGCAGCCGAGCGCGGTCAGCCGCTGCCGCTGCTGCCCGCTGCCTGTGGTATGGATATGCTATGGAAACCGACGTCGGCCATCAGGGGCGATTGGGCCGGACCTCACCGATGGCTTTGCCCTGTGTCTCCAGCATACATTCTGCCATGAATCCCGCCGAAGTTCCCGTCGCCATCCAGACCCAACGGGCGAGGCTGGAACCGTTTTACCAGGAGATCGACAAGGTGATCGTCGGCCAGCGCCGACTGATCGACCGCCTCCTGATCGGCCTGCTCACCGGGGGACACGTCCTGGTCGAGGGGGTTCCCGGCCTGGCCAAGACCCTGGCAGTGCGGACCGTGGCCCAGGCCTTGCGGCTGAGTTTCCAGCGTATCCAGTTCACGCCGGACCTCCTGCCGGCCGACGTGGTGGGGACCCAGATTTTCAACCCACGCAGCGGGGAGTTTTCGGTGAAGCGCGGCCCGGTGTTCGCCAACCTCGTGCTGGCCGACGAGATCAACCGCGCCCCAGCCAAGGTGCAAAGCGCCCTCTTGGAAGCGATGCAGGAGCGCCAAGTCACCATCGGCGACACGACCTTTCCCCTTCCGCGGCCGTTCCTCGTCTTGGCGACGCAGAACCCGATCGAGCAGGAGGGGACTTATCCCTTGCCGGAAGCCCAGGTTGATCGCTTCATGCTCAAGCTGCGGATCGATTATCCCAGCCGGGAGGAAGAGCTGGCCATCTTGGAGCGGATGGCAGCCATCGGCTCGGAGGTACGCGCCGAACCGGTGCTGGGGCCAGCTGAGTTGGTTGAACTGAGTCAAACCATCGACGACGTATACATGGATGACAAGATCAAGCGCTACATCGTCGACATCGTGCAGGCCACGCGTCGGCCCGGGGAGTTCGGCCTTGACTTGGCGGGTTATATCCAGTTCGGCGCCAGTCCTCGGGCCACGATCTTCCTGACCCGCGCCTCCCGCGCCCATGCTTTTCTCGCCGGCCGAGCCTACGTCGTCCCCGAAGACGTCAAAGCCACCGCCCCCGACATCCTGCGGCATCGGCTGATCGTCACCTACGAGGCCGAGGCGGAAGAGATCTCCGCCGAGACCTTGATCCAGCGCCTCCTCGACCACCTGCGGGTGCCCTGACAAAAAAGCCGCTGCCCCGCCTTGCGGCGGGGACAGCGGCCACCCGTCACCTGCCGCCTTACCAGTTCAGCGACTGCTCCGCCAGCCAATCAACCACGGCCTGCCGCCGCCACGCGGCCAAGCGGTCGAAGGAGGCCCGAGCCTGGGGAAGGCGCTCCGCACGGGCTTCGCGCCCAAGCCCACCCTCTGTCCGTTCACCTCGGCCCGTGTCCGGCCCCGTGCCCGACAGCTGCGCTGAAGACACGTCCGTGGCACTCAGGGCAAAGTGATCGATCACCGTCTTCCAATCGGCACCCAGAGACGTGAGGTTCCAATTCCTGCTTTGCGGCAGCTGATCGAGAACGGTCTGAAACACCCGGTCGGCCACCGGGGCCGGAAGCTGGCCGCGGGCCAATGGCGGTGCCGCGAACGGCATGGGCGTGATACTCGCGGCGAACCCGCCGAGTGGCGGCGGATCGGCGATCCCTTGCGGGCTGCCGTTGGCGGAATTCAAGGCCCAGACCACGCTGGCCGTCAACGAGCCAGAGGTCAGCCCAGCGGCGTTGTTGTACTGGTACACGCTGTCGGTCGTCGTATCGACGATCCAGATGTGGTTGACGTTGGTCGGGTCGATGGTGATGCCGGTGGGATTGGAATTGGCCGGGTCGATGGCCCAGTTGCCCAGGTGCGTCCCCGAGGTGGTGTACTTGTAGACTCGGTCGGTGGTCGCGGAGTTGACGACCCAGAGCGAGACCCCATCGGTGGTAATCCCCATCGGATTGGTGTTGCCCGAGACCAGGGCGAAGCTGGACATGGCACTGCGGGTGCCGGAGGTCCAGGCGGCACCACCGGCGTAGTAGTAGACCCGGTCGGTGCCACGATCGACGATCCAGATGTTGCTGCCGTCGGTGGCGATTCCCTCGGGCGTGTTCAGACCGGAAGCAGTCCATTGGCCGAGGAGGTTACCGGCGGTGTCATACTTGTAAACGGTGAAGTTGGCGTCGATGACCCAGAGGGCGGTGCCGGCGGCATCGGCAGCGATGCCGCGCGGTTGGCCATTGCCCGAGGCGAGGGGGCTGCTGCCGTTGAGGGTCCCGTTTGCCTGGTAGCGATAGGTGCTGTCGCTGGTGGTATCGACGACGAAAAACTTCGTCGGCGGTGGCGCTGGGGCGTAGTTGCTGGCCCCAGGAGTAATGACCGCCCCGCTAGGCAGGTTGGCGCTGCTACCGGCCGGATCGTAGGTCGTGGTCGTGCCCGTGCCGGTGATGCGACCGTAGTACCACGCCGCTGCGCTGTTCGCCGTGTTGTTCGACGCGAAGCGGGTGGCGGCGTGCGGCGCGCCGCCGGACAGGGTCAAGACCGTCGAGGTGTAAACGCGATCGCCCGCCGTGCCGTCCGTCCAGGCGACGCTGTCGACAATTTCCGACCAGGGCGTCACATCGAGGACGCCGTCGTTGTTGCTGTCAAGGTCCTGGTTGACCGAGCCGGTGAAGTTCCTGACCAGCAGGAAGGTGATGGCACCGTTTTCCATGGTCCCGCCCGACAGGTTGGCGCGGGTGGTGGCAGCGGGTACCGCACTTCCCCAAGGATGGGAGGTGGCATAATTCTGCCCCAGGAGCAACAGGCCATTGCTCCCGGTCGCCAGGCTGCTCAGGTTCTGGGCATTGTCAACGACACCCGGATTGTCGCTGTCCCCGTCGATCTCCAGCAGCCAGTACCCGGTCAAGGTCATGCTCGGGTTCAGGCTGCGGATTTCAACGTATTCACGGTTGTCGTCGGTCGACGGCGGATCGACATAGATTTCATTGAACAGCACTTGGGCAGGGCCGCTGCTCCCATTGAAGCGATAGTCGGCGACCACCGGCAGATGGTCGCTGAAGGTGACGAGGGCATTGAGCACAGCGGGCGCCGCCCCGGTACCGGCCGTGATCGGCTGGTCAAGGCCGTGGGTGCCGTTGTTGCCAAAGGCCCGGAACGACCCCGACACATAATCCAGGCCGACCCCGTCGAGAAGTTCACCGGTGATGAAATGGAGGTCGAAGCGATCATCCATGTCGGTGGTGGCCTGCGTGTGCAGGCTGACGAAGGCCGAGTTACTCCGCCAATTGCCCGGGGCATTGGCCGCGTCGCTGGCCTGGCCATTGCCGGCGGCCACCATGTGGGTCCACGCCCCCTCGTGGCTGCCGTGCATGTTGAAGTCACCGACGTAAATGATGTTCACGCCGTTGCCCAAGGCGTCGGCATCCGTCCGAATCTGTGCCGCCTCGTTGGCGCGGGTCGTGGCGTCGGAGCTGGTCGCCCCGGACTTCAGGTGGATGGAGTAAACGTAGAAGTCCGCGCTCCCCGAGGTGCCAACCGGCCGGAACTGCCCGCGCAGCACCGGATGTTGGAACGTCCCGGAAATGGTGACGCTGCTCAACAACGACACCGTGCTGGTGTCGTACACAAAGCCCGTGCGGTCGCCGCCGGGACCGGCCGCAGAAATCGTTACCGTGTACGACGTCGTGCCGTAAACTTGATTGAACAAGTCGTCCAGAATGTTCGCGGATGTCGTGTCGGTCTCGCTGACAGCGAGAATGTCCAGGCGCTTGGCAGTCCCCTGCACCACCTCGTTGCCGATGGCCTGAATGACGGTCTTAAAGGCCGCTTCGTGCTCCGCGCTATTGGGCCTGTTCGCGGTGTTCCAGGCTCCGATTCGCAGGACGGACAACACCACGCGGTCTTCCAGCAATTCTACTTCCAAACGCGCGCGCAACGCCTCTGAGCGGGACATGCTCCCTCCGGTGTTTCGTGCGAGGTCGAGTTGTGATCCTGGGGAGAGTGGCCGAGTGTGCGGTGGCCGAATCCTTCCCTCATAAGGTCTAACGGAATCGGTGCCCGCTTAGGACACGAGGAGCAGGAAAATTCTTCGAGACGACGTTATCGCCTGGGAAACGCCAGAGAAGCCAGCCTCCGCCGAGCCATGGCAGGCTTCACGTCCTTTTCGCGGGCGGTTCCGGGCCACTTGCGGTAAAATAAAGTTTTGTCGGAGATCAGGTGTGTGATCGGCTCGTCGGAGCGGGGACGTCGTGCCCACGTCGTTCAGCGAACTGATGCAACGAGTGCGAGCCGGGGACGAGGACGCGGCCGCCCGGCTGGTGCGCGCTTACGAGCCGGACATTCGCCGGGCCGTTCGGCTGCCGCTGGCGCAATACCGATTGCAGCACTTGGTTGACGAGAACGACATCTGCCAAGGGGTACTGGCGCGGTTTTTCGCCCATGTCGTCTTGGGGAAGTTTGAGTTAGAGCAGCCCGACGACCTGCGGAAGCTCCTGTTGCGGATGGCCCGGAACCTGGTGACCGACGAAGCCCGCACGCACTTGGCCGGCCGTCGGGACGTCCGTCGGCACGAAGAGGTCGATTTGTGGCTGGAAACCGTCCCGGATCGTGGGACCACCCCAAGCAAGATCGTGGCGGGCCGGGAACTATTGGCGGAAATCCATCGCCGCCTGTCTCCGGAGGAGCGCTACTTGGCGGAGCAGCGGCAGCTGGGCCGCACATGGGACGAACTGGCAGCTGCCTGCGGCAGCACGCCAGCAGCGTTGCGGAAGCGGCTGGATCGGGCCATTGATCGGGTCACGAGCGAGTTGGGGCTGCGCGGAGAGTGTCAGGAGGAGTAGGCCGGCCGGGAAGGCCGGCCGACGCTCAAGCCAGCAGTTTCGTCACCACGTTGCCACCCACGTCGGTCAGGCGGAAATCCCGCCCCTGGAAGCGATACGTCAGCCGCTTGTGATCGAAGCCGAACAGGTGCAGGATGGTCGCGTGCAGGTCGTTGACATGCACCGGGTCTTCGACCACGTTCCAGCCGATCTCGTCGGTCTTGCCAAGGATGGTGCCTCCCTTGACGCCGCCGCCGGCCATCCAGAGGGTGAAGGCGAACGGATGGTGGTCGCGGCCGGTGACTTTGGCAAAACCGGGCCGGTTTTCGCCCAGCGGGGTGCGACCAAACTCCGACATCCAGATGACCAGCGTCGTGTCGAGCAAGCCGCGCTGTTTCAAGTCCTTGATCAAGGCCGCCACTGGCTGGTCGGCCATCAGGCAGTTGTGCCCCAGCTCCGCGTCGAGATTGCTGTGATGGTCCCACGAGGCGTGGTACAGGTTGACGAAACGCACGCCCCGCTCGACCAGCCTCCGAGCCAACAGACAATTCTTGGCAAAGGCATGGAACTGCCCCTTGCCTCCCCCACGGGCGGCTTGGATGTTCGGGTCGGAGCGATCCACGCCGTACATTTCCAGCGTTTGCTTGGTTTCCGTGGATAGATCGAGCAGCTCCGGGGCCGCCGCCTGCATCCGAAATGCCAGTTCGTAAGCGGCGATGCGGCTGTTGATTTCCGGGTCCCGGCTGCGAATCAGGTGCTGCCGATTCAGCTCCGTGATGGCGGCAATCGTCTTCCCCTGCATCTCGGGAGACAAGCCCTCGGGGTTGTTGAGATTCAGGACCGGCTCGCCCTGGTTGCGGAAGAGCACGCCTTGATAGGTCGTCGGCAGGAAACCGCTGGTCCAGCTGGTGGCCCCGCCGCTGCTGCCACGGCCCGCGGTCAGCACCACGTAGCCTGGCAGGTTGTCCGATTCGCTCCCCAAGCCGTAGGTGATCCACGAGCCCATGCTCGGCCGACCAAACGTCGGCACGCCGCAATTCATCATCAGCTGGCCGGGGTGGTGGTTAAACGCCTCGGTGTGCATCGAGCGGATTAAGGCGATGTCGTCCACGCAAGTGGCCAAGTGCGGCAGAAAGTCGGACAGTTCCATGCCGCATTGGCCGTGCTTGGTGAACTTCCGCGGGCTTCCCATCAGCCGGGCACCCTCTTTTTGAATGAAGGCGAAGCGGACGTTCTTGAGCATCGAGTCCGGGAGTTTTTGGCCGTGGAGTTCGTTCAGTTTCGGTTTCGGATCCCACAGGTCGAGTTGGCTGGGAGCGCCTTCGAGGTAGAAGCAGATGCAAGCCTTGGCCTTGGGAGCAAAGTGCGGAGCCCGTGGGGCCAGCGGGTTGGGAGCGGCGAGCAAGCCGTCGCGTTGGAGCAGCGAGGCCAGCGCGGCCAAGCCGATGCCACTGGCACTCGACGTCAGAAAGTCCCGCCGCGTTTGCAGCATGGCTTCGTGCACCGGATGCATGGCAAGATCTCTCCTCGTTGGCTCAAACGTTCGTCCGGCTCAACTTAGCTGATTGCGGGTTTGACTACTCCCGGGTCAAGAACTCGTCCAGATTCAGCACGGCCCGGGCCAACCCCACCCAGGCGGCGGCTTCCGCCGGCTCAACGCCGGGCGGGACTTGGCCGGCCAGCTTGGCCGCCGCGGCCGGGTCGGCCGCGGCGCTGTGGCGCAGCCCGTCGTACAGTCGGCTCAGGATGTCCATCTCCGCCGGCAGCGGTTCCCTTGCCAGGCAGAGCCGGAAGGCGTGCCGCAGGCGTTCCGCCGTGGTCGCCTTCTCTCGGACCAGCCGCGCCCCAAGGGCCTGGGCGCACTCCACGAACACCGTGTCGTTCAACAACGTCAGCGCCTGCAACGGCGTGTTGGAACGCTCCCGCCGCACGCAGCAGAGGTTGGAGTCGGGAGCGTCAAAAGTCATCAGCATCGGGTAGGGGCTGGTGCGTTGGAACCAGGTGTACAAGCCGCGGCGATAGCGATCCGGGCCGGTGCTTTCGACCCATTTGGCCGAGCCGGCGTAGGTCAGCTCGGAAATGCCGGCAGGTTGCGGCGGCCGCACGCTCGGCCCGCCGATCCGCCGCACCAGCAGGCCGCTGACAGCCAAGGCGCTGTCGCGGAGGATTTCCGCCTCGAGCCGCGGTCGGCTCTGCCGGGCCAGCAGGGCGTTGTACGGGTCACGCTGCAACAGCTCGGGCCGTGCGTGCGACACTTGGCGGTATGTGGCCGAAGTGACGATCAGCCGATGCAGTTCCTTCAAACTCCACCCCCGGGCCATGAACTCGCTCGCCAACCAGTCGAGCAGCTCCGGATGGGTGGGCTTCTCCCCTTGAGTGCCGAAATCTTCCAGCGTCGGCACGATGCCGCGGGTAAAGTATTTGTGCCAGACCCAATTGACGATCACCCGCGCGGTCAACGGGTTGTCCGGCGACACGATCCAGCGGGCCAGGTCGAGCCGGGTCGGCCCCGAGCCGCTGGCGGCCGACGGCCGCAGCGGCGGCAGCACCGCCGGCGTGTTTGGCTCGACCGCGATCCCCGGCCGGAGGAAATCGCCGCGGATCATCACGTGCGTCTTCCGCGGCTGGCCCCGTGTCAGGATCGGCGCCACCGGTAGCTTCGGCGCCGTCCGCTCATGCGCCGTCAGCGCCTTGGTCAATTCCCCCAACCGCGCGTCCGTCTTGGCCAAGTGGTTGATCAAAAGCTGCCGCTGTTGCTCCGTTCTTTGTTCCGGTGCCACGTCCAAGGCGGCGGTCACGTCAGCAGGCAGCTTTTTCCGCTCCGCTTCCGTCAACGCCTTCTCCCACGCCTCGACCTTGGCCGGCAATTCTTGGGCCTTATAGTCTTGAATCGCTCGCTGAAGCTCGCCCCGTTTTCGGTCGAAAGCCGCTTTCTGCTGGTCGTAAATCTTCTGTTCGTCGGGCGTGGCCGCCGGCGTGTCCGTCTCGACGTCGCTGTTGAAGAAGGCGAACACCTGGTAATACTCGCGCTGCGAGAACGGATCGTATTTGTGGTCGTGGCATTGGCAGCAGTTGAAGGTTTGACCCAAAAAGACCTTGAACGTGGTGTTGACGCGATCGACGACCGCCTCGACGCGGAATTGCTCCTGGTCCACGCCGCCTTCCCGATTGGTCAGGGTGTTGCGATGGAAGCCAGTGGCGATTTTCTGCTCCAAGGTGGCGTTGGGGAGGAGGTCGCCGGCCAGCTGCTCGATGGTGAACTGGTCGAACGGTAGGTCACGGTTCAGGGCGTCGATCACCCAGTTCCGCCACCGCCAGGCGTTGGGTCGGCCCAAGTCTTTCTCATAACCGTCGCTGTCGGCATAGCGGGCCGCGTCGAGCCAATGTCGGCCCCAACGCTCACCGTAGTGAGGCGATTGCAGGAGCCGGTCCACGACCTTTTCGTACCAATCGGCCGAGGGGTCGGCGCACGCGGCGTCCACTTCCTCCGGCGTGGGCGGAAGTCCGATCAGGTCGAGACTCAACCGACGAACCAGGGTGTTACGATCAGCCTCGGGAGAGGGGGTCAGCCCTTCCTGCTCCAGCCGGGCGAGAATGAACTGGTCGATGGCGTTGCGGACGGGCCATTCCCGGTGCTGGACCACCGGCGGTGTCGGTCGGCGGATCGGCTGATACGCCCAGTGACTCGAGCGCGGGATCTGGGTGGCCACGGCCTCGTCCGATGTTGGCCAGACAGCCCCTTGCTCGATCCAGGCCCGCAGCTTGCCCACCTCCTCCGCGCTGAGGCTTTGCCGTGTCTCCGCCGGCGGCATGCGGGTGTCTGGATCAAGGCCCGCGACCAAACGAAGCAGCCGGCTACCTGCCGCGTCGCCGGGTTTAATCACCACGCCGGAATTGCCGCCCTCCAGGGCCGCTTTACCGTGGTCCAGGCGCAATCCGCCCCGCTGCTTCTCCGCCCCGTGGCAGGAGAGGCACTTGGCAGCAAAGATCGGCCGAATGTCCCGCTCGAAGTCGATCGTTCCGGGTGCGGCCGGTGGCAGGCCGGCCGCCGCCGGCCGGCTCAATGGATCAGCGGCCCAAAGGACCGCAGCCGACACGACTCCACCGCAAATTGTGGCAAGGCCAATCGGCTTCATGACCCCGTCTCACAAGAACGAGTTTGATTGTTGGCAGGCAAATACCCTCCGCGGCGCCGTGCCCCTAGGCGGGTCGGTCAATTGGCACGCGCGGGAAGATCAGGTCGATTCATCTTTCGTATCGTAGCCGCCGACCGAGCCACCAGCAAGCAAAAACGTGGTCCGGCAGAGGCGGACCCGATGCGACGAGGCAGGGGGCCGGTGTCGGCCGCGAAACCGTTGCCGCCACCGAGCCTTGTGCGAAGCGAAGCCCCAGGCGACAATTGACCGGGCTTTCGCGCTGCTCCGCGGGCCTTCGGCGGGGGTCGCAAATCACTTCATCACGGCGGAGGGTCAAGCATGGGACGGTCGTTGCGGTTGGTTTGTCTTGTTATGCTCCTCGCGATTGTTGCCTGGAGTAGCCACCTTGCAGGGAGTGACGGCGAAGTGACCAAGTCGCTCCAGGGAACCTGGGACGGGCATGTCGGCCGCTTCGGCCGCAACAACAGATTCCAGGGCGAGGCCATGATCGTGTTGACCTTTACGGCCGACACGATCACCGGGATGACCAAACAGGGACGGTTTCTGGGAGAAGGCAAGTACACCCTGGACCCGGCGAAGAAAACCATCGACGTGCTTGGGACCAAAGGCGACTACCGGGGAGAGACCTTCCGGGGCACCTATGCCCTGGACGGCGACACGCTTCAATGGGCCACCACTCGCGGCGGGTCGCGGCGTGCCACACTCCCACCAGAAGATGACGAGGACGTCGTCATCCTCGTGAAGCGCCGCCGCTGACGCTGGCCCGGGGGAGAATCGCCGCCTTGCCGATCACCAGGAAAGCAAACCTGGACTCTACTCCAGGCTTGACAGCTTTTCCGGCAAGACACCAATCGGCGTCGGCGGTAGAGCGATCGCCGCTCGGTCCCTGCTGACACAGCCCTGCGGTGGTCAAACACCGAAGAGCATGAGTTCCTGGCCAACGGTCAGGAAGCAGGGAGCCTCGGCTCTCAGCGGACGCTCTCTCTTCCGACGGTTACACCCGCCACGGGACCTCCCGTGGCGGGTGTTTCAGCGGAGTGGCCGAAACATCATCGTTTCACAAAGGCACTAGTTTTTCCGCGGCACAATCCAGATCTTGCCTTCGCGAATCTGATAGGTGGCGCCGGCGGGTTCCAAGATCGCAGCGAGAATCCTCTTGAGAGGCTCTTGTTTCTGCGCGGGCAAGTTCACGGGCGTGTCCTTAATGCTCTCCAGCTTGGCTTTCTTGAATTCTTCATCATCGAAAGCGATGTCCAAACGGAGCATTCCCATCCTCATCGGTTGGGCGGAAACGTGAAGACCGGTTCACTAGAACCGCCACCAGCTCGCCATTGTCGTTGACAATCGGACTCCCCTCAGAGCTCAAATGCTGGTCGAATGTGATTTGCACACTTCCGCTTTCCCGGGCATTCTCATGAACCTTGGCCCGCTTCAGACCTACGACTTTACCTGAGACATATTGCCACAGTAGCGCTCCTTCAGACAGCGACCGTCCCTCGCTACCGGTGGGCCCGAAAGAGTGAACTGTCTGTCCCAGTTCCAGTTTTTGAGATGACAGACGCAAACACATGCAATCGCCGTGCAAGGGACCTTGGAGTTGTAGCAATACCAACCCGGATTTATCATCCCTGGCAACGACAGACGCGTGGACGCATAAGCGCTGCTTCAGCAGATATCTCACGTTAATGGGGCTGACATAGTCGAGGGCACGCGTTAGCACCTGACCGCTCGCGTCAGATGCACGGAAAAAGACGCGTGCCCCTGAATCGCTACGCGTCGGCGAATAGAAGGACCATTGGTCACCAACAGTGACGACTAACTTACGATCTCGATCGTCGATCAGAAATCCGCTGCTTGTTCTGACGAGATACCCCTCGGGCGAATTCCAAGCGACCCATACCGTCGATTTCAGCAAACGCGCTTCGAGCTTCTGCTTGTCTCCCAGCGTTTGGGCCGGAAGCCGCGGACTGTCTGGAAGCTTCTCATCCATAATCGCCGCCAACGACGGGACCGCTTGTGCCGCATCTTGGCCAAAAGCACCCAAGGTTTGAACAGCACGGATGCGGACGTCAAGGTCCTTGTCGCGTGCGGCCAACTCGATCAACTTGAGAACCTCAGACAAAGCTGGCCGGCCCAGTTTCTTGAGCGACTCGGCGGCCCTCGGGGCGCAACCCGTTGGGTTTCCATTGCGGCGATCGGCCCGTCGTGCTAGCATCCAACTTTCTGCGGCTGGTGGGGAGGGCCTGTCCAGGGAGGGACCGCGATGCGTGTGGCACTACTCAGCGGCAGCGCTCCGAGCGGTGACGCCATCGGCCAACAAGTCGCTAACAAAGCAGCATTTTTCCTCGACCGGGGTGCCGAAGTCCGGGTGTTCGTGCAAGACGACCGCGGCTTGCATCCCGTGCTGCGGCCACTGACGTCGGTCCAACCTACCGGCCGGCTCGACCGCTCCGCCTGGCGTTATGTCTTGTCGTGCGACCTGGTGGTGGTTGAATTCAGTCAGCACGACCGGCTCATCGAGGAGGTGCCCCGTCTGGTTGGGCGCAAGCCGCGGATCATTATTGATTATCACGGCATCACACCTCCCGAGGCCTGGGGCACGGCGTGCAACGAGCGTCTCCGCGAGGGAGAACGCTGGCGTCACCTTGTCTGGGCGGCGGACGCCGTGCTGGTGCACAGCCACTTCAGCCATGAGGAATTGGCGACCGCGACCGGCTTTCCGCCGGCACGGACTTTCCGAGTGGGATATCCGGTGTCGCCGGTCGTCGGCAGTCGCGACGCGGCGGAGGCGTTCCGGGGCCGGCTGGGATTGGCCGACGCCGCCTTGGTGCTATTCGTTGGCCGGCTGGCGGCCAACAAGCGCGTGCCGCTGTTGGTCGAGGCCCTGGCCCGCCTCCGTGATCGTCGGCCGAACGTCCATCTCGTGGTCATCGGTGACGACACCGACGTGTACCAAGCTGAGGCGGAGCGCTGCCGGTCCCGGGCCGAGGGGTGTGGTGTTGCCGAGCGGTTACACATCTTGGGAAAGGTGGATGAGGCGGTGCTCGCCGCGGCCTATGCCGCGGCGGACGTGCTGGTCCTTCCTTCGCGGCACGAGGGCTTTGGTCTGCCGGTGGTCGAGGCGATGGCGGCGGGCGTGCCGGTGATCGCGGCGCGGGCCGGGGCCTTGCCGGAGACCGTTGCCTCAGCAGGCCTGACCTTTGAGCCGGAGGATGCCGCCGACCTGGCGCGGCAGCTGGGGCGGGTGCTCGACGGGCGCGGCGGGACCGGCGGCCAGCCATCGCGGCGGCGGCTGGCCGTCGTTTCGTTCCGCTATGGCACCGACTTTGTCGGCGGCGCCGAGACTTCCCTGCGCCTCATCGCCGGCGCCCTGCATGCCGCCGGCCACGTCGTCGAAGTGTTCAGCACTTGCACGCGAGCTGAATTCGGGTGGACGAACCAGCTGCCCGCGGGCACGGAAAGCATCGAGGGCATCCCCGTCCATCGCTTTCCCGTCGATCCCCACGATCGCCGACAGCACGATGACGCGGTGCAGCGGATCCTCGCCAGCGGCGGCTACGTGCCGCCGTTGGTAGAACAAGCCTATCTGCGTCACTCGATTCACTCCACGTCCTTGTTAGAGGCCCTAGGCCGACGCCTCGCCGAATTCGACGCCCTCATCGCCGGGCCATATCTTTTCGGCCTGACCGCGGACGTGGCGGCCACGTTCCCCGACAAGACCCTGCTGCTTCCCTGTTTCCACGACGAAGCTTGCGCCCGGCTGAGGGTGTGGCGGGAAATCTACGGCGCGGTCGGAGGCATCCTGTACCACACCGCCGAGGAGCAAGCCCTGGCCGAACGTGTGCTCGGGCTCAACCATCCGGGAGCGACCGAGATCGGGACACTGGTGAATGCGATTCCGGGCGACCCGGAGCGCGGCCGATCCCTGGTCGGCGGCGAGGAGCGGTACGTGGTTTATTGCGGACGGTATACTGCTCCGAAAAACGTCCCCCTGCTGATTGAATATCTGGAGCGCTACGAGCGACTTCACCCAGGGCGCTTTCGCTTCGTGTGGATGGGACAGGGGGACTGGGCCATTCCGCGGCGGTCGAGTTGGCTCGACCTCGGGTTTGTGGACGAAAGGCGCAAGCGCGACGTGCTTGCCGGGGCTGACGCCCTGGTGCAGCTGTCGCGGCAAGAGTCGCTGTCGCTGGCCGCCCTGGAGGCCTGGTCCCAGGGGACACCGGTGATCGCCCACGCTG
>JANWYO010000048.1 GCA_025055215.1 Gemmataceae bacterium
GCCGGCGGCACCGGCCGCGCAGGCTCCGCCGGTTCCACCCGCCGCGGCCGCGCGTCCAAAACCCGCACCCGTTTCGACAGGTCAATCGCTGCCGGATTGACCGGCGCTTGAGGCACCGAAGGAGCGGCCGGCTTCTTGCCCCGCTTGACCATCGCCACGATGACGTCCCGCTGCTCCGGGTCGAGAGAGCTGAGCTGGTTTTTGACCTCGAACCCGGCTTCGCGGCAGAGGTCGAGCAGGTCTTTGGACTCGAGGTTTAATTCCTTGGCCAGGGCGTAGACGCGGACTTTCTCTTTCTGCAAGCGCAACTCCTCGGTAGACACCCTTCCCCCGAACGGCGGGAGGGCAGGTCGGCCTCCGTTTATCCAGTCATTTTACGCATCCTCACTGCCGTGAAAAGACTTCCTGCACGTTGCCGAGGCTCCGCGGCGGGCGCCGTTCAGTCGCGAGGCTCATCGGGTTTCGGCGGAGGCGGCTCCTCCCCGAAAACCTGGGCGGCACTGAGGCGAGTGGGCTCCTGTGGCCGAACCCGCGCGTCCGGGCCAAAGACGCTCTCGACGGTGGGCCGGGGTTCGCTCTCCGCGGAACCACTTGGCCGAAGGGCCGCCATCGCGGCCGCGACGGACGGCCGAGCCGGCGTCGCCGCCTGGTCCGCTGGCGGTTCCGTCTTGGCCCCAGCTTGGATCTCCTCGGTCTGGTGCCGACTCTCTTCCTCAACCTGCTCCGCTGCTTGCTCGCAGAAGGCGATCCACTCCTCCGCCTGCTCTTCGCTGATGCCCGCCAGCTCAGCCATCTGCGCCGGATGCAGGAAGGTCAGGTCGTCGTAAGAGAGGAACCCTTCCTCGATGAACGTCTCCACCTGCTCGTCCGTGATGCCCGGGATCTGCAAGAACCAACCCTGCGCCCGCTCGATTCCTTCGGTCAGCTCCTCGTGGGTCATGATTTCGATGTCCCAGCCGACGAGCTTCGACGCCAGGCGCACATTCTGGCCGCGCTTGCCGATGGCTAGGGAGAGTTGGTCTTCGCGGACCAGGACGATGGCCCGTCCCAGCCGCGGATAGAGGAAAACCTCTTCGATCGTCGCCGGCTGGAGCGCGTTAGGGATCATGACTTGCAAGGAGTCGTTCCAGCGGACGATGTCGATCCGCTCGCCGCCCAACTCATCGACGATGTTCTTGATGCGGCTGCCGCGAACGCCAACGCAGGCCCCTACGCAATCAACCTTGAGGTCGATACTGGAGACGGCGATCTTGGTGCGGTAGCCGGCCTCGCGGGCCAGGGCCTTGATCTCGATGGTGCGGTCGGCGATCTCCGGGATTTCTTGCTCGAAGAGGCGACGGACGAAGTCGGGGTGGGTGCGGGAAAGGATGATTTTGACGCGGTGCCCCGTCTTGCGCACTTCAAGGATGACCGCCTTGATGCGCTCGCCGACGCTGGGCTTCTCGCCGGGGATCTGTTCGCTCCGCGGCAAGATCGCCTCCGACCGCCCCAAGGCGACGATCGCGGTTTCCCCGTCCAGGCGTTGCACTGTGCCCGTCACGAGGTCGCCTTTCATGGCGGCGTACTCGTCAAACACGGCGTTGCACTCGGCTTCACGAATCTTCTGGATCATCGCCTGTTTGGCGCTTTGGGCGGCGATGCGTCCGAGTAGCGCCGGGTCGATGACCGTTCCCCCCTTTTGGGCCTTGATCTCTCCGGAGTTACGGTCAATCGTAACGACGATGTCCTCTTCGTCGCCGTAGTGCCGTTCCGTGGCCACCTGGACGGCGGCTTCGATCCCCTCGAAGATGACTTCCTTGGGGATGTTTTTCTCACGATGCATCAACTCCACGATGCGGAGCAGGTCGGCGCCGTTCATAACGTGTCGTTCACTCCCAGCCCTGGGCCTTCCGTCGAGCGCCCCGTGCGACCAGCTTGCCGGCGGGCTGCCCAGGTCGATACCCTGACCGCCGCGAACAAAAAAAGTGGGAGCCTCTCCCACTTGCGCAGTGCCTCGGCGTGGCCAAGGCAAACCCGGGGCCGTTCGCGGCGCGGACGCCCAGCCCGGCGCCGGATCTTTTCCGAGGGCGGTACCGGCAACCCAGCCGACACCCCTCGGGGAACCGAAGCTCAGGCCCCAGTCGCCTCGGGTTGGCTTACCTCTATTGTCGCGTGGCGCGGTCAGCAGAGCAAGGGCAACCGCGGGCCGTCGGCCCGCGGTGGGCGATCGGAACCTTGGCCTTCCCGGTGGCACCGGCCCAACCGGCCGCGGGTCGCCCCTTCACCGGCCCCACCCCAGCCGTAAAGGCACGGCCCCGACCACCTGCCACACCTTCCGCCACCACGGGACACCGATGCGGCGACCGAAGACGTCGAAGCCGCTTCGCTCGATGGCATCCAGCAGGGCGCGATAGGTTCCGGAAAGGACGTGGTAGACGGCCCGGCCGGCGGGGCTGAGCAGTTCCCGCAACGGTTCCGCCGCCTGATAGAAAGCCCGGGCGCGCTCCGCCTGGTATCGCATCAGCCGGTAAAACGCCGGGGCCCGCTCGCCGAGGCGGAGTTGGTCCGCGCCGTAGCCGAAACGCTCCAAGTCCTCTTGCGGCAGATAAATACGCCCTCGGGCGACGTCCTCGCCGACGTCCCGCAGGATGTTGGTCAGCTGGAAGGCAATCCCGGCGCTGATGGCATAATCCCGCGCCTGGCGGGCGGTGTAGCCCCACACCTGAATGCAGGCCAGCCCCACCACGGAAGCCACGTGAAAACAATAGCGCCGCAGCTCCTCGAACGTGGGAAAAGCCGCCGGGGCCAGGTCCATCGCCACGCCATCGAGGAGGAGTTCGAGGTAATCAGCGGGAATGGCGAAGCGTTGCACGGTGTCGCGCAAGGCGGGATGGATCCGGTGGCGGAACTGACCATCCAGGGCAAGCAGGGCGTCCTGTCGCCATTGATCGAGGTCGCGAACCCGCCTGGACACGTCGCCCGGGCCGTCCGCGATGTCGTCGGCAATGCGCATGAATGCATATAACGCACACATGGCGCGGCGCTGCTCCGCCGGCAAAATGCGGAAGGCCGGATAGAAATTGCCCGCCCGGATGCGAGTCATCCGTTCGCAGCAGGCATACGACGCGTACAGGCTGACGTTCGTAGCCGCCGTGCCGGACCGTCCCACCTGAGTCAAACCTCCCGGACCTCTGGGATCGGGATCACGAAGCGACCGCCGCGCCGCCGATACTCCTGTTGCTGTTCGAGGATTTCCTCGGCGAAGTTCCACGTCAGCAGCAGGACGTAGTCGGGCTGGTGCTCCAGGAGTGCGGCCGGGGGAAGGATCGGCAAATGGGTCCCCGGTGTGAACCGGCCCTGTTTCACGGTGCTGCGATCCACGACGAAGTCGAGGGTTTCCCGTCCGATGCCGCAGTAATTGAGCAGGGTGCTCCCCTTGGCCGAGGCCCCATACGCGGCCAAGCGGCGGCCCTGGGCCTTGAGTTGCCGTAAGCGACCGCAGAGACTCTCTTTCAGCTTCGCTACTCGCTGGGCGAAGCCTCGGTAGAACTCCGCGTGATTCACCCCCCAGGCCCTTTCTTCGTCCAACATTCTGTCAACGCTCGGCCCCCGGTGGGCCGCCATCCGCTCCGCCACAAACAGCCGCAGGGTTCCGCCGTGGATCGGGACGTGCTCCACCTCCGCGACGCGCAGGTCGTGCCGCTGGAAGAGGTGCTCCAAGGCCGTGAGGGAAAAGTAAAAAACGTGTTCGTGGTAGATTGTGTCGAACTCGCCATGATCGACGAGGTCTTTGACATAAGGGACTTCGATGACGGCGACGCCTCCGGGCCTCAGGAGTTGCCGTAAGCCCTGCGCAAACCCATTGAGGTCGGGCACATGCGCCAGGACGTTATGGGCATGAATGACGTCGGCGGTTTCGCCTTGCTCGCGGAGTTGCTCGGCCAACGCCGCCCCGAAGAAAGCGCACAGGGTGCGGATGCCTCGCTGCCGCCGGGCCACCTCGGCGACGTTGGTCGCTGGCTCGATCCCCAGCACCGGGATCCCCCGTTGCTGGTAAAACTGGAGGAGGTAGCCGTCGTTGCTGGCGATCTCCACCACCCGACTCCCAGGCCCCAACCCACGCTCGGCCACCAGCCGGCTCACCAACTGCCGGGCATGGTTCACCATGGTGTCCGAGAACGAGGAGAAATAGAGGTATTCCGAGAACATCGCCTCGGGAGGCACCGTATCCTTGAGTTGCAGCAGGGAACAACGAGGGCAGAAAACCAGGTCCAGCGGGTACGTCAGCTCCGGTTGACTCAGCTGCTCGGCCGTCCGCAACGCGTTGGCCAACGGCATCCGCCCCAGGGACAACACCGGCTCCAGCCCCACGTCCCCACACGAGCGACACACGGAGTCAGTCGCACCCATGATGGCGGCCACCTTGCACCTTGTCCGTCCCGACCGGCTGTTCTTCCCCGGCATGTTACCAGGGTTGCTCTCCCGAGTAAAAGGCTCGACGCTTTTATTCCTTTCACCGAAGGATACAATCGGGTTGCTTGAAAACGGTGGCTCCAGACGCTCCGGGTTCTCATGGGGAGGAACAAGCGATGCGTCGGTCGTATTGTCTGGTGGTGCTGGTGATGCTGGTGGTCCCGCTGTACGCCGCTGACAAGGAGGCCTCGAAAGTGCCTGCCGTGCTGAATTTCAAGATGACTAGTCTGTCTGGGCAGCCGGTGAACCTGGCCAAGTACCAGGGCAAGGTCGTGCTCATCGTCAACGTGGCAAGCGAGTGCGGTCTGACACCGCAGTACAAGGGGTTGCAGGAACTGCATCGCCGCTTCGCCCCGGACGGGCTGGCCATCCTCGGCTTCCCGGCCAATGAGTTTGGCGGTCAGGAGCCGGGAACCAACGCTCAGATCGCCGAATTCTGCAAGAAAAACTACGGCGTCGAATTTGACATGTTCGCCAAGGTAGTGGTCAAGGGAGAGGGGCAGTGTCCGCTGTATCGGTTCCTGACTTCGAAGGAAACGAATCCGAAATTCGGTGGCGACGTGACGTGGAATTTCGAAAAGTTCCTCATCAGCCGCAAGGGGGAGATCGTCGCTCGGTTCAGCCCGGAGACCGAGCCAACGTCTGACGAGGTGGTCAACGCCATCAAGGCGGAATTGGCGAAGGCCCCGTGAGGGTCAGCGGCCTCCCTGGGGCCGCGTCGCGGCCCCAGGGAGCGGACAGGGTGCCCGGCGACGGCGGGCTCAGTGCTTGAGCTTCTCGTCGAAGAAGCGCCGCATCTGCTCGAACGATTGCACTAGTTTCTCGCCGCGCCAGCCGTGCCCCTCCCCTTCCAGGGCAATCACCTGAGCGTCGATGTTAAAGGCTTGGAGCTTGGTGGCCAGGATGCGGGAGTGGCGGATGGCCACCAGCTTGTCCTCCGTGCCGTGGAAAAAGAGGAAGGGCGGATCGTCCTTGGTGGCGTAGCTGACGGGGGAGGCTCGCCGATAGAGGTCGGGCCGGTCGTCGAAGCGGGCACCTAGGAAGGGAAGGAAAAACTTCTCCTCCAGTTCGGGGCTCCAGGTTTTCTGGGTGAAATCGGTGGGCCCAAAGAAGCTGACGACTGCCTGCACCCGGCTTGACTGGTTGATGTGGCCGCCGTTGCCCTCCAGGCCGTCGTGGCGGTCGGTGGTGCCCAGAAGGCAGGCGAGGTGGCCGCCGGCGGAGAAGCCCATCGCCCCGATGCGGTCCGGGTTGATGCGGTAAGCTTTGGCATTGGCCCGGAGGCATTGCACCGCGGCCTTGCAATCCTCAATCTGGGCCGGGAACTTATGCTCCGGCGCCAGTCGGTAGGAGATGGTGGCGGCGACGTACCCTTTGCTGGCCAGGACCTTGATGGTTTCGCTCAGTTGGCCGCGATGGCCCTTCTGCCAGCCGCCGCCGTGGATGCACACGATCGCCGGGAAGGGCCCGGGGCCGTCCTTGGGCATCGCCAGGTCGAGCTTAAGTTCGACGTCGCCACCTTTGCCATAGACCAGGTCTTTGACCACATGGACGTCTGGCGCTGTGGCTGCCGGGGTTGCCGCTGTCAGCAGTGCCAGGGGCAGCCACGTCCATATCGCATAGCCACTCGCCGTCATCAGTCGCTCCTTCCGCGGGGCGGGGCGGCGGCCCCTGCCGCCGCCCCGCGCCAGCTCTCGCGCAACCGCCGTCAATATGCAACCGCTCGCCACGAATTACAATACGGGTGACCGCTCCTCGATCAGGTAACCGCCGCTTCGCCGTCAAGCCCCTGCCACGCGGCCGGCGTGGGGTGGCGTCACTGCCCCAGGGGGGGTGGGGCGAGCGGGGTGGCGTCAGCGCGCCGAGCGAGGGTGCAAGGGGTGACGTCTACGCTCCGCACGAGGGTGGTGCCGCATCTCGCCGCCCAAAGCCAAGACGTGGTGGATCTCACGAGGAAAGCATGTTCGCAAGAGTCGTCAGCAAACTCCTCCCCGGCAGGCGACATTTGACCACAACGGCCTCTCGGCCTCAGGACTTCGCTCAGCTGCTCCGCTTGGGTGTGTTCGGCCATCGCGGCGTCGGCAAGACGACGCTCCTTACCGTCTTGTATCACCAGGCCGTTACGGGTCGGCTCCCGGGACTGCGGCTGGCGGCGGCCGACGCCGCCACCGCCCAGCACTTGGCCGACAAGCTCCTCGCCCTGGAAGCGGGCCAACCCCTCCCCGCGACCTTGGCTGAATCCGACCTCCGCTTCCATCTCTACCACGGGGAGGGCCGACTCGACTGGCTCATCCGTGATTATCAAGGCGAACACGTCGCCTTGGGTCGGAATGAGCCAATCCGCGACTTTTTCCGCCAGTGCGACGCCGTCTGGCTGTGCATCGACGCCCAGGCGCTTGGAGACCCGGCCGAGTCCCTGCGGAGTCAGCAGGAGGTCGAGCAGCTCCTCGAGGATTACCTGAGCGAGACAGCAACCGGCACGATCTATCGGCCGGTGGCACTGGTGGTCACGAAGGCGGACCTATTGACCGGGCCTTGGTCGAAGGACCTGGCGCAAGTCCGGTATGCGTTGGCGATGCACTGCCCCAATCACGCGGTGTTTGCCGTCAGCAGTCTGGCAGCGCTCCGCGGCGAGTCACCGGGGGGCGAGGGCTGGCCGCCGATCGACTCCTTCGCCAACATGCTTGGCTGGCTGGTAGCCGCGGCCCAACGCCAAGACGAGGCCCGGCTGGAGCGGCTGGCCTCGGGTCGATCGCCGAGGTCGCTGGCGCGGGCGGTGGATGTTTTCGCCCGCCGCTATCCTCAAGCGCCGGCGGTGGCGCAGTATCGCCAGACCGTGCGGGAGTGGGAGCGCCGGCGCCGCCGCCGCCGACTGGCGGCGGCGGTCGGGCTGGTGGCCTGCCTTGCCGCCGGGCTGTGGACCTACGACGCCCTCGGCCAGCAGCGCGTCCAGCGCTTCGAAGCCGAACATCCCGACGCTCCCGCCGAAGTCCTCGCCCATTGGCGCGCCTACCAAACCTGGCACCCGACCCGCCACCTCTTTCGACCTGAGGCCGCCCAACGGGAAGCGGAGCACCTCCGCCTGCTGACCCAGCAGGCGGAAGCTCAAGAACGGCAAGCGCGGCTGGCGCAGCTGGCGCGCGGGGCGGCCGATCCCGATGCTGACCCGGAAACCTTGTGGCGCGAGTTCCTCGCCTTCCGGGCCCGCTTCCCGGAGGCGGGCGGCGAGGTGGATCTGCGGCCGCTGCGGGCAGCCCTCCAATCGCGCCTCGATGCCGTCCTGCGGCGCAGGGCCGAGCAAGCCTACGAAGAGTTGCTCCAAGCCGAGCGCCAGGGGACGGACCTGGAGCGCCTGGCGGCGCGCGCCGGCTGGTTTCTGCGTGATTTTCCCGATTCTCCCCGGGTCGCCGACGTGCGCCGCCTGCGGGAAGCCTACCTGCGGCGGCTGGATGAGCGCGACATCGAAGCCGCTCGGGAATACTCGGCACGAAAACCGCTCAACTTCCAGACCCGCCGCGAACTTTATCAGGCCTACCTTGACAAACACCCCACCGGTGGTGCCTTCACCGTGGAAGCCAAGGCCGCCCTCCAGGCCATCGCCACCCAGTGGGACCGCCACGATTTCCGCTTGGTCCGCGATCAGTTCCTCCGCCAGCCGGGCAACATGGCCGAGCTGGTGGCTCGTTGTCGCACCTATCTGGCCGTCCACCCCCAAGGCCGCTTCGTCCCCGCCGCGACGGAGTTGCTTCGCTGGAGCGAGCAGGTCACCGCCCCCCGCGAGTACCGCGTCGTGCTGGTCTCCGGCGAGTTCGACCGGTCGATTGCCCGTTTCTTCAGCTTCGGCCCCGACCTGTCGGTCGAGCTGGAAGTGGCCGGGGTTCGTTACGGTCCCAGCCCGGTCGTGGTGAATCGCTACCAGCCCGTCTGGGATTATGAGTTTCCCCGCCCGGTTCGCTGGAAGCTGGGCGACCCGGTCCGCATCCGCGTGACCGACCACGACTGGTTCAACCGGGTCGTGCTGGAGATCACCTCCGACGACGGCGATCCGTGGGCCCTCCGACTCCTCAGCGGGGAGGTCGCGTCCGGCCCACACCGGCTGATCTTCCGCTCCGACTTCGCCCTGCCCCGCCTGCCGACGATCGAGTAAAATCCCACGATGCCGACCATCACGCTGGAGCAAGCACTATACGGCAATACTGACCGGGGTGGCTACCGCTTCCTGGCCTGCTCGCCGGGTTTTCGCGACGACTGGCGACCGCTTGCCGAGCGCTTATGCGCTGGCTTCGGCGAACGCCCGCCGGGCGTCGCTTGTCCCGCGGCGGTCTTCGCCGCCTCGCTGGGTAAAAGCCACGTGGCCGTCGTCCAGGTCGCCGACCGGGGCTGGGACGACGCCGGCCGACCCGGCGCGTTGGGCTTCCACATCCTCGTCCTGTCCCGGGCCGACTACCAGCGCTTGTCCGGCGACCCATTTTTGATCGCTGATCGGTTTCCGCCGCCGTGGTCGGCCCGCGACTCCCTTCCGAGCCTGAGCTGGACCGACGAACTCCCTGGCCAAAGGCCGGTCGAGGAGTTGCAACGCATCCTGCAACGGTCCGAGGGGCCCAGCCTCCTGGGCGGCACTCAGGCGCTGATCGACGGCAGTCGCCTGGTCTTCGTTCGCTCCGGGCCCGACACCCCCTTGGTCCGCGACCTGTGGCAGCTGCTGCCGACGAGCACGCGGAGCGAGTTGCGACCGGCCAGCTTCGCCTTCGGGCCGGCCCTGGGTTTCGATGTCCTGGTTGTGCCCCGGGCGGACGGGCCGGATTACGTCGAGTACATGACGGAGGAGCAGGCGGCGGACTATCCGGAGGGGCGCTACGAGTTGAACCTGCAAGTCGCTATCGAAGCGGGCAGCCAGGCGGAGGTGGACGCGCTGGTCAATCGGCGGAGCAGCGCCCAGACGCTGCGGCTGGCGGCGGGGTTGGTGGTGGGCATGGCGGTGGTAGCGGGGGTGCTGCGCTGGGATCCTGGTGGCCGGCCGGCGGCCGAGCCGCCGCCGGCCACCGGTCCCGACCTGCCGCCAGTGGCCGCCTATCGCCCCCTCAGCGAGCAGGAGCGTCACGACTTGACCGAGGCCTTGCACCAGCTGGCCGCCGCCCTGAAGATCGAGCCGCTCCCGGAGCCAGCCACGCCCACGGCACTGTTGGCCGCCATCGACCAGCGGCTTGGCACGCCGCCAGGCCGCGACCCCGGCCCGCTTTACGGGCCAGTGGAGCGTCAACTCCGGACCGTCCTCTGGAAACAGGGAGTGGCCGAATACGCCGACCCCCGGCTGAACTGCGTCGAACTGGTCGAACGACTCGAGCGCCGAGTCGTTCGCCCTGCCCGGGAGCCGCATGAGCATTGAATCCGACGAACGACTGCTGGTGATGCCGGCCGCGGCAGATGACCGCCGCGGCTGCTGCGTTTTCTCACCTGGCGGGAGGACGACCACGCCCGGGAGCCGATCACCCGCAGCGCCTGCGCTGCCGGTTGGGAAGCTGGTCGGCGGTTCTTCCGCGGCCCTGGCGACTCACCAGATCGCCAGGTCAAGCTCCAGGTCGATGCCGAAGCGTTCTTTGACCCGGCTGCGAACGAGGTCGATCAGCCGCAACACGTCGCGGGCGGTGGCCCCGGGATGGGCCACGATGTAATTCGGGTCGCGTTCGCTGACCTCGGCCCCGCCGACGCGAGTCTGGGCCAGGCCGGTCTGCTCGATCAGGGCCGAGGCGTGCAGGCCGCGCGGGTTCTTGAAAACTCGAGTGGCGGCCTCAAAGCTCAGCGGCTGGCTCGCCTTGCGATGAATCCAGGCTTTCCGCATCCGCTTGACGATGGCCGCGGCGTCGTCCGTGTCCAGCTCGAACTCCGCCGACAGGATGACGGGGTCGTCGAGCTGGATGGAGCGATCGGTGAAGCGCAGCTCGTCGCGTTCCCGCACCTGGACGTCGCCACGTTCGTCGAGGACTTCCACCCGGCGGAGGAACTGACCGATCTGGTTGACGCGGTCGCCGGCATTGCAGCGTAAGGCGCCGCCCACGGAGCCGGGAATGCCGACCAGCGATTCCAGACCGGCGAGGTTGTGCCGCGCCGCCTGGGAAATCAAGGCGGAGACCGTGGCCCCGCTGCCCGCTCGGACCAGCGGCGGCGTCACAGTCACATCCGTGAACGCCGGCTCGGTCAGGCGCAGGACGACGCCGGGCACACCCTCATCGCGGACGAGCAGGTTGCAACCGCTGCCCAAGACGCGCAGCGGAATGCGTTCCTGAGTGCAATGGCGGACGACCGCGGCCAACTCCTGGCGCGACCGGGGCTGGACGAGCCATTCCGCCGGACCACCGATTTTGAGGTGGGTGTAGGGGGCCAGCGGTTCGTTGGCCTTAGCGAAGGCTGCGAATGCTTCCAGGCCGGGCATCGGTGTCCTTTCCTGTTCGGACGGGGTCGCGGTCATCATAGGCGGGTGGTGGCCCGGCAGCAACCCGGCCACCACCCCCCCGAGGCGGGCGCCCCCGCGCGCCCCCCAGCACAAGCGCACCCCCCCGTGGCCGGGCT
>JANWYO010000150.1 GCA_025055215.1 Gemmataceae bacterium
CCCCTCCCCGGCAACGCCGCCACATAGGCCAAATTGGCCAGCAGATACAAGCCGATCACCAGGCTCACGCCCCAGACCAGGCTGCGGGGCAGGTTCCGCCGCGGCTCCTGCACTTCGCCGGCCGTGAATGTCACGTTGTTCCACGCGTCGGCCGAAAAGAGCGACCCGACCATCGCCCCGCCCGCCACCATCAGCACCACCCCCAGCCCCTCCCAGCCAGTCCGCTCCGCCACCCGACGATACGCTTCCGTCTCCCAGGCCCCGCTCCAGAGCTGCTCCAGGTTGGCATGGAGCGCCGCCGGGTCAGCCGCGATCGTCAACCCCACCACGATCAGCACCCCCAACGCCGCCGTCTTCGCCAGCGTGAAGATGTTCTGCACCCACTTCCCTTCCCTTACCCCGCGGCAATTGAGCAGCGTCAGCAGCGCAATGATACCGACGGCCACCAGCTGCCCCGCCGAGATGGTGAACTCGGTCCGCTCGAAGATCGGTTGGCTCAGCCCGGGCAACGTCAACCGCCACGCGACCGGCCGCCGCCACAGCACCTGATCGGTCCCCAACGCGGGAACCAGGACGCCGAGGTACTTGGCGCAGGCAACGCCCACGGCAGCGATCGAGCCGGTCTGGATGACGAGAAAGCAGGTCCAGCCGTAAAGGAAGCCCCACAAGGGGCTGTAAGCTTCGCGCAGGAAAACGTACTGGCCGCCGGCCTGCGGCATCATGGCCGCCAGTTCGGCGTAGCACAGCGCTCCCGTGAGGGTCATGACGCCGGTCAGCAGCCAGAGCCCTAGCAGCCAGCCGGCGGCGCCGACGTCGCGGGCCATGTCCGCCGAGACGATGAAAATGCCTGAGCCGATCATCGTACCGGCGACGAGCATGACGGCATCGAACAGGCCCAGGCGGCGCTGCAACGCTGGCGCTGGTTCGCCGGTGGTCGGCCCCTCGTGCGGCGTGGCCACTACGCTCATGGCGTGCCTCCGTCCCAGGGCCTTCACGACGCCGGCACCGTGCCGGTCGCTGCCTCTGTCGGCGACCGGCGCACCAGGCTATGGTGCCGACCATACAGGAAGTAGATCGCAATCCCCAGCAGCATCCACACCACCAATCGCAGCCAGGTGTCGAGCGGTAGACTAAGCATCTGCACCAGGCAGACCACGATGCCGAGGAAAGCGACCAGCGGCAGGAACTTCACTTTGAACGGCCTGGGGGCCTCGGGTTCGGTGTACCGCAAAACCCACACACCGGCGCAGACGAGCACAAAGGCCAGCAGGGTGCCGATGCTCACCAGCTCGCCCAGAATGGCCAGCGGCACCAGGCCCCCGATGAGCGCCACGACGCTCCCCGTCAGGATCGTGGTGATGTACGGAGTGCGGAACCGCGGATGGACCCGGGCAAACATCGGTGGCAACAGCCCGTCTTGCGACATGATCCAGAAGATCCGCGGCTGCGCCAGCAGCATCACCAGGATGACCGAACTCAGCCCGGCGATCGCCCCCAGCTTGACGATCGGCTTCAACCAGGTCACGCCGGTGGCGTCGATCCCGACCGCCACCGGGTCGGGAACCCCCAGTTGGCGATAATCCACCAATCCGGTAAGCACGGCCGCCACGAGGACGTAGAAAATCGTGCAGATCCCCAAACTTCCCAGGATGCCGATGGGCAGGTCACGTTGCGGCCGTTTCGCCTCTTGGGCCGCGGTGGAGACGGCGTCGAAGCCGATGTAAGCGAAAAAGATCCAGCCGGCGCCGCGAAGGATCCCGCTCAGACCGTACTTGCCAAACGTACCCGCGTTCTCCGGGATGAAATGTTCCCAGTTCTTCTGCCAAACCTCGAAATGCCGCAGGAGGAACGACGCCCCGGCGAGGACAAAAAGCACCAGCACCGCCACCTTGACGATGACGATGGCGTTGTTGACCCAGGCCGATTCCTTGATGCCCACGACCAGCAAGGCCGTCAGCAACCCGACGATGCAGAAAGCTGGCAGGTTGAACACGCCCACCGCCTGAGGGAAGGCATTGGCATCCAAGCCCCGCTCGGTCAGTGCTTTGGCCACTTGGTCCGTGAAGGGTTGCCACCCGACGCGGAACCCCCTCAGCGCTTCCAGGGGAGGCAGTTCGATCAACTGGGTACCGGGAGCGGCGGTCAGCGCCGGGGGAATGGAAATCCCTAAGTCGCGCAGAAAGCTGACGATGTACCCGGACCAGCCGACGCTGACCGCCGCGGCGCCAAAAGAATACTCCAGAATCAGGTCCCAGCCGATGATCCAGGCGAACAGCTCGCCCATCGTGGCATACGAGTAGGTGTAGGCGCTGCCAGCGATCGGGATCATAGAGGCCATTTCGGCATAGCACAGACCGGCGAAGGCACAGCCGATGCCGGAGATGACAAAGGACAAGACGATGGCCGGCCCGGCGAATTCCGCCGCGGCCTGGCCGGTGAGGACGAAGATCCCCGCGCCGATGATCGCTCCGATACCGAGCGTCGTCAGCCCCAAGGGACCGAGAACCCGCCGCAGCCGCTGTTCGCCGGCCGCCTCCTCCAGCAACACTTTCAGCGATTTTCGGACAAACAGCTGATTGTCGGCCATGCCGCTTTCCTCAAGGACCCAGCAAATCCACCTCGCGCGCCGCACGGATTATGCCCCGGGACAGAGCTTTGGGCAAGGTAGATTGACCCGGCCAACTCTTTTCCCTTTTGCTCTGGACCAGGGCGCTCGTGGGTTGGTAGATGGACTGCGATCAGGCGCCGCCGCGGGATCGATAGTGCCGGCGCCTCCGCCAAACAGGAGGGAAAGGAGGCCCTCGTCATGCGAAACCTGCTGGCTTTCCTGGCCGCCGCAGCGATCACCTTCGCCATCCTCGGTTGGTATCTCGATTGGTACAAGGTCCAGAGCACGCCGATGCCCTGCGGCAACACCAGGATCAGCATCGACATCAACGGCCGAAAAATCCGCGAGGACGTGCGCCGCGGAGTGCAACAGGGGGAGGAGAAGCTATCGGTCAAGAGCGAAGCCGAGCAGCAAACCGGCGCGCCGCGGCCATAAGGGCCGCGGCGATTCGCGCAGTCCGATTTGTCGCTTCGCGCGTCGATTCAATCCTGTTCGCGCATTCGATTCATCGGTTCGCGCTCGCTGGATGCGCGAACCGATGAATCTCTCCTCCGTGAGCAAGTTAACGAATCTTTCCGGCGAGGGCGAAGCGATAAATCCTCCCACCGCACCTGATTCATCGGTTCGGCCTCGCACCGCGAAGCGTTTAATCCCCCACCACGCGAAACGATGAATCTGCCTTCCATCCATCCCACTTCAGCGACCCTGTTTCCCATATGATTTTGGGCTTGACTCCGGCGGCCGGGCCGCTATGGTCCCCGCTCCCGGAACAGAGAACCCTCACACTCAGGGGTGCGGCCCGCGGCCAAGGCCGCGGGCCGACCAAGGAGCAAGCATGATCCTGCACGCCGCACGCGGGTTGGCGCTGGGGCTGGGCCTCGTCCTGGCAGCCGATGCCAGTTGGGCCCAGAGTTCCGTCTTCATGGGAGGCAGCGCTACCCGCCCCCAAATTCGCAACGTCCCCATCGATACGAGCCGCAGCGTCGTCGGCCCGACCAGCCTCGGCACCTTTAACCTCAACCGCATGTTCCGCCGCATTCGCATCCGTGGCGGCGACCCGGTCATCGGCCAAAGCCCGCTGCCACCCCCCAGCGCCTTCCGCAGCACGCATTATAAGAATGGCCTCAATCCGTTCGTAACCTCGCGCTGAACCCAGGACGCCCGGGCTCACTGAAGCGCAGGCCAACGTCCGCCCTCGCCGCACGGCGCCGTGCGCCGCACCCGCACGCCGGTCCGCCGATCGCGCCCACAACCGGTCCCCCGATCGCGCCCGCCCGCCGATGGTTTGCAGATTTTGTTTGAGTCCGGCGGGCGGTCAGTGTAAATTCATCAGCAGGGTTGTGGAAGAGTTCGGGTGCCGATTTCCGCGAGGTCTGAACATATGCGGGGTGTGCTGCGCAGTGCAGGGCTGTTGCTCGTCCTTGGTTTCGCTTGGCCGATCTTGGCGGCGGACCCGCCAACCAAAACGCCTCCCAGGGAGAAACTGGTTCCCGCCGGGGAACTGACCGGCAAACTCACCAAGATCGAGGGCCATTTCCTGACGTTGCAGGTCACCACGCTCCAACCGTCGCTAAACCCGCGGAGTGCGCCGCGGCAGGTCATGCAGACGATCGAACTGGAAATGGTCGAGGACGTGAAAGTCCGCCTCCTGAACCCTCCGCCGGCCTTCGACGACAAGGGACAGGTGAAGAAGTACACCGCCAAGGAATTGGCCGAGCTGAAAGGGCCGGACAAACGCCTCCCCGGCTTTACTGGTGCTGTCGCTGATCTGCGGCCCAATCAGACCGTCAGCGTCAGCCTGGTCCGACCAGCAGTGCCGGCCAAGCCGCCGTCTAAGAAAGACAAGGACGCTCTTCCTCCGGAGATGCCCAAGCCCAAGGTAGCCATGGTCGTCATCGTGGCGGAAGCGGTGGCAAACCCCCGGTGAGCGCGGGGAAAGCGATTTGGGAACCAACCAGACAGGGAAGGGCGTCTATAAGCTGAGGGGGCGAGGCGGAAGGGTAGTGGTGCGCAAACAGAGGCAAGGGCCATGCGACACGGGTTTCGGATCGTGGTGGTCGGGTTGGTGATTGCGGCGGTCTGGCCGGCCTTGGCGGCGGACGGGCCGAAGCCCGCATCGACGCAGATCAACTGGGCTGCCGAAGTCACCGGCAAGCTCACCAAGGTGGACCTCGTCAGCAAGACATTGACCCTCCAGGTTGACGTCCTGGACGTGGACCGCAACCGCAACATGAACAACAACCGCGGTCCCAATCGCAACCGCCGGCCGAACCTGCCGCGCCTGACCATCGAACACAAAGACGTCGACTTTCAGGCCGCCGACGACGTCCGCGTCCGTACCCTGAAGCCGGCCGAGCAGTTCGACGAGAAGGGCAACATCAGGCAGTACACGGCCAAGGAACTGGCAGAAATGAAAGGCCCGGGAAATCTGCCGGGATACACGGCTAGTTTCGACGCCCTTCACGCCGGGCAAATCGTGAAGGTATATCTGGCGGCCAAGCAGCCGATCCCGGCCAATCCAGCGGCCAAGGAGAAGGGGGCGGCGGCCCGGCCGTTGGTTGCGCTCATTATGATCGTCCAGGAAGGTCAGGATCCGACGAAGAACAAGCAAATGAAGAAGAACAAATAAGCACAGCGGTGCCGCGCCGCGGAGGTGAGATCATGGTTCGCGTGTTTCGCTGGCTCGGATTAGCCGTCGGGTCGGCGTTGCTGATTCCGGCCTGGGCCCAGGAGAAGCCGGCCCAGTCCGGAACCAAACCGCCGGTCAAGGAGAGGTTGCTCTACGTCGGTACCGCCCAGGGCCGAATTACCAGGGTGGATACGAACAACCGCCTGGTCTGGTTGGACATTCCCGGCCGCGGGTCGGTCGAGTTGCAAGCCACCGACGATGCCAAGATCCGCTTGGCCACGCCGCCACCGGCCTTCGATGACAAGGGAAACATCAAGGTTTACACGAAGGCTGAACTTGACAAGCTGAAGGGGCCCGACAAGCGCTTGCCAGGTTACCCGGGCGACTTTGATAATGTCCGGCCCGGTGCCGTGGTGTCGGTCTATGTCTACCGGCGACCCGGCGGCACCGCCATAAAGCCCCCAGCCGGCGGCGACAAAAACGCCCTCGCTCCGGAACGCCTCCTCTTCACCATGCTTGTGGTGCAGCAGCCCGGCAACGGCGATTGACCTCCCTACCAGGGTGGACGACCCCATAGCGTCAACGGCCTCCAGGGGGAGCATCCCCTGGAGGCCGGTCGTTTCCGCCCTCCCAAGAATCCCTGGTCAGTCCACTGTGGCCCGCTCTATAATGGCTTGCACCGTGGGGATTGGCCCCGCGGCCCCGCCCCAGGCAACGGTCTGTGTTCATGCACGCTCCTGTCTCTCGACTGTTCACCGGCTTGGTCTCCGGGCTGCTGTTGGGGAGCGCAGTTGGCTGCGGGGAAGACGAGGCAATTCGCCGCTACTCGGTCCCCAAGCCGGAGCCAATGCGCCTGCTGGGGGCGATCGTGCCGCATGAGGACCGCGTCTGGTTCTTCAAGCTCGTCGGGCCGACATCGATTGTCAGCGTCCATCGCGCCACGTTCGAGGAGTTCGTCCGATCTGTCGGTTTTGACCCCCCTGGTCCAATCACCTGGGTTGTGCCTCCTGGGTGGGAGAAGCAGCCCGGCAGTGGTCTGCGGTATGCCACGTTCCGCATCCCTTACAAAAACCATCCCCTCGACCTGACCGTCATCCCGCTCGGGCCGGATGCCGGCAACGTCCTGGAGAACGTCAACCGTTGGCGGGACCAGATCGGCTTGCCGGCGATTGGTGAGGAAGACTTGCCGATGACGACGACATCGATCGAGACGCGGGGCGGCCGAGGAATCCTCGTCGATCTGACTGGGCCGGGGAGCGACGGCACGCCGCGCGGCCCGAGTCGGCCGACCCCGCCGCTGACATTTCAGTTGCCAGAGGGATGGGTGGAGGTAGCGCGGGGACCGGCGTTCAGCGTGGCGACGTTTCGGATCGGCCAGGGGGGGCAGACGGCCGAGGTCACGGTGACGCCGTTGAGTGGCCCGGCGGGCGGCCTGCTGGCGAACGTCAACCGCTGGCGCGGGCAGTTGCAGCTGCCCCCCACCACGGAGGAGGAGCTGGCGCGACAGGTCGAGGTGTTGGAAGTGGCCGGCCAGAAAGCCCAACTGGTGGACCTGCTCGGGCCCGAGGGGCCGGAGCGGCAGCGGTTGATCGGCATCGTCGTGCCCCGCGGCGGCCAGACGTGGTTTTTCAAGCTCAAAGGCCCGGCCGAACTTGTCGGCAGGCAGAAGGCCGCGCTGCAATCCTTCGTGCAGTCGGTGCGTTTCTCCGGCGGTGTGGGAGAAGGCCCATGAACGACACGGCCCTGAAGCCCCCTCTGATCGCCAGCCCGGCCGACCAGCCTCCGACCCGCCCGCTGCTCGCCGCGGCGGGCGCCTGGGTCTACCGCACCCTGGAACTCGCCGCCTCGCTTCGCCTCACCGTCGTCCTCTTTGCCCTGAGCGTCGGCCTGGTTTTCCTCGGCACCCTGGCCCAGATGGACGAGGGCTTGGCCGTCGTCCTCAACAACTACTTCCGGTCGATCATCGCCTGGTTGCCCGTGCGTGTATTTGTCCGCTTCGGTCAGGTCTTCCTCAACGTCGATCCGCACCTGTACACCTCCGGCGACGAGGCCGTCTTGCGCTTTCCCTATCCCGGCGGGTGGCTGCTCGGCAGCCTGCTGATGGTCAACCTCCTCGCCGCCCACCTGGTCCGCTTCCGCCTCACCTGGAAGCGGAGCGGAGTGCTGGTGTTGCACTCCGGCTTGTTCCTGCTGATGCTCAGCGAGTGGATCGCCGGGATGTACCAGGTTGAAGGGAACATGACCATCCCCACCGGCGGAATGTCGAACTACACGGAAAACCGCGACCGGGTCGAGTTGGTCTTTATCGACACCTCCGACCCGAAGGAAGACGCGGTGGTGGCGGTTCCGGGAGCCCTGTTGCGCGAAGGGGAGGTCATCCGGCATCCCGACCTGCCCGTCGATGTGCGGGTGGAGCGGTATTATGCGAATTCCAGCGAGCCACGGCGGCCGCGGCCCGGGGAGGAGAACCCGGCCACGGCGGGCGACGGCGTGCACCTGGTTACCGAGCCGCGGCGGCGCGGCGTGGGCGTCGATGCCGAGCAGCGCATCGACCTCCCCTCGGCCTACGTCACCTTCCTCGACAAGAAAACCGGCGCTTCCCGCGGCACCTACCTGCAATCGGTTTGGCTCTCGGCCCTGAGCAATCAGCCCACCCAGCCGCTGACCATCGACGGCAAAACGTGGCAGACCGCCCTCCGCTTCGAGCGCAGCTACCGCCCCTACACCCTCTACCTCCTCGAATTCCGCCACGACAAATACATCGGCACCGAGACCCCCAAGAACTTCTCCAGCCTCATTCGGCTGGTCGATCCCCAGATGAACGAAGACCGCCAGGTGCTCATTCGCATGAACGAGCCGCTCCGCTACCGTGGCGAGACGTTCTATCAGTCGTCGTTCCTGCCAGGCGACCGGGGGACAGTGCTCCAGGTGGTCCGTAACCCGGGCTGGCGGTTGCCGTATGTCTCCTGCGGGCTGGTCGCCGGCGGCATGTTGGTCCATTTCCTGATCGCCATGGTCGGGTTCTTTGTACGACTGGCGCGGAAGGGGACGCTATGAATCGCCTGACGTCTTACGCGGTCCCGGCAGGCATCGTGCTGCTGGCGGCGGCCGTCCTGCTAGTGACGATGCTGCCGAAAGAGGAGGCGGCGGAGGAACTCCATCTACGGCAATTCGGGCAATTGCCCGTCGTCGATCGCGGGCGAGTGAAACCGCTCGACACCGTGGCCCGCACCAGCCTTTTGGTCATCAGCAAGCGACAGACCTACGTCGATGAATACCAGAACAGCCAGCCGGCCATCCGCTGGCTGCTGGAGGTGCTGACCGCGGGCCGGCGCGAGGACGCGCCGGCCATGAAGCTCAAGGTCTTCCGCATCGAAAACGATGAAGTCCTGACCCTTTTGGGGCTGCCTCCGCGGCCCGGCAGTTTCCGCTACGCCTTGGCCGAATTCGTCGACAAGATCGACGTCATCGCCCGGGAAGCGAACCGGGCCAAGGCCATCGACCCGAAGGTCCAGAGCACCTTCGACGCCAAGATCCTCGAGCTGGCGACCCAGCTTCAGCTCTATGTCGATCTCAACCAGTACAAGACGCCCCTGGTCGTGCCCCCGTGGGCGGGCGGCGACGATTGGCAGTCACTGGGCGAGGCCCTGAGCGAGCTGCAACGCGGCAGCGTCGAAAACCCCCATGCCGTGTCGCTCGGCCTCATCCTCGTCTATTACAGCAAGGGAGACACCGCCAAGTTCAACCAGGAAGTGGCCCGCTACCTGGAACGGCTTCAGCGAGAGCGACCGGAGGAAACCCGGCTGGCTGCCTTCGAGGTCTTCTTCAACCAGGCGGAGCCGTTCTACCGTTGCTCGCTGCTCTACCTGGCCCTCTTCCTCCTGGGCTGCGGCTCGCTGACGGTGTGGGTCGTCACCATCAGCCTGCGGAAACCGGAGTGGATGGTTCCGGTGCGGACGACGCTCATCGGCTTGACGGTGGTGGTGCTGGCCCTCCACAGCTGGGCCATCCTCGCCCGCATGATGATCCAGGGGCGGCCTCCCGTCACCAACCTCTACTCGTCGGCAATCTTCATCGGCTGGGGGGCCGTCCTCCTCTGCCTCATCCTCGAGGTGATTTTCCGGCGCTACCTCAACGGCTTGGGCGTCATGCTCGGCGCCGCCTGCGGCGGGTTGACGACGGTCATCGCCCACCACTTGGCCCAGAGCGGCGACACCCTGGAAATGATGCAGGCGGTCCTCGACACCAACTTCTGGCTGGCGACGCACGTCACCTGCATCACGCTCGGCTACGCGGCGACGTTCGTGGCGGGGATTTTCGGCATTGCCTGGATCCTGTTGCGGATTCCTTACGAAATCTGGCAGCCACGCATGCAGCCGGAAATCGCCCAGGTCCTCGGCCTGCTTTTCCGGGTGCTCAGCCTCATCCTGTATGCGACCATCTGCCTGGCGACGTTCCTGAGCTTCACCGGCACGGTGCTGGGGGGCATCTGGGCCGACTACTCGTGGGGCCGATTCTGGGGCTGGGATCCGAAGGAAAACGGGGCACTGCTGATCGTCCTGTGGAACGCCCTCATCCTGCACGCCCGGTGGGGCGGGTTGGTCAAGCAGCGCGGCATCGCCGTGCTGGCCGTCGTCGGCAACATGGTCACTGCCTGGTCGTGGTTCGGCACCAACCAATTGGGGGTTGGCCTGCACGCCTACGGCTTCAACAATACCCTGTCGTGGTGGCTGGTGGTCTTCTGGGCCAGCCAACTGTTCTTCATCGCCCTCGGCCTGGTGCCGCCGTGGCTGTGGTCACGCCGCGCCGCGCGGCCGACGCTCGGCTTGGCCGACTGACGCCCTGGAGAATATCAACCATGCGCCGCTTCGTCACCGCTGCTGAGATGCAGGTCGAGGAGCTTCCCTGGGGCCCGCACGAGTGGCTGTGCCGGCCCGGTCTGGTGGATGCGGACCAGCTGTTGCTGGTCCGCGTCCACATGCCCCCGGGGCAGGCGCACCGTTTCCACCGCCACCCGGAAATGGAAGAGATCATCTACGTCCTGGAAGGGACCGCCGAGCAGTGGGTCGAACAGCAGCGGCGCCTCCTCGGCCCCGGTGACATCGCCCACATCCCCAAGAACGTCGTCCACGGCACCTACAACGTCGGCCCCACCACCCTCCGCTTCCTCGCCATCCTCTCCCCCGCCCACATCCAGGGACCGGCCCTGATCGATGTCAGCCAGGAAGAGCCGTGGAAATCGCTCCGACCCTGACGGGCTCAGGCGGCGTATTTCCGCCGCAGCTGGTCTAAGAAGCGCTTGGAGTCAGCGGTCACGTCCCAGGCGTTCGGCCAGAAGCAGAGATCGACGCACCACCAATCGTGCGGCACGCCGCAGGTCAGCAGCTCGGGGACCAGCTCGTCGAAGTTGAGCGTGCCGGTGCCGAAGGGGTTGTGGGTGCTGGTGTGGTGCTCGTTGAGGGTGCCATCCGAGTCGATGAGGTGGACGTGGGTGATCTTGCCCCGGAGTCGCCGCAGCATTTCGACCGCCCCGCCGGGCAGGGTTTCCTTGTCCCCGGGCTGGTTGGCGCCGACGGCAGCGCACATGTGAGCGTGGCAGGTGTCGTACAAGACGCCGAAGTTGGGGTTGCCCTTGGCTCGAACCCCGTCGACGATGGCGAAGACCTCGGAGGGCTTGTTGAAGAGGAAGCCGGGCTCGAACTCCCAGCAGACGTTCATGCCGTGGTCGGCGGCCATCTTGCTGCACTTGTCCCAGACGGCGATGATCCGGTCCATCGCCAGCTTCGGGTCCATTCGCGTGGTGACGAGGAAGTCGGGCGGCTCGACGCTATCGACGCGGATCGTCTTGATGCCCAGGTCGGAGCCGAACACCGTGAACCCGAGAAAGGCCGCCAGGTAGGGCGTGGGGTTGTCATCGAGGATCGAGGGGCCGGGTTTCTTGAAGCTCCAGAGATCGACGGCGATGCCGGAGAATTCCAGGTTGTGGTCGGCGACCTCTTGTTTGAGCCGTTGGCGGTCGGCCCTGGTGGGGTGCGACCAGGGGGTGGGATGGCTGCCGAAGCTCCCCAGCTCCACTCCTTCGTAGCCCAGGTCGTGGAGCTTGTGCAGCACCTGGTGGAAGTCGTGGGTGGGCTGCTCCTGGTTGAAGATGTAGGCCCAGCTACCGATCGAGAGTTTCTTGGGCATGCGCATATTCCTCCAAAAGCCGATCCGTCTCGGGATGATCGACGAAGTACGGCGCCACGGTTTCCGGCGGAATGCCGGCGAGGGTGGCCAGTTTCAAGGCCCGGAGGGGCCCGGCCCGCGTGAAGCGGTAGCTGCCCCAGTACAGCAACCCCAGCCCGGCGGTGATCGTCAGGCGGACGACGGCGAGCGACCACAACCGCGGGCCCCGCAGGCACCGCTCCACCGTGATCGCCGAGGCGATGGCAAAGCCGATGCCCGCCAGGCCGACTCCCAGGCGAAACCAGGTCATCAGGATCGACTTGCCGCTCAGGCCGATACGCACTCGGTCGCTGCCGCCATGATGGTGAAGCCCTTCCAGGATGAGGTAGCTTCTCAGGGGGACCAACGGGAGAAAATTGAGGCAGAAAAATTCGGTGGCCACGTGGAACAACCCTGGCACCTGATCGACCTTGCCGTACAAGTGGCTCCCGAGGTGAACGAACATGGCACCAACGGGCGGGCGCTCGACCCGCACCCCATGTCGGATTAGCGCCTTCGGGCGTCGCCGATGTTGGGCGCCTGCGGGTTGGTGTTCGGTCCGAAATAGCGGAGCGTCACCAGGGGCTCGGTGCCGGTGTTGTCGAACACCACGCCGCGGCGGGCCGCCTCGTAGCCGACAAACAGCTCGTCGTCGGTCAGCTCGCCGAAGCGGATCATGGCCGGCGTCTGGAGCCGGTGCTTGTCGAGCCAGCCGCTCCCCTGGACGGCGATCAGCCCGTAAGCCCCGTTGTCTTTGATGGTGACTTTGACACCCGGCTGGACGGTTAGCTCCTTGGCGGTGAACAGCTCCTCGCCGTCCACCTTACCATAGACAATCCACCTGTCCACCCAGCCGTCACCCTGGGCGGCGACGATCGGTTCGAGGAAGTGATGTTCCTTGAAGTGGGGATCGACGTTGGCCTCCCAATCGAGCTGATCGACGAGGTAGTCGAGGTCGCGGTGTCGGCTCTTGGGCACGTCTTTGACCAGCAGGTCCCAGGGGACGTAGCGGCCTTCGACCATTGACTGGTACATGGCGAAGACGTCGGAACCCCATTGCGGCTCGTAGGTGACGAGCGAGCCGGGGGCGTGCAGGATGCAGGGCGGGACGAGCCAGCCGGTGCCCGGTTCTAGGCGGTAGGCTTTGCTGTAGTTGAGGATGCCGTTGTCGCCCTCGTTCCAGCGCTCCAGGCAGCGGCGGATGTCGGCCTTGGTGGTGCCGGGCTCCAGCCCGAAGAAGGTGTACGGAAAGTTGTTGCCGATGGCGTTGAGCTGCGGCGGGAAATAGTACGATTCGGGCTTTCCCTGCTGGCCGACAAGGGCGGCCTGGGCGTTGTTCTGGTGCATGTGGTGCGGGATGGGGCCGAGGTTGTCAAAGAACTTGCTGTAGACCGGCCAGCGCTGGTAGCGTTCCCAGATGGCGGGTCCAACCAACCGCGGGCCTTCGTGGCCCACGGCGTCGCGGAGGGTAAAGACCCGTTGGCCGCGGTAGACGACGTAGCTGAGGCCCTCGTCGGGCGGGGCGCCCTCGTTGGCGGCCGGCGTCGTCGAGGCGAACCAGCGTTCATCGATGCCACCGCGATGGGCCCCGAGGGCATAAAGATCTTGCGGCGCCAGCTTCAGCCGCCGGCCCGGCATCAGGAACGACCGCGGTACCCACGTCGGCGCCAGCCGAAGGACGCCATTGCCTGCTTCCAACACTTCCCGGATCAGGGCGGCTTCTCCTTTGGCGGTTGGGGCGGCGGCTGGCTTGGCCGACGCGGCCGGCTTGGCCGACGCCGCCTTGCTCTTGGCTGTAGAGGCGCTCTTCTTGGCCATGCTCTCTCCTTGGATCGAAGGCATGACGCCCGCCTTCTGCTTCCGGCGGAGCATCGGGAAGGATTGTACGATCTTTCCCGACGCGGTGATAGTCCCTCGACCAGAGGCTGCCGTGAAAACGTCGTTGGCTACGTCGGTTCGAGGCCGCGAGGTAAGCTGCTTCCAGGAGCGGTTGATCGAGTCCCCCGCTCGCCCAGCTGGGGCGAGCGGGGTGGGCGAGAGCACCTCGAGCGTCCATCGAGCGGCGCCGTGCCGGGGGGGCTACCTCGGCCCCGCTGGCCCGCGCTCACGGACCCTGCTGCGGCCCCGCAACCCGGCGTGTGCTAAACTCCCTACAAATCGCCGTCGCCGGGCCGACGGCCGAACCCGGACCCCGAACGCATGCGTCTGCTGTTTGTCGGCGACATCGTGGGACCGCCGGGCGTGACCTTCATCCGCCGCGCCCTGCCCGCCATCGTGGCCGCCGAGCAGGTCGATCTGGTCATCGCCAATGCCGAGAATGCCGCCGGCGGCTCCGGCATCACGCCGCGGGTCTACCGGCAACTGCGGCAGGCGGGCGTTGACCTGATCACCCTCGGCGACCACGTCTACAGGAAAATGGACATCATCCCCATCCTCACCGCCGATGACCGCGTGTGCAAACCAGCCAATTTCCCCGAGGAGGCGCCCGGTCGGCCGTTCGCCCTCGCCGCCGCGCGGGACGGCACCCTGGTGGCGGTCGTCTGCCTGCTCGGTCGCACCTTCATGCGCCCGGTCGATTGCCCCTTCAAGGCGGCCGACCGCGTCCTGGGGCAACTGGCCAACACCACCCGCTGCGTCGTCATCGACATGCACGCCGAGGCCACCGCCGACAAGTACCTGATGGCCCACTACCTTAAAGGCCGCGTCTCCGCCGTCCTCGGCACCCATACCCACGTGCCGACCGCTGACGAGCAAATCCTCCCCGGCGGCACCGCCTTCATTTGCGACGTCGGGATGACCGGCCCCTACGACAGCATCCTGGGCCGACGGATCGACCGCGTCCTGCCGACGACGATTTCGTTCGTCCCCAGCGCCTTTGACGTGGCCGAGGGCGACCCACGGCTGGCGGCAGCCATCGTGGACATCGAGGCTGCCACCGGCCGAGCCGTGGCAATTCGGCGCTACATGCTCGATGAAGCGGGGCTGCACGCCCTGGTTGGGGTGCCCCGCTGACCATCGACTGTCAGCGACGGTCTTTCGGTGGTGGTGGCGGCGGTGGCGGCACGGCCGGCACCCCGCCGACTCGGTCCTCGATAACTTCAAAAGTGCCGCCGACGCTCCTTCCCAGCATGCTCGTCGATGCCATCATCAGCCACAGCATCATCGTGTCGGATTCGGCCAAGAGGTCCAACACCGGCACGGCGGTCCAGTTTTGCAGACGGATGGTCTTCCCATCGTCGGTGGTGACGGAAACCGTCGGGAAAAGGTGTCGCGCCACGGCGTAGGAATGCGGGATCAGACCGACGTCGAACTCGAGTTGGGGGAAATTGTTCGCGACCATCGCCCCCGCGATGGGCGCCAACCCCCACAAGGTGAGGACGCCTGGTCGCGGGTCGCTCACGCTCACCGCGGTGAACGCCTTGGGCGCCCGGTTCAGCGCCTGCTTCATGGCCGCATCGGGCACCCACGCCGGCAACTCCCCTTTCTGGCGCAGGATGAAATCCTGCACCGTCTGCGGATACAAGCCCACCACGAGCCAGCCTTGATGCAGGGCGAAGGTGGGGGTGAAAGGAAACTCCTCCTGCTCGACGTACAAGGAGTGCAGCGGGACGTTCCGATAGGTGCTCGTCCGCACGCGCACCTTCCCGTCAGAGAGTTTTTCGCAGCCGCGGGTCAATTGCGTCACCGCCTGTCGCAGCTTGGCCTCGTCCTTGATCTCCAAAAGGATGGTCATGCCCAGCAGCGAGATCGCCGACTTGGAGTGGTACGACACGATCCGGCTGCCAAGTGAGCCGAGCAGATCGGAACGGAGGTCGATCCCGAGGGCGCGGTTGATGTCCGAAATCTGCTGGCGCAACTGTTCCACCTCGGGAGGTGGGGCCAGTTGTCCCACCAGGTCTAGAACGATGTCGTAAAGCAATCCCAGGTCAAGGGACGTGGCGTCGAAGGAGGTGATCTCCGGGGGTAGTCGCGGAAGGTCGGCGAGGGTAAAAGGCTTGCCGCTGAGCAATTTGAGCAACCCTTTCCGCGGTCCTGGGGCATCGAAGATTGCGACCGTCCGCAATGCCGGGCCATCAAAGCCCATGTGAAACTGGTACGTCTTCAAGTCTCGAAGCCCCAGGATCTCAATGGCTTTGGGCATCTCGGGTTGGAGCTGTTCGGCAAGCTTGAGCAAGGCCGGGATGTCTGCGTAACCGCGTGCCGTGGTCGCAAACTCGCGGTACTCCTGAAGCTGACGAAAATGCGGGTTCTGGTCCAGTCCCGGCCGCTTGCTCAGCCGCGACAGCATGGTCTTGGGCGCATCCGTGCTGAGGCTCAGGACCAAGTCTTTGCCGTCCGCCCACCAAGCCAGGTAAAGGCCCTCCTTCTCGGCGTAATGGACTTCGCGGCCTCCTGACTGGAACTTGTCCGCCTCGAGGCCGGCTCGCTCGATTGCTTGGCGAAGCAACTCGAAGAGCGCCTCGGCGTGCTGGCTCGCTTGCGGCAAGACCAAAATGGTCTCAAATTCCAGAGGCGACACGTTGCGGAACTCAACGCCGAGCGCGCAACCTTGCTCCGCCAGTTTGCGGAACAGCTGCGTGTGCTTGTCGCGGGTCAGCTTCGCCGTCAAGCTGTCGAACAGAGGACCGAATTCCTCGAAGACGACTTTGTGCAGGGCCGTCTTCTCGAACGCGGCCCGCTGGGTCGCTGTCCCGTCCCAGCGGAAATAGATTTGCGTGTCGGCGGAGAACAGCCGTTCCGGCGCTTCCTGGGCGGGCGCCAATCCGCCCACCAACAGAACGGTCCATGCCAAGCCGCTGCGGAACCTCATGGGTGGACTCCTTCGTCAGCGAGAGAGGAGGAATGGAGACGCGCGCCCGTAGTATCGCCGACTTGGGCAACCGATGCAAGCGTCGGGTCGATCCGGGTCGAGCGTTGCGACAGGACGGGTCGCCGGGAGCGTGAGCCGCCATGACAGAAGCCGCGTTGCGACGAGGGGGCTTGCGGCGCGGGCGGGGCCCGGCCGTGGGGTCTGGGGCCGTTCACTCGGCGCGCGGCGGTGCGGAGGGGACGACGATGGGCTGCGGCGTCATCGTGCTCGGCGGGTGCGGGATGCCGACGCCGCCGTAGGGGAGGCCCGGGCCGGGCCGGAGTCGGCCCGGCCGCACGAAGTCGAGGAAGTTGGCGACCGGGGCGGTGCTACAACCGCCGAGCAGCGCCACCAGCAGGATCGCCCATCGCCACATGATTGCCCCCTGTCCGGCCAGATACTTTGGGGCCGACGGTGGGCGTATAGCAGGTCGGCCCAGCGTTGCCAAGGCGAACTGACGGGCAACCCGGCTTGCCCGGGCTGCCTTGCCGCCGTGGCTTGCTGGTGGCGGCGATCCCGTGCCCTTTGGCCGGTCATCGCTGGGCGATGACCGGCAGCTCGTCGCACAGAGCCAAGGCCCGGAGCGCCTGGGCCGTGGCGATGTAGGTGATGTAATGGTAGTTGCCGCGGTACAGCGAGTGCATCCACCAGCGCCCGCTGACGCGCTGATTCTCCTTCAGCCAGCGGATGCCGCGCTGGAGGCGCGGATCGCTGGCGGGAACGCCGGCTTCCCGGAGCAGGACGATGGCGAAGGCCGTCATGTACGGGTCGCTGCCGGGGTTGTCGGCGTCAGGGAGGCTGCGGATCAGCTTGACGACGAACGGATCGACTGGTTCCTTCCAGGGCTGTCGGGGGGTCGGCGGGTGGATTTCCAGACGCCAGCGCTCCGGCTCGGCCATGCGGCGGGTGGACCAGCCGCCGTCAGGGAGCTGTTTCTGCCAGAGCATGGCGATGGCCGCCTCGCGCTCCTCGGCGGACACCAGGTCCGGGGTAAGGTTGGCCAGCTGCAACTTCAGGGCACGTTCATAGTCGTGGATCGGCTGGTGCTCGCGGAGGTGCTTTTTCATCCGTTCCACTTTGGCCAGCAGGGCCGGCTCCCGGAGGTTCTCCAGCCAGCCGGGGGCCGTCACCATCGCCCGCATCGCCTGCACGGTCAGCTCGAAGCGGGTGGTGATGTAAGGAATTTCGACCAGTTTGATGGTGGCATACATGGCGTCGTCGGGGTAGATCGACACCATGTGCCGCAGGGAGCGGTCGGTGGCCTCGCTCAGCTTTCCTTCGACGTAGCGGTCCCACGAGGCCAAGCCGGAACTGCGCCAGATCGGCACCTGGGGCGAGTCACCCGGCTTGCCAAGCGACTTGGGGGCCGAGTCGGCAAAGCTGGCGTGGACCTCGTCGCTGGGTCGGCCGAGCCATTTCGTCACCACCGGCCGTTCCACCATGTAGACGCCGGTGCTGTGGCAGGCCAGGCAGGTCCGCTCGCGGACCCAGGCATGGGCGCCATCGTCGAGGTACCTGGCGGCGGCCTTGACCGACTCGACGCCAAACGCCGGAACCTTCGGTTCGTCCGGGTGCGCCGCCGGCACCGCGATCCCTTCCGAGACATACTGGAACTTTGGCTTGCCGGTGGGATCGTAGCCCCAAGCCGCGCTGCCACCGAGGACCAAAACCGCGAGGAGAGGAAGGTGCGTTTTCATGCCCACAATCTACCATACGTCGCCGCCGCTGGCCAGCGGCGACCGAGTTTTCGCTGCTCAGGCCGTCGCCCCGCCATCCACCACGAAAACCTGCCCCGTGACAAACGACGCCTCGTCCGAGGCCAGGTACAGCGCCAGATAGCCGATCTCCTCCGGCTGGCCGATGCGGGGGATCGGCTGCGTTGTCTCAACGTGGCGGCGGTAGGTTTCGTCCTTCCAGAAAGAGGCGCTGAAGTCAGTCTGCACCAGGCCGGGAGCGATGGCGTTGACGCGGATGCCGTGCGGGCCGAACTCCCGCGCCAGGCTGCGAGTGATCATGTTCAAGCCGGCCTTGGTGAAGCTGTAGAGCAGGCCGTCGGGCAACGGGTGCAGCCCGGCAATCGACGAAATGTTGATGATGGACCCCCCGCGGCGGCGCTCGATCATCCGCGGCACCGTCAGCCGCACGAGCCGCAGCACGCTTTTGACGTTGATCTCGACCATCTTGTCGAACATCTCGTCGGTGATGGTCAGGGCCGAGCCTTGGTGGATGTTGGTGGCGCTGTTGTTGACGAGGATGTCCACCGGGCCGACGCGGGCCTCGGTTTCACGGACGAGTTGTTCGAGTTGCTCGAGCCGACCAACGTGGCAGGGGATGGGGACCACCCGACCCGGCAGCGGGGCGAATTCGCGGGCCGTGGCTTCGAGGTTCTCCAGCTTGCGGCTGGCGATGACCACCGCCGCCCCCGCCTCGGCGAGTCGTCGGGTAATCGCCTTGCCGATGCCCCGCCCTCCGCCAGTCACGAGAGCAACCCGGCCGGTCAGGTCAATGGCGGTCCCCATGCATCCGCTCCGCTTTGCCCGCCGCGACTGCTCAGAGCTTGGGCAACTCGACTTTCGCCCAGTAGGGGCGACTCCGATCCCCGCGCTCGTAAAAGTCCTCGAGCAATGTCGCCAGGTTGGGCCGCACCGGCTTACCGCCGTTGGTCCACGTCAGGGTGCTGTTGACGCGGATGGTGATCGGCTTGTCCCAGTCGATGGTCATGCCGGGCCCCAGCCAGACGCTCAGCTGGCGGATGCCACGGGTGAAGACGACGATCTGGTTGCCTTCGCGGATGCGGGCCTGGAGGGCAGCGGGGACGATGCGCGAGTCCCAGAGAGTGCCCTGGTTGAGGTTGCGGCTGTCGATGACATCGGCCGCCAGCCACCAGAAGCGGTTGTCGGTTGCCCGCAGCGTCTGGAAATCCTCGCCGCCCGGGCCGCCGCTGCGGCCGACTTCCGAAGCGGCGGCATACCGCCGCTTCGGACCCATCCACTCGAAGAGCAACGGCACCTCGGCGTCGAACCACTCCAAACCCCGGCCTTTGTATTCGACATACAGCGACGGATAGCCTCGGGGGACCCACTGGTCGAAGAGCCGCCGATTGAGCTTGGGCACGTCGCCCGCCAGTTCGCCAGCCACGACATAAAAGGGGAGGTACTGGCCGTTCCGCCAATAGACCTGGCTGGTGTACTTGGGCCGGGCCGAGATGGCGGCCACCCCGGCGAAGAGGTCGGGATGGGACAGGCCGACGTCATACGCCAGGTTGGCTCCTTCGCCGAAGCCCGCGAGGAAGACCCGGTCGGGATCGACCGCATAGCGGCGGAGCAAGTCGCGGAGCACCTCGAGGATGGCGGCATGCTCCGCCACGCTGTAGCCGTAAATCCCCTGGCCGCTGCTGTCCCAAGTGGGCGCGACCAGCAAGTAGCCGTATTGGCTCGCCCAGTCGCTGAACCGGGCGAGTATGTCGGCGGGCTGTTCGCCGGCGTGGTGCAGCACCATCAGGACGGGGTACAGCCGGCCCAGGCGGTACTCGGGCGGGAGTTGCAGGAGATAAGGGACGGGTGATCGCCGACCCGTGCCGACCGCCTCGCGGGACAGCGGGCTGCTGCCGCTGGAGGCGGGTGCCGGCTCCGGCGGCGGCAGAAAGCGGATGAGCCGGGCCAACTCGTCGAGGGCGATGGGCTTGTCGCGCTGATACGCCTCCAGGAGTCGCCGCCGTGCCTCGGCACTGGTGGTCCGCTGGTAGTCGAGCACGAACTGCCGCGCCCGCCACAGCCGTTGGCCGGTCTCACTCTTGGCTTCGGCGACGTTGCTCCCCAGCAGCCAGCCAGAGACCGCCAGCCCCAGCAGCGCCCCCGGGCCGTGCTCCGGCAGCTTGCCGCTTTGCCGGTCGCGCTCGGCCAGGGACGCGAAGCTGAGGAAAGGATCGAGCCGTTCGACGTTATCGGCATCCAGCTCCGCCAGGATGGTCTCGGCCGCTTCCGCGAACAACCGCTGCTCCGCCGGGTCGAGGAGCCGCGGTGGCAGGACCTTGAGGAGAGTCCGGGCCTTGGTCAGTTTTTCCTCGGCCGTGTCGTACTTAGCCCGCAAGGCCCGAAGCCGACGGGCATCCTTGTCATCGAGTCCGGCATTGGGGAAGTCGGCCAGCTGCTGCTGGGCCCACTGGTGGCGACCGACCCGGGAGGCGCGTTCGATGTCGTCCAGACGTTGCTGGAGCCGCAGCCGCTTGAGGATTTCCCGGGTCTCCTCCACCGGCGTCTGCTCGTCGGGCCGCTCTTTGGCCAGGGCGTTCAATTCCTGCTCGGCGGCATCGTACCAGCCGGCTTGCATGAGGAAGCGGACGATGCGCAGCCGACGGGCGGGATCGACCTGGCCGTCTTTGTCGGCCAAGTCGGGGTGGCGGTAAAGGAGGGAGCGCACGACCTGCGGCCCCAGCTCTTTGGTGAGGTAGAACTGGCTCCAATGGTAAGACAGGGCTTCCACGCGGGCGTATTGCGGCGTCAGGACGCCGAGCCGTTGCCGGACGTTGATCCGCCCTTGTTCTCCTTGCAACCGATAAATCCGCTCCCATCGGTCGTCGAAGGGCGTCGCCTCGAGGATGTTCACCAGCGGGTCGATGCGGATGGCATTGTATCGGCTGACAAAGCGATACAGCCGCACCAGATCGGTCCCTTCGTGGATGTCGCGGTTGTCGGCCTCGGCCACCTGCTGCCGGCTGAAGGTGATCCGCCGGGCGCCGTCGTCAATCATGAAGTGCCCGCTGGGCACCCAGAAGACCTCACCGCTGGGTTGATCGGTGATCTTCTCCTTGGCCTGTGTCACCTTGCCGTGCAGGGTGAAGCCGTCTTTGAGGATAATGAGGTCAGCCCAGCCGACGGTCGGGAACAGCAGACCGGCCAGCCCGGCGATGACCAGCCGTCGCAAGGATCGTGGAACCATCGTGTGGACTCCGTACCGCCTGGATGGACCGTTGATTCATTCTGCCGGCGCCGCCGGTCGAGTGCAAGCGCACAGTTGCATCGGCAGGCACGCCGCCGCAAAATAGAACGTGGCCAGCCCGCGGCCCTTGCGCCGCGGGCATCGCTCCTCGTCGTTCGAGTACCCCGATGCCGATCCGGTTCCGCTGCAGCTACTGCAATCAGCTGATGGGCATCGCTCGCCGCAAGGCGGGCACGGTCGTCCGCTGTCCGAGCTGCCACGGCGAGTTGGTGGTCCCCCAGCCAGACGACGAAGCGCCTCCGCCCCCAAAGCCGCACCACGCCGGCGGTTCGCCGCCGACGTCGGCCAATCCGTTCGAGCAAAGCGACTTTGACCGGGTGTTGGAGGTGCCTCGTCCCGGCCCGGCGCCGGACAAAACCGCCGGCGTCGCCCCTCGGCCAGACGATCGACCGGCCGCGGGGGCAGCGATCAATGTCGAGCGGCTTTCGCCGGAGGAGCTGCAAAAACTCGCTGCGAATCGCCCGGGTATCCTGCTGACCCCGCGGCGCGCCGCCGTGCTGGGGGTTCTAGTGGTCTTATTGCTCGCGGGAGCCTTTTTAGGTGGGGTGTTCGTCGGCTGGTGGCTGGCCGTCGGCCCCCAGGCCGACGGCCACGCCGCCCCGATGCCGTCGCTGCCCGCAGGCCCCGCGTGACTGCCGTCCCACAAGGAGTGCCGATGGAACCAACCAAGAGCGTCGCCGAACTGTGTGCCGAGCGCGGCCTGGGTCCGAAGGAACTGGCCCAACTCAGCGGCCTCGATGAACAGCGGGCGTTGGCTATCTTCCTTGGCCGGTGGACCCCCAGCCCTGAAGAGCGCGACCGGGTGGCCGCGGCCTTAGGCACCACCCGCGACCGCATCACCTGGGGACACAAGACGCCGATTCAGCACATTTACGGCCACGGCCCGGCGTGAGCCGGGCCGTGGCGCGCCCGCAGCCGGACGCTCCCGAGCGCGCGCTTCACATAACCCGGTCTTCGGCCCAGGCGTGTCGCCGGCCCGTCTTGAACTCCTTGAATTCCTCAGCGGTCGGCTCGTGGAGGGTCTGCGGGTTGAACGCGGCGTTGATCATGCGCAGTAAGGGGACCACCTCGGCGTCGCGGTAGCCGATGCCGCGCAGCTCGAAGTAGTCGTGGTTGACGTCAAAAATTTGCAAGCGATCGACGGCGAGACGGACCTTGCGGAGCTCGCGGAGTTCGAAGCGGGTGCGTTTGATGAACTCGCGGGCGGCGTCGAGGCCGCCGGGCTGGTAATCGTGGATGGCTTTCGGGGGGGTCATGGGCGGTCGCAACGGCGGCGGGCCGCCTTGCGGCCCGCCGCCGACACCTCAACGCAGCCCCGCCAGCTCTTGCAGCAGCCGCCAATTCTCCAACCGATCCTGGTTGGCTCGCAGCAGCGTCTCCGAAGGATTGCCATCCTTGTCGAAATGCTTGGCAAACCGCCCCTCGCTGCGGGCAAAGTCGATAAACGTCACCGGTTCCTTCGTCTTAGGATTGATGTACCAGTCTTCCTTCACATTGGGGTTCCCCTGAAGCGATAGCCGCTCCCGGATCGTGTCCCCCTTCCGCGGGTCGTACACCAGCAGCGGAAAGGCCCGGCTATCGACCGCCAAGCGAGCCTGGTCGGCGGCCATATTGTCGGCCACGCCATGCTCCGGCTGGCAGGTGGTGTAGCAGGTGACGATGGCTGGCCCGTCGAATTCCAAGGCCCCGAGCACCGACTTGTAGAAATGATTGACATGGGCACAGGTCGTCTGGGCGACGTAGGTGCGCGGGTGCATCATGGCGATCTGGGCAATCTCCTTGCGGCGCTCCTGCTTGCCTCCCAGCACCTTGCCGTGGACGCTCATCTTGGTGTTCTGGCCCGTGTACGATGAGGTCGAGGCCTGGCCGCCGGTGTTGGAGTAGACCTGCGTGTCGAGGACGAACACCTTGATGTTCAGGCCGCTGGCCAGCATGCGGGAGAGCGACTGAAAGCCGATGTCGAACATGGCGCCGTCGCCGCCGATGCACCAGATGGGCTTGTCCTGCCAGCCCATCTGGTCCCAGCGGAGGCGGACGCCGATGGCATCGGCCGGGGCGTTTTCGAAGAGCGAGTTGGTCCAGGGAACCAGGTACGGGTTGTAGGGGTAGGTGGAGGTGTAGACGGTGTTGCAGCCGGTGGCGGCGACAATGCCCCACTGGTCGCCATACTTCGCCCCGGTGACGGCGCAGAGCATGCGGAGGGCGGTCCCCTCACCGCAGCCAGCACAGGAGCCAGCGCCACCCACGTAAATGTGCGCCTTCTCCTTCAGCATCAGGTCGATCAGCAGGTTGTCGTTGATGTACGACTCGTTGCTGGGGCCGAAGTTCTTGAACAGCCGGTGGCTCTTGCGGGCCTTGAGCATCACCTCGTCGGTCTTGGTGACCATGCGCAGGGCATTGTCGTCGCAGACGGTGACGCACTCGGCGCAGCCCTTGCACTTGCTCGGGTCGATGGTGATGTTGAACATGCCGCCGGGCATGCCCTTCTTTTTGGCGGACTCGTAGTATTTCTTGGTCCGGGCCCACTGCTTGCGGAACATCTCCCGGTCGGCCTCGTCCGGGATGGCCCGCAGCTTCTCCTCCCACTCCGGTTCGGAAAGCACCTTTCCCAGGATGGCCGTGTCCGGACATTCGGTGACACAATCCATGCACGCGGTGCAGTTTTCCGGGATGTACTCCGGAATCTCCGGCGCGATGTTGGAGAAGTCGCGCAGCGTGGCCGTGCCCGCGGGAATCAGCGAACGGGCCACCGACAGGTCCGCCGGCAGGTCGCGCTCCCCCCAGCCCTCCTCGTAACCGCGGATGATCCGCTCGTTGAAATCGACGACATCCAGCACCGGAAGGCTGACGAGGCGGTAGCCGCTGTCCACCAGCGTGCCGTAGCTGTTGTTATTGAAAGGGTCACGTTCGGAAGCCTCGTTCATCGAAGGCTTCGTCTGACCATTGAGGATCGCTTGGCTCATGAATCACTCCGGGCGAAAGCGTGAGGGAAATCGTCGAACCATACCGCCGTCCGCCGCGGGCGTGGCTCCGTTGGCGGCGGGTCAGTCCGCCGCCAACCGGGGCGTTCAGCGCAGCGGCGAACCGATGGACAGGCGGCGTCAACCGCGGATGACCTCCGGCGGGATTTCCCGCATCTCGCTGTAGCCGCGCTTGACGCAGTTAAGGTTGTCTTGCACGACGCGCTCGCCGCGCTTGCCGAAGTACTTTCGCAGGGCCTTTTCCACGCCGGCGTAGACCTGCTCGTCCGACATTTTGCTTTCCTTGGCATACGGGGTGAGCTTGAGGAAAGCTCCCAACAGGACGATGCCCTGCATGCGCATTTGCAGGTCGGCTTCCGAGGCCATCTCGCGGGCAATTTTCACCATGTCGCAGTAGTAGACCCGAATGTTCTTCTCGCGGATTGTCCGTCGATTGTGCTCCGGGATGCGCTTCCAGACCTCGACCGGGTCGGTGTACGGCGATTGCATGAAGATGGCCCCGCCCGGCTGAAGCCCTTTGAGGGTCTCCGGGCTGAGAATGGCCGTCGGGTCGTTGATGCACAGAAGGTCGATGTGTTCCAACTCGCTGTGGGTGTAAATGTGCGAGTCGCCGATGGTCAGGTAATAGGTGGTCGGGAGGCCTTTCTTTTCGGAGCCGTATTTCGGGTAGGCCTGCACGTCTTTGCCGAAGACATTGCCGGCGATGGTGGCGATGACTTTGTTGGTGGTGACGGAGCCGAAGCCGCCGACCGAATGCCCCCGCATGGAGAAGCCGCCCTTGGGCCGCAGGTCCGGGTCTTCGGTCCGCTTCAGCGCCAGCGGATGGTCGATGCCGACGCAGAAGAAATGCTGCCCGTTGGGCTTCATCATGTTGTGGAAGGCGGCGATGATGTCGCCCGGGCGGACGTCGCGGCTGCCCAGCCCCGCCGCCCCGTGGTAGATGCGCGGCACCCGCTCCACCTTCTCTTGCCCATTGGTTCCCAGGATGGCATCGCAGAAGGCTGCCTTGATCTCCCGCGTCAGATGATTGCCGGTGGTGGACATCGGATCGTCCATCCGTTCAAAGACGGTGAACGCCGTGCAGTTTTTCAACGCCTGCACGATGTGCCGCGCCGGGAACGGCCGGAAGACGCAGACGTTGAGGCAGCCCGCGGGGATCCCCTTTTTCCGCAGGTAATCCACCGTGACCTTGGCCGTCTCCATGTACGACCCCATGCCGACGAGGATGAATTCGGCATCGTCGCACCAATACGGCTCGACGAAGCCATACCGCCGGCCGGTCTTGCGATAAAACAGGTCGAAGCACTCCTCCAGGATTCCCTCAACGCGGTCGTAGTACCACCGCTGGGCGATCTTCCCCTTCATGTACGAGTCCTGGTTCTGCACCACTCCCGACATCAAGGGATTGGCCGGGTCCATCAGGTTCATCAGCTTTTCCTGGGGACTGCCGACGTACTCCTTCATGAACTCCGGCTCGGGAAGTCGGACCGTCTCGACGGTGTGGGTGGTGAGGAAGCCATCCTGGACGTTGAAGAAGGGGGTAAAGCTGGCCTCGGCCGCCCGCCGGCAGATGAGGCATAGGTCGCCGGCTTCCTGGGCATTGCGGCCAAAAAGCATCCCCCAACCGCAGTCGGCCACGCTCATCATGTCGTCGTGGCCGGCGTGGACGTTCAGCCCCTGGCTGGTCAAGGCTCGGGCGCCGATATTCATCACCACCGGTAAGCGTTTGCCGGCGATGGTGTACAGGACCTCTTTCATCAACACCAGGCCCTGGCCCGAGGTGAAGTTGGTCACCCGCCCCCCGGCGAGGGCGAAGCCTTCGCAGACGGTGGCGGCGGAGTGTTCGCTTTCCGGCTCGAAGAAAATCAGCGGATCGCCCCACAGGTTCTTCTGGCCGTTCATGACGGCGGCATTGAAACCGCCCCCCATCGTGGTCGAACTGGTGATCGGGTAAGCGCCGGCGGCCTGGCTGATGTGCGTCTCCACATGTACCACCGCCTCGGCCCCGTCGCACGTGGTCGGGATACCCGGATACTCGAACCTCGGCTCGCCGGCCTGGTCCAGCTCTTGCGGAATCTTGGAAAACTTACCGGCGATTACCGTGCTCATCAGGTTCCCCTTGCGACAGAATCAGAACAAACGTATAGAAACCCACCTGCACCAGGAAATTGGTAGAGGATTAGTCCTCTTTGCTTAGAATGCTGATCTTCCGTGAGAGTGTCAAGCCGTATTCCCAACGGAGTCAGCCCTTTCGATACGCAGCCCCGGTCGGGGGTCAGGGCCGTCGGCGATGGCGCGACCCGCGCAGGTTGGCGTTTTCGGTCAAGATGTGCCTTCGTGGGCGAGGGTTCGCTGCAGATATTCCTCCGCCTCGGGATAGCCAGGCTGCAATTCCAGGGCCCGCCGGAAGCTGGCGGCGGCGGGTTCCCGTCGCCGCAGCTGATAATATGCCAAGCCGAGGTTGAAATGCACATGAGCGTCGTGCGGTAGCTGCCGCAACGCCTGGCGCAGCGGCTCGAGGGCATCCTCCGGCCGACCGGCGGCCACCAGGGCCACCCCGAGATTATTGGCGGCATCGGCGTCGTTGGGCCGTAACTCCAACGCCCGGCGGTAACTGGCGATCGCCTCGTCCCACCGACCTTGCAGGTGACACATCGCTCCCAGCCGCCCCCACGCATCGGCCTGGCGAGGATCGACCTGGAGAATGGCCCGATAGAGGCGTTCGGCCTCGGCCCAGTCGCCCACCTGCTGGAACTTCCAGGCCACAGCGTAGGCTCTTTCGATGGGCGTCACGTCAGCCCCCGCAGGTGAAATCGCCGCGCGCCCAGGCCGCCAGCTGCGGCTGGATCTGGGCCCATTCCGCCTCCAACCGGGCGCAAGCGGCGGCCGCCTCGGCGGCGCTGCGGCCGGGCTCGGTTTTCTCCAGTTCCAGGGCCAGCCGGCTCGCCTGTTGGGCACCCACGTGTCCCAAGGCGCCTTTGAGCGTGTGCGCGGTGCGGCGGAGCTTGTCGGCGTCGCCTGCTTCCGCCGCCTGGCGGAGGTCGGCCAGCCAAGCGGGGAGGTTGTCGAGGACGAGGCCGGCCAGCTCTTGCAAGAGTTGGTTGTCGTCGCCCACGTGTTCGCGGGCAGCTGCCAGGTCGAGGCGAGGGGCGGCGGCGGCCGGCTCGACCGCCGCCGCCTTTGGCCTCACCCCTGAGACCACCGCCAACAGCTCCCGCGCCCGAATCGGCTTCGACAAATATCCATCCATCCCCGCCGCCAAACACCGCTCCCGGTCCCCTTTCAAGGCATAAGCCGTCAGGGCAATGATCGGCACCCGCCGACCGGTTCCTCGCTCGCGCTCCCGGATCATCGCCGTGGCCTGGAGGCCGTCCAGCTCGGGCATCTGCACGTCCATGAGCACCAGGTCGAACGCTTGCCGCTCCAACGCCGCCAGGGCCTCGCGGCCATTGCTCGCCACCACCACCCGGTGGCCGTGCTTCTCCAGCAGTCGCACCGCCAGCTTCTGGTTAACGGCGTTGTCTTCCGCCAGCAGGATGGTGAGGGGGGTGGTAGCCGTCGGCTCCGGGCTGGTAGCGGCCGACTCGGCCGGGGGCGGCGGGGCGGCGGCCGCCGCCCCGCCGCGCTGCCCCAGCACCCCCTGGATGCACGCCAACAACTCCGACATCTTCACCGGCTTCGCCAAATACGCATCCACCCCCACATCATGACACCGGCTCGCTTGCCCCGGCCGATCCGCCGACGTGAGCATGACCACCGCCACGTCTCCCAGGTCTGCCTCCCGGCGCAGCTGCTCCACCAGAGCAAAGCCATCCATCCCCGGCATCACCGCGTCGACCAAAAGCAGGGGATAGGGCCTGCCGGCCGCCGCCGCCCGCCGCAGCTCCCGCAGCGCCCCTACCCCGTCGGTACAGGCCGCCGGCTTCATCTTCCAGCTGCTCAGCACTTCGTGGAGGATCCGCCGATTGGTGGCGTTATCATCGACGATCAACACCGGCAGATCGTCGATGCGCACCGGTCCCGCCGGCGTCGGCTCCAAGCCGACGCCGGGGTGCTCCTCAAACCGAGCGGTGAAATGGAAGGTGCTCCCCCGTCCCGGCTCGCTCTCCACCCACAGCTCCCCTCCCAACAGCTTCACCAGGCGGGTGGAGATCGCCAAACCGAGGCCGGTCCCCTCGTGCTTGCGCGTCGGCGGCCGGGCGACTTGCTCAAACGGCGCGAAGATCAGCTGCAACTTGTCCGCCGGGATGCCGATCCCGGTATCGGCGACGGAGAAATGAAGCCAGCGCCCCGGCGGCGCCTCCGGCCTGGCGCCTGCCGCGGCGCGAGCGTCAGCAGTCGTCACCCGCACGACCACCTCGCCCTGCTCGGTGAACTTGATGGCGTTGCCCACTAGATTGACCAGCACCTGCCGCAAGCGACCGGCGTCCCCCACCAAGGCATCCGGTACGTCGGCCTCGACATGCCAAGCCAGCTCCAGCCCCTTCTGCTGAGCGCGCAGGGCCAGGGTCCGCAGCGTGTCTCCCAGGCAGTCCCGCAGGCGGAAGGGCGCCGGCTCCAGCTGGAGCTTCCCCGCTTCGATCTTGGAGAAGTCGAGGATGTCGTTGATGACCGTCAACAGCGCCTCCGCCGACGACTTGACCAGCGAGAGATACTCGCGCTGCTCGGGCGTCAGCGGCGTCTCCAGGGCCAGCTCCGTCATGCCGATGATCCCGTTCATCGGCGTGCGGATTTCGTGGCTCATGTTGGCGAGGAATTCGCTTTTGGCGCGATTGGCCGCCTCGGCTGCCTCCTTGGCAGCTTGCAACGCGATGACGGTGCGGATGCGGTCGATGCCGACGGCGATGCTGTCGGCCACTGCCGCCAGGGTGGGCCACGTGGCGTCGCTCCAGGGTTGTCGCGACCATAAGCCCAGAACCCCGACCAGGCGGTCTTCGACGATCAGCGGATGCCCGGCGAAGGCGATTAACCCGTGTCGCTTGGCCCAGGCGTAGTCATCGCGGGTCGGATCCGACGTCAAGGCGCTGGTCCAGGTCGCTTGCCGATTCTGGGCAATCGTGCCGATCAGGCCCGCGCCCACGGGCAGCGGGCCGAGCAGGCCGTCGGCCTCCAGGCCGCGGCCGACATTCGCCCGCAGGTCCAGCTCAGGGCGATCCTCGGCCAACGTCCAGATGCGGACGACGGCCAGCTCGAGGTGCCGGACCAGTGCCTCGGCGCAGGCGTGCAGGACCGGCCCCAGTTCGGTGCCGCGGGTCAACACCGCGTTGACCTCCGCACTCAACGCGGCCAGCCGGGCCCGCTCCGCCAGTGCCTCTTCCCACCGCTTGCGCTCCGTGATGTCGTGGCAGATGCCCACCAGACCGATAATGTTCCCTTGGGTGTCGCGCAGCGGCATCTTGCTCGTGAGCAGGCACAACGGCCGACCCTCGGGGTCCGTGACGTGCTCTTCGCGGTTGACCAGGGGCTGGCCCGAGCGGATCACATGCTGCTCATCGGCATAGAACTGCTCGGCGAGCGGCCGGGGGAAGAAGTCAAAATCGGTCTTGCCCTGCAAGTCCCGCAGCCCCGCCACCCCCAGGACCCGCATGTGGGCCAGGTTCGAGGTCAAAAAGCGGCTGTGGCGGTCCTTGACAAACACGAAGTCCGGGAGGTTGTCCATCAGGGTGCGCAGAAGGTTGCGCTCCTTGGCCAAGGCTTCCTCGGCCAGCTTCCGTTCCGTGATGTCGCTCAGCACGCCGTCGAGCTGGAGCGTGCGGGAGTCAGCGGCGCGGCTGACGCGGACGCTGCCGCGCACCCAGCAAATCGAGCCATCGGCCCGCACCAGGCGATACTCCTCCTGGCTGGACCGACCACTCCGCAGCTGGTCCAGCCAGCGGTCGTAGCGCTGCCGGTCCTCGGGATGCACCAGGTTGCGCCAGGCCTGCGGCCCGCTTTGCAGGACGGCGACCGGCTGGCCGGTCAGCCGCTCGAGCACGGGCGAGACGTAGCGGTAGCGCCAGGCGCCGTTGTCGGCGATTTCCGCCGACCACAGGCCATCGGGGACACTGGCCGCGAAGCGGCGAAGCTCCGCTTCCATGCGCCGCAGCTGGGCGTGGGCCGCCCGCTGCTCGCGCACGTCCCGGGCGGTGATCAAACCGAGGGTCTGGGGACGGACGTGCAGGCGGGTAACGGTGATGTTGACCGGCACCCAGACGCCATCCTGCTTGGTCCGCAGCCAGTAACCATCCTGGGCGTGGAAGACGCCGGTGTGCGTCATGGCGCGGCGGAGGCGTTGCGGTCGGCCCACCTCTTCCGCCTGCTCAAACCGGAACAAGTCGGTGGCCCGCATCCGCAGCAACTCGTCGCGGGTGAAGCCGCTCAGCCGCTGCCCCATGGGGTTGACGTCGAGGAGTTGGTCGGTTTCCGGGTGGAAGAGGAACAGGGCGTCGCCGGCCTCTTCAAAGAGGGCCTGGGCCAGTTCTCGCACACCGGTGCCGCTCATGACCGAGCCTCAACGCTGCCCGCTGGGACCGGGGGAAGATGCCAGGACGGTCACAGCATCGCCGATTGGTCGGCACTGCAAATCGATCTCTGACGGAATGCCCTTTGCAGGGGCCCGGCCTACCCCGGGAATGTTAATTGTACTCGGAAACCGCCGGACGCTTCGAGAGGAGTTGGCACGCGGGTGTACCCTGTCGTTTGGGGTGGGGTTAAGCGCTTCAGCGGCGTCCTTTCCCACCCTGGCCGATTTCTCGCTTCGCGCTTCCGATTGATCGCGTCGCGCTCGCTGCGTGCCGGGCGAGCGTGTCGCATCCTCGCGCGAGCACGAACCAACCGATCCCCCTCTGCCGTTGCACTCTTGCCTTGTCACAATACTGAGTGACCGCCAGGACACGGAGCGCACCGCTTTGACAGCCGCACCGCCACGGCCCAGGCCATGCCTCCCCGTTTGATTCCCTTGAAAGGTTTCCAAGGGCCGGGGGAAACCTTTGGGGTTGGGCACTGCCCGAGCCGCGTTTGGTAGTGTTTTCGATCTCTTGGAGGACCTTCTCGCCGCTGCGGGAACGGCGTCGCGGTCGTTCCCCCGGGCTTCAGGTCTTGATGGGCAACACCTGGGCTCTGGGCTACGGGAGAACCTGACGGATGTTGCCGAAGAAGGTCCGTGGCCAACGGGAGGTGCCAAGAAAGCGACCGGGGTGGGCCATGCCGGGCTTGCCCCTGTGCCGGACGTGGTCGTCGAGGACTGTGGGGGGCGGTGCCGCGGTCGGCGTGCGGCGGGCCAGATGGCCCGCCGCA
>JANWYO010000171.1 GCA_025055215.1 Gemmataceae bacterium
CGACGGTCAGCGCGCGGAGGGCCGCGTCGGGCGCCAGTCCCTCGGCCACGAGGCGGCGGAGGTGGTCGCGGAATTTTTCTGGCTTGTCGAGGCCCTGCCCACTAAAGGCGAAGACCACCCCACGACGGACCAGTTCGGCCGCGTTGCGCAGCTCTTCCTGACGGCGGCGGCGCTGGTCCTCGCGGACCCGTGGCGGCAACAACCGCTCGCGCTCGACAACCGGCTCGGCAAAGTTCAGCCGCAAGATCACCGGCACCTTGGCCGCCGTCAGGCGGTCGGCCACCCGCCAGGCCTCGCGACCGCCATAGATCACGGGCTTGAGGCGGAATTCCTCGGCGAAGTCCAGGGCACGGTGGATTCCCTCGCGCGAGTCGGCCTCGAACACCACTGGCAGGTTGCCCGCCAGCACGGCAGTGAGGGCGGCCAGGGAAGGATCGAATGGCGGGCGTCGGCCGACGCCGCCGTTTTTCTCGAACGCGGCCACCAACCGTCCGTAGTGCCCCGCATCCAGCAACAGCTGTCGGCTGTGGGCGATGACCCCCATCAGCGAGCGAGGATAGTCGGACCCGGGGGGTAGGCGGAATGAGACGTGCATGGCCACGGGAGAGCGTAGCGTGGCATCGCGTGCGCCGGCCCCGCTGAGGCTGACTAGGGCGCTCTGACCGACGATGATCCCGCCTTCCGGGGCAATCACATGTGCCGTCACGCCCACCCGGCGCCAGGCATCGGCCAGGTCCGGCTCGTTCCGCAGGGCGGTCGCCACCACGAATTCCGGCGTCATCCCCTTGCGGTGGTCCGCCTTGGTCGCGGCCAGCGCCTCACTCGCCAAGTCTTCGGGAACCGGCTGCCCCAGTTCGGAGCGGCGCAGCGCGGGGTCAAAACCCCATGTGCTCAGGGCGTCGATGAAACCCGGATAGACGGTCAGGCCGGCCCCCGCGATGGTCAGCGCATCGGCCGGGACCGTCACGTCGGGGCCGACGGCGGTGATGATGCCATCGCGGATGACGACGTTAGCTTTGGGAAGCACGTCCCCAGGTGCCCGGACGACCCGGGCCTCGCGGATGGCGAAAACCGTCGGCCGCAGCGTTCCGCTCCGTTGAGCGAGGAGCGGATAGCCCAGGCATGTCACCAGCGAGCCGAGGAGGAAGGCCTTGATGGTAGATCGTGGGTGCATAGGTCTGGTTCCCGGGGGAGGGGAAATCGCCGGGCCGCGGCCTTGAAGCCGCGGCCGGGGCAACCTTGGGCCTCTTGACGACACGTTGCCGGCCTCAGACCTCTTGTTCCGGTGGGTTCGGCTCCAGGATCAGCCGCTTGTAAGCGAAGGCGAGGGCGAAAAAGATGATGAATCCTGAACCGATGATGGTCCAGAGCTTGAAACTGCCGTGGCTGAGCCAGTCCCAGTCGCCGCGGCCGTCGGGCTTCCACAGGTAGTAGACGATGTCGAAGACGATGAGCAACACCGCCGCCGCGACCGCCAAGATACCTGGGAGGAGCCAAAGGAACCGATCGCGAGGGGTGATCTCGACCGTCCGCTTGGTCTTGATCCGAGTGCCGGTTCGGAGGTTGAAGCCGCAATTCAGGCAGATGACCGCCTCCAGGCTCTCCATCAGGTGAGCACAGTTGGGACAGCGCGGGATCGACTCCTTGACCTCGGCCAGGCCGTAAGGGTCGGAACCTTGATCCTCATCCGAAGCGGCCACCTTGGCGGCCGGAATGGCGAAGACGTGGCCGCACCCCTTGCATCGGATGCGCTTGCCCTGGAGTTCCTCCGGTGCTTTGAATTGCTTCTGGCACTGGGGACAGGAGACGGCAATGGTAGCAGCCATGCGGCGGCAAACCTCCCGACGAACGCAGAGCGCTGGGGGAGAACCCCTGGCCCAGCGGACATGTTCCCAACGGACCCTTGGGGTAAGATAAGGGGACGAGCGTGCCGGATGCAAGCGGCAAAGTCGCGGAGCGAAAGGAGCCGGCGTGGAGAATGCAGCTGCAGCGCCGCCGCGGGTACTGATCTCGGTAGCCACGTATAACGAGCGGGAGAACTTGGCCCGACTCGTCCAGGAGATTCACGCCCATGTCCCCGCAGCGGACGTGCTCATCATCGACGACGATTCGCCGGACGGCACGGGCCAGCTTGCCGAGGACATGGCCCAGGCCGACCGTCGTCTCCGCGTCGTCCGACGGCCACGGAAGCTCGGCTTGGGAACGGCTATCCTTGCCGGCATGCAGTACGCCATCGACCACGGCTATGATCTGTTTGTCAACATGGACGCCGACTTCAGCCACCATCCCCGTTACCTCCCCGCCCTTCTGGAGGGAATGAAGCGCCACGACGTCATGATCGGCTCGCGCTACGTCCCGGGCGGCGGCACCGTCAATTGGCCGTGGTCCCGCCGACTGATGAGCGCCGGTGTCAATCTGGTGTCACGAATCCTCATGCGTCTGCCCGCTCGGGACACCAGCGGCGGCTTTCGCTGCTACCGCGTGGCCAAACTCCGGCAGATCGACCGCAGCACGGTGCTGTCGCGCGGCTATTCCTTCCAGGAGGAATTTCTCTACCGCTGCCATCGCGCAGGGTGCAAGATCGGCGAAACCCCGATCCTCTTCGAGGATCGCCGCGCCGGCGCCTCCAAGGCCGGCCTCCGCGAAGCCGTACGCTCCTTGGCCGTCATCTTCGGCTTGGGGCTGATGATCTTTTTCGGTCTGGAGAAGCCCAAGGGATGAACCGACCTACGATCCGGCAGGGGCGTGGCCGACTTGTCGTCGGCCACGCCGTCGTGGCTTGGGGCGACCGGGGCGTGGTCGCCCTCGAGTTTCGCGGTCCGGATGGGGAAGCCGACTTTTTGCACCGGCTGGGCCAGCGTTGGCCGGGAACAAACCTGGTGCGGGACGACACGACCGCGGCGGCTATTCTCCGGCGCGTGGCCCGGATCTTGGCGGGGAAACCGGCCGACGGTCTCGCCACGGTCCTGACAGATGGCACGCCCTTTCAGCGGCAGGTGTGGCGGGTGCTGCAAGGCATCCCACGTGGCCGAGTGATCAGTTACCGAGACTTGGCCCGCCGGGTCGGCCGTCCGGCGGCGGTGCGGGCCGTCGCTCAGGCCTGCGCCGTCAATCCCATCGCCATCCTCATTCCTTGCCACCGAGTCATTCGCAGCGACGGTACCCTCGGCGGCTATCGCGGTGGCATGGAGATCAAGCGGCAACTTCTCGCCTTGGAGGGCGCCCTGCCGGCTCCGCCGCCGTGATCGCCTGGGGCGATCACGGCGCCAATTACGGCTTACCGCCACCTTCCCGCGGCTGGGCCTTTGGCTCCTGCTGAAACAGCCACAGCCCCAAACCTTCCGGCCGCGGCTGCACGTCGGCCGGAACCGACACCGCCTGAATCCCTCGGCCAGGAAGAATGCGCACCACGTTCGCCGCCCACACCTTGCCGGGTGTCACAGGATCACCGGTCAGCTCGACGAGCGGAATGGCCGCTTCCACCTGCCAGGCATCGGTCCCGGCGTGGCAGGCCACAAACCAGCGGGGATTCCAATGCGCGTCGCCCCAACACTCCTCGCTCAGGCAACCCCGTTGATCGACCTGGAAGTGGAAACAGGTGCTATAGTCCCGGTCGAGGTCGAGCAAGATGCTGACCCGGTCGTGGGCCGTCAGGTCGGCATCGCGTTGCCGCACCTTCACTGGCTCGACGCGCTGCCCCTCTGGATGCCGACAGCGAAGCGCCACGTAGAGGAAGTCGGCGTCGAACGCCTGCCGCACTTCCGTGACGTACTCCTGGACCGTGTCGCCCACCGCGTCGCGCAATAGCGTGGGTTTGCAGCCCTCCCAGCAGGCGTCGTCGAGCTTGCCATCGAGGAACGGGCGGGACGAAGTTTGCCGACAGATGAGCACCGGTCGCGGGGCGGGACCGACGCGATTGCTCAGCCACAGTTCGGCGGCGGCGGCCGAATGCCAGACGCTGGAAGAGTGCTCGGCCTTGAAGCCCTGATACCAGTGCCGGGCGGTGTCAAAATCGCCGAGGTTCCGCCGGGCGGCCTGGAGGCAGAACTGGACGGCCGGATCCTGGGCAAACAGCAGGCCGAAACCCGCCAAGCGGGCCTCCAGGGCGAGCGCTCCCTGGTACCAGCGGCGTGTTTCTGCCTGATCCGCCAATAAGGCGATTTGGCGATGCGCCACCGGCTGCACGCCCCCTTGAATCGGAGAGTCGTCGCCAGCACGGCGCGGGGCTTGTCGGAATTCCACGTTGGTGACCGCCATGAATTGACCCAGCTCATGTCGGCGACGAGCCTCGCTGCTGCTGCTGTACCGGATCAGCCAGCGATAAGCGTCGGCGGCCAACGGATGGGCCGGGTACCGATCCACCATCAGCAGGAAGGCCTCCCGGGCGAGGGTCCATTGGCCGAGGCGGACGTAATGATTGGCGACGGCGAAGGCTGCCGCGGCCGCCTGGTCGTCGGGCATTTGGCTCAGCGTTGGACCGAGCTGGGCCAAGAGTTGGTTGGGATTGGCCAGCTGGGTGGCGGGGGCGTCGATGAGTGCTTGGAGGTTCCTGCGGGCCCGGATGGCTTGCTCCAACTCGGCGGCCGACTCTGGCAGCGGTCGGAACGCCCGTCGGGCGGTACCTTCGTAGGCCAAGGCAATCCCCTGCATCAAATCGCGATGGCTGGCCGCCCCGTCGATTCGGCCCTCCAGCAGGCGGTAATACCGCTGAGCGGGGAGTGACACCGGCCGCTCGGCCAGCAGGCTGGCGCTGGCGGCCGCGAAGTCGCGCACGGTGGCTTGGAGCCGCGGCTTCGCCTCCGTCAAGTCGAGGACCACCTGCGCCCCCAGGCGTTGGGGCGAACGCATGTACAACTTGGCCGAGCGGCACGGCCGCAGGCCGAGCCGCTCGATCTGCTCCGGGAATTGTTGCGGATCGGCGGCACGCTTCCACGCTTCCCGGACGGCCTCGGCAATCAGGGCCTCCACCGGGACATCGGCCGCGCTGCCGATTGGATCGGTCACCACCAACTCCGGCTGCCAGATGCGCAGCGCCAGCACCAGCTGCCGGAGCAAGTGCTCAGCAGCGCGGTCGTCGTGGAGCTTGTCCCAAGCCTGGATCAGGTCGCGGGCTTCGGCCTGACGCCGATGTTGCGGCAAGGGGAACTGCCAGAGGACTTCGCCGGCCGCGCCGCCGACGCGGCGCATGGCCGCGCTCCACACCGCTTCCTCGAAGGCCCGGTGAGGCGGAGCGGAAGCCGGATCGGACGATACGGCGCCCAGGGCGGTCGCGAGGTAACCCTCGTCCGCACCGAGAAGGGCCACCGTGTCCAGCGGCAGACCTTCGGGGCGGGCATGAACCCACAGCGCCGCGGCGCGCTCGCCGCCGCGGCGCTGGACGTGCCACGTCCGGCCCCCGTCCTCCGTTCCCAGAATCGTCCCGAGATCCCCGACCGCCCAGCCGGTCTGCTCGTCGATGAAATGAACGGCGTGCAGTGGCAGTGGCTGGCCGGTCGGCCGCAGTTCCCACGTCTGGCCGCGGTCGGGACTGTACAGCACCACGGAACCTGGCCGGCCAACTATCCAGAGGCGATCTCCCCGACCGTGAACGGCATGAAAGTCGAGGGAAGCAAGTAACTCAGTCGGCAGCTTCAAATCAGCGAACCCCCAGCGCACGCCCGCGCTGGTCCGGCTCAGGAGCACCAGCCCCCCCTGCCCCACCGCCACCGCCCAGACACCCGAGACATGAACGCCCGACAACGACCGGCCACCGAGAGTATCGACATCCGCGGCCCCCAAGCGGCCCTGCCGCACGGTCGCCAGCCGACTCCAGGCGCCGGCCAAGACGCCGGTCTCCGGATCTTGAAAACGGGCATCCAGCCAACCAGGACACCGCGGCCCAGGCATCGGCTGCCACGTGCGGCCCCCGTCGCGAGTGCGAAACACGCCGCTCGGAAACTGGTCGTTTCCCTCCCCCACCACGATGCCGTTCTGCTCGTCGAAAAACTGCACCCGATACAGCCCGGGGAGGCTGTTCAGGCTTACCCGCCGCCATTTCAAGCCGCCGTCCCGTGTCACCAGAATGACGCCCACCGAACCCCCACCGTGGGGGAGTTCCTCGCGGCCGACCGCCCAGCCGGTGAACGGCGTCTGAAAGTGCAGTCCTCGCAGCGACGCCCGGGTGCCGGTCGGTTGCCGTTCCCAGGTCTTGCCCCCGTCGATGGTGTGCCAGACGACGCCGTCGTCGCCTGCGGCCCAGCCCTCATGGCGATCGACAAACTGGACGGCGCGCAGGGGTGCGTCCTCGAAATGACGCAAGTCGTTGGCTTGCAGGGGGAGGGGGAGCACCACGGCGAGAAGTGCCGTCAACGAAATCCCACGCATGCCAGTGTCCTCAGCTCCGTTCCGAAGAGGGGACGGGCCTGCCGAGCCATCAAGCCGGCGGCACCGGCTTGGGCCGGTGCCGCCGGCCCGCGCCGGACCGCATGCCGCCATTCCTGGGGCCGACGCGGCCAAGGCCCGCCGGGCCTCCTCAATCAAACCACCAGTAGCGCAGAATGCAGTACAACGCATTCAGCGCGTCGCGGGCCTTGATTTTCTTCCCTTCCTCGTAGGTCCGGCCCGAATAGCTGATGGGAATCTCGTAAATCCGCCACCGCGGATTGCGATGCTTCGCGATCTTGGCCGTGATCTCCGGCTCAAACCCGAATCGGTTCGACTTCAACCGAAGGTCGGCGAGCACCTCCCGGCGGAAGACCTTGTAGCAGGTCTCCATGTCGGTGAGGTTCAGGTTGGTGGTCATGTTGGAGAACGTGGTAAGCACCTTGTTCGCCACATAGTGCCAGAAATAAAGCACCCGGTGGCTCTCACCAATAAAGCGCGAGCCGTAGACCACGTCCGCCCGGTTGTCGAGGATGGGTTGGATCAAGCGATAGTATTCGGCCGGGTCATACTCCAGGTCGGCATCCTGAACGACGACGACGTCACCGGTGACATGGCGGAATCCTTCGCGGAGAGCGGCCCCCTTACCTTGGTTGCACGGCTGGCAGATGAGTCGGAATTCCTCCTCTTCCGCCAGGGCCTGCAGGATTTCCCGGGTACCGTCGGTGCTACAGTCATCGACAACGATGATTTCCTTCGGAATCGCCACCGCCTTGACGCGGCGCAACAACTCCACAATCCAGCGCCGTTCGTTGTAGACCGGAATGACGACGGAGAGCTTGAAATTCTCCGGGATGGGGTAAATCCCCAATTGCTTGCACGCCGCATCGCCCAGCAAGCGCCGCAAGACGCGGTACCGCTCGGTCGGCGACTGCTCAATCCGCTCCAGCAGCTGTTCCCACTCCTCATCGGTCATGGCACGAACGGCGGGTTGCATCGGCGCGGGCCTCCGAGGAAAGCCGTGGGGCCGCACAGCTTCCAAGAGGTCGGATTATTGAACGGAGTGGCCGAAACGGTCAAGGCGAATCGCGGGGTGTCCCTGGGAACTTCGGCGCGGCGGCGGTGCAGTAGCGGACAATGATTAATCGGTTCGCGCTTGCCCGACGAATCCCAGACGCTCGCCGAACTTGCGGGGAGGTTTATCGTTTCGCGCGTGCTGGGCGCTTAGCGAGCGCGAACCGACCGATCAGGAGCGCGAAACGAGGAAATCGGGGGGGAGCGGGGGAAAAACCGCCCGGAGGCGCAACCCGCCTCGAACGATGGGTGCACGTCAATCGCGGTGGGCGCGAAGCTGGCGAGAGGGTGCTGCTAGCCCCGCCGTGACCCGGCGGGCGGGGTCGCGGTGTCGCTCCTTAACCTCTTTCAGTTGCCGGCGGCGAAACCGCCGCCGGGATTGCCGACCGGGACCCCTCCGCCAAGCGCCGGCATCCCGAAGCCCCAAAAACCCGGGAACAAGGCCGGATTCACCGGCACCGGGACCGGGACGGGCACCGGGATGGGGACCGGCACGCCGACCGGCAGGGCACCCAGTCCTACCGGGAATGCCAGCCCGCCGAGGTTGGCGGGAAACGGATAGGACTCCAGGTCCAAATTTTGAAAAGGAGTGAACGCCTCATATTCGGCCGGGAGGACGGTGGCCATCGGCAGGCCATAGCCGGGCGGGAAGCCGCCGAAGCCAACAGGAAAGTCGTATCGGCCGGAGGGGAATGTCAGATTATTAACGCCCATGCTAACCGGGAGGTACGGGAGCGTGACCGAAAACGGATTCAAGCCAAGGCGAGGGAAAGTGTTGGGGAGGATGACGCCGTTGGTGCCGAGGGCCGTCGCCGGCATCAGCCGGCGGCGGTGCAGTGTCAGCGGCTGCCGATTGAGGCCGTTGACCGGCCCTGTTAATCCTGGCGGCGCACCTGGGGCGGGAAACGCCAACCCATTGTTCAGACCCGGTGCCGCGAGCACCATGCCGTTGTTGCCGACCGGATTGTTGGCCTTCAGTCCGGCCGGCGGTGCCATCTGAATCCGTACCCCCTGGCCCCAGCCGGCGACACCATCGACCACCAGCCAGACCACGGCCACCAACACGGGACAGACGTAACGGAGGGCACGCATGGGGACGACTCCATGTCACGCGGACCACCGGCAAACCAGCCGCGGCAAGAAAGCAAAGCAGCTATGACACTCTTGCCCGGCAGGGGCGGGCGGTCAAATCCCCGGCGCGGAAATGGCTGGCGGATCGCGGTCCGAGGTTGCCGGCCGTGCCGACGGTGCCGTCGACACCGCCAGCGCTCAAGGTCGCGGCTCGGCCTGATAGCCGGTCTCCGCCCGACGTTGCCGCGCCAGGGCGGGGTTGTCGGTCGCGTCTGCTTCGATAATCTTCATGCCGAAGCGACAGGCCAAGGCCGCGGCCTCCCGACGCAAGGTGGCCGCTTCCCTCGCCCTGCCCCGGGCCTCGGACCAGCGAGCGAAGCTGAGCCGGGTCAACGCCCGCTCGAACGGCAGGCCGCCGCGATCATAAGCCTCGATCACCTCCTGATACTCTCGCTCCAGATCGACCCCGTGGTCTGCGTGGGTGAGGCGCAGGTAATCGGCCCGCATCCGCCGCCGGGCCAGCTCGGCCCAGCGATGGCCGCCGTCGGCCGTCGCCCGAAACAGGACGCTGCGCAAATCGAGCAGCCGAAGCTGTCCGATCCGCAGCAGACACTCAAACACGTGCACCCACTCGTAGACATCCACCGGCACTAACGAGCGCGCCAGGGAGACGGCCTCGGCCGCGCGGCCCACCAGGGAGAGGGCGTGGCACCGGTAAGCCAGCCACAGCGACTGCCACGGCGCTGGCATCGTCGGTTGTTCCAGCAGCGGTTGAAGTTGGCCCAAGGCGATGAGCGCATCTCCCCGCAGAGCGACGTCGGCCTGGGGGTAGATGGCCAGGGCGTCGGCAAATTGTCCGAGAAGTTCGAAACAGATCGCCAGGCTTCGTTGCCGGCCAAAGCCAGGCCACAGCGGTGCTCGCCGCCAATTCCGCTCCGGAAAAAACCGCAAGAGCAAGTCGCGCTCGAAGGCCGGGGCGAGGAACCGATGCTTGGGATTCTCCAACGAGACATAGGTGCTGTCGGCCTCGTTCCAAAGGCCCGCATCGCAGTAAGCGTGGAACAATTCGACGTCAGCTCGGGCGTCTTCGAGGCTTTCCGGGCGACGGCGATCGGGTCGGCCGCGAAGAAAGCCGGCGCGTGCCACTGCCCCCTGGTGCTGACCCGCCGCTCCCAACAGGGCCCCGAAACTCCGCCGCACCAGCGGGTGAGCGTCGATCACTCGTTGGGCGCGGGTGGGGCCACGCCCCACCCGCTCCAATAAGCGGAGGGCCACCAAGGTCTCGATTTGCTCCGCCAGCCACCCTTGCGGCCGCTCGGCAAACGGCGGATAGGTCCGGCCCCAGGTCTGGTGCAACAAGGTCCGCACCGGCGGACTCGTCAGATAATCCCGCAACTGAGGCTCAGGCAACGGCTCACGAAACGCCGTCGCTAGGGCAAGGAGGTCTTTTTGCTCCGCGGTCAGGGCCGTTTGCAGGGCCGTCAACACACGCAAGACGTGCCGCTCCTCGGGGCTAGCGTCTGGCAGATCGGGCAAGGGGGGCAAGCTCTCGAGCCGACAGACGCCTCCATGAAACTGATGCAGGTACGTGCCCAGTAACTCGACCGCCTTGGCGTGGGCCCCGCAGGCGGCCACGGCCGATTCCAGGTCGCTGTCGCGCCCCTGCACCCCGAGGCGACGCAGCAGGCCGCGACCACTCGCGGCATCGAGACCACCCAGGCTGACAATTCGGGCCTGCGGTCGACGCTCCAGCTCAGGAAATGGAAATCGACTGGTGAGGATGACGACCCCCGGCAACGGTTCGGAGGCCAATTCTTCCACCAGACGACTCAGGTCAGGGTGCGTCCAGCGCCCGAGCCACGGATCGGTCTCATGTTGCACTACCTCTGCCCCGTCGAAGACCAATGCCCAGCGTTCCCGCCGCAGTAACGGCACCAGCCGATCGACGCAGTAGCTCGCCGACACGTCCCCTGGAGCGGCCCTCCCAAAGGCGTAGGCGTACAGCTCGCGTAGGCAAAGATCGGCGTCCTTGCCTCGGTAGAAGCTCCATAGAAAGACACCGTCGGCCGAGCGCTCCCCCGAGACGAACGGCTCCAACCAGTGCTGCACGATGGCCGTCTTCCCTTGGCCGCCAGGGCCAACGAAGGCCACCACGCTTGGCCCCTCGCCGTCAAAGGCCCGCTCCAGCAGCTCCAGCTCGCTCTTTCGGCCGAAAAAGACGTATGGTTCCGACGTGGTGTGACGGATCGATGGTGGGCGGGTTGACATCGGGGCCTCTCGGGATGGTTCCACACACGCGGCGTTGGGGAACAGCATTATCATATGGCTTGGCGATTCCGCCTTGCCCGTCTCGGTCGTCAAGGAAAAACACTTTCTCAGGTGCGAGGACGCCCAGGGGCCGCGACTTGGCGTCGTCATCGCGGTGAGACTTGGCCAGGTGTCGGATCCGCCGAGGCCGCGGGTGATCCTGGAGATTTGCTTGCCTTCCTCATGGAGTCGACTACGATGCGTCAGCGACCCCCCTTTTCAAGTCAACCGCAGGAGATCACCGATGCAGGACATGGCTCGTCGCCGATTTCTACAAGCTGCCGCCGGCACCGCGGTCACCGTGTGGTCATCCGTTCCGGGGAAGGCTGCCCCGAGCGAACGGGTGCGTCTGTGCATCGTGGGTGTGCGAGGCCGGGGACGCAGCCTGGGACTGAATTTGGCCCGGCTGCCGCACGCCCAGATTACGCACATCTGCGACGTGAACACCGCGCTGTTCGCCAGCTTTGGCAAAGCCATCGCCGATGTTCAGAAGTCCGAGCCGAAGACGGTCCAGGACCTTCGCCGGGTGCTGGATGATCCGTCGGTGGATGCCCTGGTGGTCGCGACGCCGGACCATTGGCACGCGCTGGCGACCATTTGGGGATGCCAGGCCGGCAAGCATGTTTACGTGGAAAAGCCGATCTCACACAACGTCTACGAGGGGCGGCAAATGGTCGCCGCTGCCCGGAAATACAACCGGGTCGTCCAGGTCGGCACGCAAAGCCGCAGCGTGCCGCACATGATCGAGGCGATCAACTACGTCCGTTCCGGAAAGTTAGGGACGGTCCACATGGCCAAGGCGTGGAACAGTCAACTGCGGCGGCGGGTGCCGGCCCAGCCGGACAGTACACCACCGCCGGAGCTGGACTGGAACCTCTGGCAAGGCCCCGCCCCGGAGCGGCCCTTCAACGTCAACCGCTACACATACGGCTGGCGGTGGCTGTGGGACTATGGCACCGGCGACATGGGCAACGACGGCGTGCATGACCTCGACCTGGCCCGCTGGGGTCTGGGCGTCCGCGCCCCCGCCACCATCAGCGGCACCGGCGTGAAGCTCTTCTTTGAAGGGGACATTCAAGAGACCCCCGACACCCAGGTCGTCACTTTCACATTTCCCGACAGCAAGGCCGTGCTGCTATACGAACAGCGTCTCTGGTCGCCGTACTTCCTGGAGGGGCACGAAAACGGCGTCGCTTTCTACGGGACGGAGGGTTACCTCGTCCTCGGGCGCCAGAGCTGGAAGGTGGTGGAGAAGCGGAACAAGGTAGTCTTCGACAAGAAGGAAACCTTCTCTGACGTGCCTCACCTGGAGAATTTCCTGGCATGTATCCGAGGTGAGGCGAAGCCGAATTGCGACATCGAAGAGGGCCACCTTTCGACCCGCCTGGCACATCTGGGCAACATCGCCTGCCGAGTGGGTCGGCCGTTGACGTTCGACGCCAAGGGGGAGACGATCGTTGGCGACGAGGCAGCGGCAGCCTTGCTGCGGCGACGGGGTCGGAAGGGCTTCGAGGTTCCTGAGGTCGTCTGAGGCCGCCGAGCCGAGCGGCGGGCCCCCCGGGCCGCCGGCCCCCCCCCCCCGTGCGCCCGCGAGGCCGGCCCGGTGCCGCCCGGCACCAGCCCGGCCCGCCCCCCCCCAGGGCGCCGGCGAGGCGGGCCCGGTGCCGCGGAGCGCCAGCCCGGCGGGCCCGCCCCGGGGCCCGGGATCGGGCCGCCGCCCCAGCAGGGGGCACCGCG
>JANWYO010000178.1 GCA_025055215.1 Gemmataceae bacterium
CGTGGGGGCCGGCCCGGCCCCCCACACGCCCGGATCATGAAATCCACCTGCTCTTGCCCGGGGAAACTCAAGCGCCACAAGCGGTGCTTGGCGGCGGTTGCGTGCCAAGGGCCGGTCACCAGGCAGCCGTCGCGGATGGCAGTCACGATCCGGTCCTCGGGCAACTCCAGTTCCAAGGTGGCGACCGCACTGGGCGGCAGTCGCAGGTCACAGTGCAGCCCGGCGGGCAGCGGATTGACCCGCAGGGACCAGTCGAGCACGACTAGGTGCTCCCCGGGCTGATCGAGGAACAGTGCCGGGCCATTTCCCTTGGAATCGCCCAGGAACAAGTTGCGGTCGTCCGGGCCGTGAAGGCGGCGTAGGGCGAAGTTCATCACCGGAATGGGTAGGATGCCCCCTTGAGGATCGGATTGGATGATCTTCCAGCTGGCGGAGCCGACCAGCGCGTTATCCACCAGAGTGGCCCGGTAACGGGCCTCCACCAGTTGCGCAGACCGCGGAGGAGTTTGACGCTGGGCCTTCGCCGCTCGGGCGACCAGTTCCTCGAATTCCTGGCGACTGCGGCGCACGAGGATGCCGGGGCGGTGGAAATTCGGATCGGTCAGACGCTCGGGGCTGACCAGGACGCGGCGGATGGGGAACGGGTCAGCCGCCGGCGGCGCCTCGGTGGGCCCGGATTCATCGGGCCGGGCATCGTTGGGGGCAAGCAGCGCCAGGGCCAGGGTCAGACCCAACGACGCCAACAGGAGCGGAGCCAATCGCGAAGGGCGCATGGAGGCACCTTGCGGTTTAACCGCCGTGGCCCGAGCCAGGCGGTAGAGCATCGACGGTAGACGGCTCGCTCGTGGACCTGGCAGCGGCGCCGCCGCGAATCAACGATGAGCCACCCTTGAGGCGGGTGAATCCGGGCATGAACATCAGCTGCCGCCGATACCGCTGCTGCAAGGCCCATTGAACCCCGAGGACCAATACCAGCACGGCCACACCCGGCTCGCAGCCGTAGACGACCATCGGGAAGGTGCTGGGCCAAACGACCCCAAACGCAGCCAAGGCCCCTGCGAGGAGGACGATCCCGGCCCGGACGAACAGGCGCGAGACGGGAGCGAAATACAGCCCCAGCCCGACGATCAACACCAGCAGGGAGCACATCAGCAGCCAGGCTTGCTGTGGGACTTGCACCACCGCCAACGGCTCCAGAGCGGTCTGCCAACACACCAGGCTCGGTCGGGCAGCCGCGCCGGCCGCGTCGTCGGACGGCTCCGTGCCCATAAACCAGTGCTCCAGTTCCCGATCCGTCGCGGAAGCCTCGGGGTATAGCAGCCCATTCCGCCAGCCCCAGGCCAGCTCCGGCACGCCCCCTCCGCCCACGTGCAAGGGCAGCCAGCCACCGCTCAGTCCGACTTGCCAACGGATGCGGCCCAAGAACACGGAGCCACGCACTTGTGGAGGCGTTAAGACCGTCCGCCACGGGGCCCAGGGGCGGTGGTCGGCTTTCGCCATCACTTGGCAATGCACGTCGAGCACCACGGGGGGCCGGTACACCGCAGGATCGATCTCCAGCCGGAGGATTCGGCCGGTCTCGGCTGGTCGGCCTTGCTCATCCACCAGGAGTTGCCGCGTCACTACTTTGCCATCCAAGAGGATCGAGGCGTTGACACTCGCAGGCGACGCCGGAAACTCCAAATCGAGGAATCGGTTGCTGAGGCGGGTGAGGAGGAAGCGGGCCCGGAACGTCTGCTCGCCGGAGTCGTCCAGGCGGGCTTGGACCAAAACGCGGTCGATGACGAAGGTTGCCAATGGAGCCAGTGTCGGTTCATGCAGACGGAACGTCAGCGGCAAGTCGATACCGGTTCCTCGCAACACCAAGGCTGGCAGCCGATCACGGTCTGGGACCCGCTCCAGCGGTTGCTCGTCCCAGGGACTGGCGACCAACTCCGGCAACACGCCGGGGTCCGCCCAGACCCGCACTTTGGTAATGCATTGCGTTGCCTGCTCGGGCCAGATCAGCGGAACCGTCACCCGGCGCAGGCGCGACTCGCGTTCCGGTTCCGGAAGCGGAAAGCCATATTCCAGGGACACCCTGGTGCCATTCCCTGCGTCGTCGGGGGCTAGCACCGCTTGGCCGGTGTCGGTCAGTGTCAGCGTGCCCCCGCGAACCAGCGGCGTACGGCTGGCCAACACGGCCGGCATCTTCAGCACCAGCTGCCGCGGCATCTCAGCTGACCAAGGGATCACCGTGCGAACCATGCCTTGGCGCTCGCTGAACGTCAGATCGACCTCGGGATGGACGGGCAAGGCAGGACGATACCGCTGCCAGGAAAGCTCCACCTGCACGGGGGCTTGGTCGCTCTGCCACCCTTGGTTTCGCTGTCCTGGTGTCAGGGCCTCCAGCTCAGCAGTGGCATGCGGATCGCGAGCCAGCAGCAGCTCGTACCCTTCCGGGACGCTTACCCGCACCTGAGCCCCGCCATCTTGCGTTTGCGACGGGCGGGGCAAGGCCAGGACGGCCTGATGACCGGGCCCGCCAGGGTAAAGGGCCTCGAGCGTGACGCTGAACGGTCGGCTCTGCCGTTGAACTAACCTGACCGTGGCGAGCCGGTGTCCGCCTTCGCCAGGACGAAACTCGATGTCTTCGGCGATCGAGCCGGAGACGGTACCGACCTTGAGGTCGGGACATCCTTCGGGAAGTTCCATCTCGAGCCGATCCACCGAGGTGCGCACTGGGACGACATCGATGCGAGTGCTCAACCGCCAGCCGTTCCGCGTCAGCTGGAGGTGATGAAAAAGCCGAGTTTCGACCGCGCCCTTGGCGGGTTCGATGGTGAACTCTAACGGGGCCGGCGGAGGGGCGGGTCCGGGACTCGATGGCAGGCTCCAATAGTGGAACAGGGCCTGGGGACCGAAGTCGCCCCGTTCGTCGTCGGGAGGTTCCCGCTGGGCCACGTCCCCTCGCAGCTGATAACGCAACCGGACGTCGTTCGGGGCGCTGATGCTGATCGACCCGTGCTGTCGGGCAGCACCCAGGACGTAGAACGGTCCGACGGCCACCGGCTTGTCACTGCGCGTCAGCTGAAGGCGAACCTGGACCCGCACCGGTTCGGAGGTGGCTTCCGGCAAGCGGATCACCCAAATGAAGTTTTTAGGGTCGGAGAGGACCGGCGTCAGTTCGTCGTTTGCGGCGCTCCGCGCTTCCACCGCGGCTTGGCCGGGGACTTGCACCCTCCAATCGTTCACCTGGCCGCGAAGCACCCGAAGCGTCAGGTCGGCGTGGACCAGGACTTGGGTGTCATCAACCTGGACCGAAATCTGACCTTGGGCAGTACGAAGGGGCTGTCCGGGCTGGCTGGGTGTTGGCCCTTTCCAGACGAGTTCCAGCCGACTGATCGGACCCAAGGCCACCGCCCGAGGATTGGGTGGTCCCTTCAAGGCGTCCGCGGAAAGGGTTCGGCTGAAGGGGCGCTTGTCGTCGGTGCCTCGATAACCCAGCACCCGAACTTCCCGCACTCCCGCCGGCAGATGCACCTCTTCGAGCAGGGTGATAGCCGCCCCCGGCAGCCCGACGTCCAGCCCCTGCTCCGACCCTTTCGCCTGCACCGGCACATCGGCTTCCATGCTGAGCTGATGGACCCCCGGCCGATCGATCGGCAGGATGAACCCCTGCTCGCCCGGCGGTGCTAACGCGGGAAGTCTACCGTCGTCCAAAGAGATGGCCGTCGGCCAGAGCGGCCAGGGCCTTTGGCCACCAAGCTGGATCCGTCGCCCCGGTTGGTCGGTCTCAAACTTGTAATGCAGCTGCGCCCGTGCGGTGTTCCCGTCAATCCGGAAGCTTAGCCGACAGATGCTCGGCGGATCAGGCTTCTCGGGCGTCGTCCCCCGCTTCAACTGCTCGATTTGGTTGATCAACTCCCGGTATTTTTCCGGCGTGAGGATGACCGCTCCCGGGACGTTGACTACCTCCTTGGCGTCCGCGCCGATGACATAAATCGTGCCTGGGGGGAAGGAATCGGCCGGTTTGGCCTTGGGCTCCTGGGGATCGGCGCCGCCGGCGACCATTGCGGCAAAGCTGAGGGTCAACGCCAGCGCTATCTTCCTCCAGGCAGCAAGGCTCACGGTCGGTCCACCCCTGTCAGGAAACGAGAAGCCTTACCCGCCGCGGTGTGTCGCCTCGAACACGCGGGCGACTCCCGGTGTTCCCATTATAACTGAGGGCCGGGGAATTCCACGCACCGCTTCACCAATTCCCCCGCCTTACCGCTCTGGATCAGTCGCAGCGGATGACTGTGCCGAACGTGCCGGAATTGCCGCGAGGCCCCGGCGGCGGACCGCGCCATGACCGATCTATGGCGGGAAACAAGGAGCGACGGGTCGGAAGGCCCGGGACATGGTCGCCAAAAAGCCGATGGGTCAGCAGACCAAGCACCGCGGGCACGGCCTTGCGGGCCGTGCCCGCCAGCCGCGGCTCAATCGATTTCACGGAACCGCCAGATGGGGACATACGGCGGCAGATGGCCACGGTAATAGTCATCCTCGCCCAGGAGGTCGCGCAGCTTTTTCAGGGCCTGTCGGCGAACCGTGACGTAATAGTACTCGCAGCGCGCGTCCCGGACCGTATCCCAAATCTGGTAGAGGTGATCAGTTTCCTGAATCACCGACCGGAATTCCGACCACCGCGACAGTTCCACCGGCTGACGAACTTCGATGTAATGTCGGTAAGACCGGTTGAACGCCAGGAAGTCGCTCACCGTGTCGCGATCCGGAAAGCGCAGGCTATCGGCTAGAGGCGGGGCGTCGGCCAATTCCTGATACCGCCGCCGCAGGAGATTGAGGTCGGCGCTGAAGTCTTCCGGCCGAACAAGAATGTAACGTCGTTCCCTCGGGTCGAGGATTTCCCACTGAGTCGCCAATTCCTGCACAGCCGCCTGAAGGGCAGGAAACATTTCCGGCGAGACCGGTGGCTCGGGAGTTTCTGGAGGGCTAGTCAAGAGGGCAACCGCCAGCACGTATTCGTAAGGAGACATGGCACTCTCCTGGAAGCCGCAAATCGGCGACAGACGGCGAGCGGGTCGGTCACGATTCCGAATCAGACCGATTTCTCAGGCGCGGGATCCAAGGGGACGCACGCGAGTGCCACGAGTCGAGCGCTGGGGGATTGAACTCGTGAGGCCGCTCCACCCAGTCCGTCGGTTTACTCTGTTCCGGTACGACAAATCCTGCAAGCACGTTGACCGCGTCTTGTTGCCCGGTCGCGAAAGCCGCCTTTGACGACTTTGTCAACCGGATCGGCAGGCCCACTCCGGGGCATAGCCCAAAGCGGTCTCCATCGTTAGCTACGCACATCGCGTGCCAGAATTTACTCCGCACCTTGATCAAGGTGATTAACCTCGGACGGAACAGCGGACAGCCAGGCGTAACCGTCGGGACACTAGACAGTAACGGCGGCAGTTCGCCATTCGCGTTACGCAGATGGTTCGCTCACTTCTTGTCTTCTTCGGCGGGCGGTGTCTCGGCAGCGTGCCTGGGTTGTGGGCATGACCGGCCTTGCGGCGTGCCCAAGGAGCGGGCAGTCTGTTCGGTGTGCTAGGAGCGCGGGGCCGTCCCCAACGAGGCGACATGAAAAAAAGCCAAGCCGCCGCTCCCGCGATGCCGACCGGTGCGTTCGGGAGAACGGCTCACCGATCGGCAGCAGGGGAGACGGCGTCTTGGCCCAGTGTATCCCCGGGAGCCGGGCACGAGGGCCCGGCTCCCGGTCCGACAAATGGACCCCACTGCGAAGCACCCGCTGGAGTGGCCGACCCAAAACCACTGGACCCAGCGAGTTGGAACGCTTCTACCCCAGGAGGGCGGGTAGCGCTGGTTTCCCGCAAACCCAGCACACAGTGAAGCCCGGCTGTGTGGCGTCCGTCGGGAGATTGGCGTCGCGAACGGGCGGCCTGCATAACGGCATCTCTCGGGCTTGTCAAGCTCGCCCGATGAGTTTTCCGACCAGGGCCGACCGTCGCGGCGGCCAATCACGTCGGGGCGGGCCTATAGCGGCACCCCACACGCTTGAAAAGGTCAGAATTTGCTGGTTCGGGCCAACCTCGCCCAGGGTTTTGGGCTCGAAACCCCTATTCGCACGAACACCCAATGCCCGACGAGGGCAAGCGCGCCCCACCCGAGGCGGCGAAACCTTACACGACGGGGTTGTACAAGATCCCGATGCCCCCGATTTCAGCCTCGATCTGGTCCCCTGGTTTGAGGAAGACCGGTGGCTTGCGCGCCGCTCCCACGCCGCTCGGCGTGCCGGTGGAGATGATGTCACCCGGCTCCAAGGTCACGAAGCTGGACAAGATCGACACCAGCGCCGCTACCGGAAAGATCATCTGCGCCGTGTTGGCATCCTGCATGACCTGCCCGTTGACCTTGAGCTTTAGCGGAAATTTCTGCGGGTCGGGAACCACGCTCGCCGACAGCACACACGGCCCCATCGGCAGAAAGGTGTCGTGCCATTTGCCATGCAGCCAGTCGAAAAACCCGTCCTTTTCCCGAGGCTTGCGTCGCGGATTGAGCTGGAAGTTCCGGTCGGAAATGTCGTTGCAAACCGAGTATCCCGCCACGTAACCCAGTGCTTCTTTTTCGCTGACGTCCTTGCATTTCCGCCCGATGATCACGCCCAACTCAATTTCCCAGTCGATCGAGTGCGGCGAAACCTTGGGGATCCGTACCGGAGCACCCGGGTCGGTCAAGGTGGTGCTCGGCGGTTTCCAAAAGAAGTAGGGGTACGTCTGCTGCCGCTCCAGCGCCTTCTCCCGTCCTCCCTCTTCAATGTGGGCCGCATAGTTCCCCGCCAAGAGGATGACCTTTTTCGGCTCGGGCACCGGCACGCGCAGTCGCGTTCCCTGAGTCGGCTGGCTGAGCCGTTGTTGGTCAGCCGGCGGCAGCTGGTTGAAGCGGCGGTACAACTCCTGTGCCGCCTCCGCGGATGGGCCGTCGGGCGGCAGGTAGTCGAGCAGGTTGGCCGACATGGCAGTCGGTAGCTTGACGCCCAACTCAGCCGCCAGCCGGCCCACGCTGGCAATCCGCGCGTCGAAATAGAGGGCCGCCTCGACCTGGCCGTTGTGCTGGTAGCGGCAAATGCGCATGGCTTCGATCTCCCGACGAGCAAAAACAGGCTGGACAACCACGCAATCGGACGCTAGTTTCCCCGACCCGGAACCGATTCGCCAGTCTTTTTTGGCTGAGGCAACCGATGGGCAGGCAAAGCAGGGGCGAAAACCGTTGGCCGTGGCTGGCCCTGATGATCATGGGCTGCGTGGCACCGGAGACGCCGCTGGTCCCGGACCGTCCGTTCGACGGTCCGGGCCGGACGTTCTTGCCGCGGCGCAGCCACTTCGCTCCCGCCACCACCGAGGCCGCCGCCCGCGTGGACACCATCGGCCGACAGATCATCGCCGCCAATCCCCAAACGGGCGTTCGGCCCCTGTTCCGTACCATCGGCGCGCCCCAGCCGGAGTTGTTTCATCAGGGGACGTCCGAAATCCTCATCACCGAGGGGCTGGTTCGTTTGTGCAAAACCGATGCCGAACTGGCCGCCCTCCTATGCCATGAACTGGGTCGGATGATCTCGGAGCGTGAGGCCCTCGCTGGCCCAAAAACCCGTGTCCCGGACCAGCCCGCCCCGTTTGACCTCCGCATCGGCAATGACAACGGCGGCATCCAGCGCCCCGCCGATCAGACGGACCTCGCCGAGCGGTGGAAACTGGAGAAAAGCCGGCCTCGCCTCGCGCCGAATGCGCCTCCCCCGCCTCCGCCCGATCCCGAGCGGCTGGCCCGCGATTACCTCGTCAAGGCGGGCTATGCCGAATCCGAGCTGGACGCGGTCAAACCCCTGCTGGCCGCCGCCGCCGCCAACCACGCCTTCGAAAAGCAGCTGACGACACCTGCTCCCCCGTGGATGCGCCCGTGATCCTCACTCCCGCCGGGGGCGCAGCTGCTGGAGGATCCAGGCGCGATTTTGTCGGCTGACCGGTACTAACAAATCGGTGGGCACGTGGCCGCGCGTAAAGCCCAAATAGCCGCTGACCACTCCGGCGATCGTCCCCTCGCGGTCCCTGACATACACCGGGCCGCCGGAATCGCCGTGTTCCACCGTCTGGGGGTGCCCTCCGTAGACGTTCTGATTTCCCGGAAAGGCCACGAGCGTCACTCCCGCCTCGAACAACTTGCCATCCGAGACCGTGCCATTGTCCACCCGGCCAACGACCACCAGAGGAGTATTGATCGGGTATAGGTCGCCGTCGTGCAGGGTCGGCAGCGCTCGGCCAAGGTCGATATCGCCTTCCAGCAGCAGCACGGCCAAGTCGTTTTCAAACAGGCCGCGGCGATGTCCGGGATGGAGGCGGACCTCTTGCACCTTTCGCCGCTGCGGTCCGCCGCGGGCGTACGGCGCCAGCACCTCGAGGTGGTCGAAGCCGTCGGCGACGTGCGCCGCGGTCAGCACGGCATCGGGAGCGATCAATGCCCCGCTGCCGCCCGCGCGACGCTTTTCCCTGGCATTGACCGCTGCGATCAGCACGGCTTCGGGGTGGGCGCGCGCCTCGCGGCTGGGGCGATGCTTTAAGGCGAGAGCATTCGATAGGCCCGGCACCATTAGCGCCAGCGTCGCCCAGGCGATGATTATCTTCCCGCGGCCTGTTCGGCCCGGCCGAACAGGCCGGCGTTGCTCCTCCCTCACGTCCGACACCTCCAAGGGTTCGGGGAAACCGACACCGGCAGGCGATGGCCCAGGACCATCATATTGATCGTCCACCAGGCGGCGCGATACAGTTGCCCCGAAGAATCTGACACTCTCTTACCGCCGAGGTGAAGCATGAGGTGGTCCATTGGCGCTGCCGTGTTCGTGGGGCTCTCGGCCTTGGTTTCCGGCGACGGTTCCGTCGACAAGTTATTGGAGGAGGCGCGGGCCGCCCTGGCAGGCGGCAAAACCGACGAAGCCTTGAAGTTGGCGGATCGCGCGGTGGCGCAGGCCCCTGACGACGCTCGCGCTATTTTCCTTCGAGGGGTGATTCGCGCCGCACGCCGGGAGCCGGCCGAAGCGATCCGGGACTTCGACAAAGCAATCGCTGTCGATCCTAAGCTGGCGGACGCATACGACCGTCGCGGCAGCGAACACTTCAAGCTGGGACACATCCGGGAGGCCTTGGCCGACTTCGACCGCTACCTGGAGTTGCAACCGCAGGAGAAAAACGGTCACTGGAGGCGCGGCATCGCCTTGTACTACGCCGGCCGCTTCGACGAAGGCCGCCAGCAGTTTGAAGCCTACCAGAAGGTTGACACCAATGACGTGGAGAACGCCGTCTGGCATTTCTTGTGCGTGGCCCGCTTACATGGCGTGGAGCGAGCCCGAAAGGAACTCCTCCCCATCGGTCGCGATCGGCGCGTTCCCATGATGCAGGTCTACGACCTGTTCGCCGGCAAGCTTCAACCGGCCGATGTCCTCGCCGCCGTGGACGCGGACCAACCCGACGCAGCGCAACGTCGGGTGCGACTCTTCTATGCCCATCAATATCTTGGGTTTTACTTCGAGATCATGGGCGAGCGGACGAGGTCGCTGGAACACATGACCTTGGCCGCCGAGAAGTATCGCATTCCGCAATACATGGGGGACGTTGCCCGGGTCCATGTCGAGCTGCGGCGGCGCGAACTCCCCAAGGAAAAATAATCGCCTCCGCAGACGGACGTGGGACCCCCGACAGCCAGCCGCAACGGCCGGCTCACCGCCCGAACACGCCAGCGCCGAGCGTCCGTCCGTAGATGCGTGAGGTCTGCGCCAGGAGGTTCGGCAGGATTTCAACATTGACGCCAAAGGTGTTGATCATGGCGTTGTAGTTGATGCCGACGCTCAGCTGCAAGTCCGACCCCATACGGGTGAAGATCAAAGAGTTTGACTGTGCCTGGCTGGTGCCGAAATCGTAGGTCGTGCTCCCCGTGATGGCATACTTCGGACTGAAGACATAGGTAACGGCAGCCTGGATGATGCGGCTATCAACCGGATCGATATGGCGGTAGCCGACGTAAAAGCTGGTGCGGTCCGGCCGATTCAGGAACGAGCCGACGGTGAAGACGCGCGCCCCATGATCGATGGGATCGACCCAGCCGGTGCTGACCAGGGCCGTCCGGTCGCCGACGTTCCAGACCCAGTCATATTCCAGGAAGGCCACCGACGAGCCAAAATTGTCCCGGTGTGGATGTGGGAAGAGTGAGCCTGACAGTTCCAGCGTCATCCAGTCGATGATGTGTTCCAAACCGGGATAGCCACGCTTGGTTTGCCAGCGCTGGCGAAGGTCGAGTTGGATGACTTCGACGGTGTCCAGCGTGTCCACGCGGTTATCGACCAGGCGCCGGATGGCGTAAATCTGGGGGTTGAACAGCGGGTCCGTGGCTAGGAAGATGCCGTTTTTTGGATTGATCGCCGGTTGGATCGGCGTGATGTCGCGTCGCGCCTGGTCGGTGGCATCGTCATCGAGGCGGTCGAGTTGCGGCAGTGTCCAGAAGGGATCGTCGGAACGCGAGATGTAGTAATTCGCGGAGAGCACGATTTTGTGGTAGATGCCGTTCAGATTCAAAAACACGCTGTCCACATCGGGGTAGAGCCGCGACAGCGGCAGGCTGCCGCGCACCCCACCGGCCGCGTAGAACCGGCCTTCGCTCTGGCCGAGCAGGTTCGAGGTGTATTGCGTGAGGTCCAGAACGCCGTAGGGCCTGACTTTGACCGGGCCGAGGTAAAACGGCAGGCTTAATTCCTGCCAGCAGTCGAAGCGGCCGGTGTTGGTGTCTACGTCGGTCAGAAAAATGGGCGGGATCGGAAACGGCGGCTCGTCGGTGACGCGGAGTCGCGCATAACCCACGCTCGCCCGGGCATCGTAACTAAACAGCTGGAAGAACGATTGACCGATCAGATGTCCTTCAAGCCGCGGCAGCCATTCCGTTTCCGTGACCCAATCGCGGATGCGGGGTTTGGCCAAGAGCGCCCACGCCCAGTTGCGTTGCTGCTGCTTCAGCCAGAGGAAGGTTTCCTGGTTGATGTCGGAGTCAAACTCGAACTTGTAGTACTGCTCCAGGAAGTTTTTGTCGCTCAAGGCCGAGACCTGGGTTTGCACGGTGAAGCCACCGGGCAATTCCATCCAGTTCTGCCGCCACAAGGCCCGGCCGCGCCAGTCGGGGTGCGGCAGGTTGCTGCGCGTGCCGCCGAGCACGTCCAGGCCGCGATCATACATACCGAACAGTTTGATCAGGCCCACGTGGCGGCTGGGGATGCCGAACAGGTCGCGGCCAGCGTAGTCATAGTCCGTCCCCAGGGCCGGGCCACGCTCCGTCAGATAATCAACCTCGGCGCGCCAGCGCGTCCCCGGCGGGGGATCGATCCCCAACAGGTCCCACATGTTGAGGACCACGCCCATCTGGAAGCCGAAGATGCGGTTATAGCTGAAATGGACCGTCTCGATCGGCCCCAGCGGATCGTGGGCATCCCCTTGGACAAACGGCAGATAGAGGAACGGCACGTCTTCCAGCTTAAAGACCACATCGCGGGCCCGGAACAGGTACTGGGGCTCCACGATGGGCTGGCCCGTTTCCCGGTCGATGACCGTTCGACCGAAAATCGATTTCTTGATGACCTGTTTGTGTTCCACGTCGGCCTGCGCCACCACTACCTTAAGCCCGGGATCGGACGGCAGCCGACTGGAAAAAACCTCCGCTCGCACCGCCTTGAACTGACTCGGCGATAGTTGGTAGATCTCATCCCCTTTGACGTGGACCGGCGTGGGGAGCTTGGGCTGCTTGAATTCCAGGTCGGCGCTGATGGCCACGGCGACGTTGCGGCCGACGTCGTAGTAGACCTGATCGGCCCGGAGCGTGTACACGTCCGGGCCAGACTGTTGCCGAATCTCGACGTTGCCCGCCAGGTAGAACTCCAGCTCGCGAGTTGTCTGGCCTTCGGGCTTGATCATTCCTTGAAACAGCTGCTGGGTGTTGCCCCGGGTCCAGAAAACGAGTCGGTCGGCTTCGAGGTCCACGATGCCGACCCGTTCCAGGTTGCGCACGGTCAGGATGATGCCACCGGTTACGACGATGGCTTGTTCGCCGCTGGGCAGTTGAAAGCTCTGCGTCTGGAACGATTGGCCGGTACGTGGGGCGATGGTGATGTTGCGCGGCACCGCGGCTTGGACGACTGGCGTTGGCACTGGCGGCAGGGGAGTCGGCGGCGGCAGCGCCGGTGCCGGCGGCGCCGGTTGTAACGAGGGACCGGTGGGCACCGAGCCCGCAGGTGCCGGCGATCCGGTGCTCGGGGGCACGGGGAGCCAGGCCGGGGGCGCCGGTGCCGCCAGCGGCGGCATCACGGGCGGCGGCGGGGGCGGCGCCGCCGCTTCCTGAAATCCCGCCGGTCGCACCGCCGGATCTCTCGTCGCTTCCGCCTTGGCCGGCGACCGCGCGCCGACCGCACGCCCATATAACGGATCGTCCGCCGCGGCCCGTTGGATCACACGGCTCCCCGAGGTCCGTATCTTCAGCTCTCCGCGTGAATTCAGCTCTGCCAACGCCCGCGCCCCGCGGCGTACGCCCTGGTCATCCTCCAGGCGAACTTCTCCCTCCGCATACAACGTTACTTGAAGCTGCTGAGTCTTGGTCAGCCGTTCCTCGTCAATCCAGGCAACGGCTTGCTGGCAGCGGATGTTGGTCAACCCTTGTTCCACCAGCACCTTGCCGCGCAGAAGCACGACCCGCCGGCCCTGTTCGCTCCACGTCGTGATCTCATCGGCATTCAAGATGATCGCCCGGGTGTCACCCGAGACATCCCGGCGAAGCCGAAGGACCTCTTCGGCGTAGGTCCGTGGGGTGGACCACGCGCAGAGCGCCACGGCCAGGCCAACGATCAGCCGATCTCTCACGGACCGCGCTGCCACGCTTCCTCCCGTCGGTTCCGTGCCGGGTTCCGCGCCCAGCGAAGGCCTCGGTGTCCTGCGCCGTGTCGCCTGCTGCCGCGAACTGCCCACGTCAATCCACACTTTGGCTGAACCGGAGCGGGCCGGAGTATAGGGAGCTTCCCGCGACTGTCAAGCTCAACTCGCTGACGGACCGCGGAGACGCGACGACACCGCCGACGTGGCTTTTCACGGTCGTGTTCGCAGTTTTCAGCCGCGGGTGCCGGCCTCCGGCGATAAACAAGGACCACCCGACGAACGGGGGTGGCTTGAAGGAGCGGAAGTTTAGGCAGGTTGCCGTAAGTCCGAGATCAGTTCTGCCAATGCCTGGGCCGATTGGGGCGTGGCCTCGGGCCGCTGCAAGCAGGCTTCCAGGCAGCGGGCGGCGGCGTCGGCGTCGCCAGCCGCCGCCAGCAGCGCCGCCTGCACCAGCAGCCGACGCCACCCGTCGGGGGCGTCGGCCACTTGGCGGTAATCACGAAAATAAAGGGCGTTGGCCCACACCAGCCGACCGTTGCCCGTGGGGAACTTCGCCTCGAAATTCTCAAAAGCGGCGGAGTCCTGGCGGGGGAGAAGGCATGCGCTCCCCTCTCCGTAGTGCGTTAAATTAGACAACCGCCAGAGGACAAAGCCGCGCTCCCGCAGAAACGGGTCGATGTCCGCAAACAGAGGCTGCCCGATGTAGATAGGAGAGAACTCCACCTCGATCTCTAAACCGACACATCCTTGCAGCACCCGTTCCGCCCCTCGCAGAATGTCCAGCTCGGAGCCTTGCGTGTCGAGTTTCAGGAAAGTAATGTCGTTGACTTGCTCAGCCGTCGCCCAGTCGTCCAGCGGCACCAGATCGACCTCCACGGTCCCGACCGGTTCGATGACCGCCAAGGCGGGATAACGCCGTTGCATGGCCGGGCAAGGCGGATAAAGCGAGGAGCACGCCGGCTCCCGCGTCAGGTGCAAACGGGCTTTGCCCCGTTGGTGCCCTAAGGCCAGGGGAACGTATCGGTAATGCTCGAGGCTGGGACGGCGCTCGTTGAGTCGGGCACATTCCTCGGCATCCGGCTCGAATCCGATGAGCTTGGCCAGCGGCGAAAGCGCGTACCACGCCTTTTCCATTCCCCAGCGAGCGCCGACGTCGATGATCGTCGTGGCGCCGCTGCCCAGGATCTCCGCGGCTACCTGGGCCGTGCGAGCCCGAAGATCTACCAGCCCCATCGGAGCCGGGATCGATGCGGCACTGGGCGCCGGCTGGTGAAGGGCTTGGCTCGGGCGACGTGTCCAAAGCCTGAATGCCTTCATGGCCTTTAACATCGATCCCTCCCTCCATAAGATCGACCCGCATGGTGAAAGTCGTAGCCAATCCCGATAATCAACGGCCCATGCGGCGTCAATGCCGACCGGCGCCACACGAGGTAGGTTCACCTATTCGCGGTCTTTCCCCGCCCCGCGCCGCGCCGATTCATCGTCTGACGCTCGCGACGCACGCAGCCGACACGCAACGACAAGTCTCCCGGCGTCCCCAGCAGGCCTCTCCCATCCTCGCGCCAGCGCGAACCTCTCGATCCGCCTCCGTCGCAGCATCTTCGTCCCGCCCGAATCTATAGGGTCACCCCAGCAGGGTGACGCGGGAATTGGCCGCAGCAAAGGGACGGATCTTGCCGTAAAGTCTCAGGGCTTTTTCTTGGAAGACCGGCGATGCTGAGATCAGTCGCGCGACACTTGGCCCAATTGCCCGACCCCCGCGGTCGCCGAGGCCGGCAAGATGCTCAGACTCATGCAGGTGTTTCCGTCCTTCCGACGCCTCAACCTCGATCGGATCGACGTCTTCATCTTCGAATGGCGAATTGGATGCCGGCCTGATTTCCACTGCACCGATCGTCTTCGACCGCGACATGCTTTGTCGCCCCGAAGATGGCAGACTGTTAAGGCCGCACTTGCGCTTAGCCTGGCTGCCGCAGTCGTCGGCGGCGCTCGCTCAGGTTCCGGTCGTGGCAGAGACTGCTCAACAGAGGGCCGATGTGGGTATGCTTGGGATCCTGCCCCCTGGGAGGACCGACCGGTGATGGCCGACGCCGTGTTTCCGAACATGACCATAGCCGCGCCCGAAATCTGCTGGCTGTGAAACCAAAGGTTTTCCTCCGAGTCATCCTGCCTGTCGATCGGGTTCGCTTAGGGTTTCGGGCTGGGATCGGGCAGTTGGTCGCGGCGACGCGCCAGGGCGTCGGCCAAGGCGGGGAGTTGCGCTGCCTGCGCCGCCTCCTGGGCGGCGTCGAGGAGTTTGCGTAGGTCCGCGGCGGTTGTCGGGGCGGCGTGCCACGCCTGCCAGGCGAGCGTCGCTGCTTCCAGGGGGTCGCGACGCCGCGGGTCGGGAGCGGTGGCCAACCTCCAGGCGGTCTGCCAAGCGGCTGTCACCCAGCCGGGCTGAAGCTGGCCTGCCCGGTCGAAAGAGGCGGCGGCCTCGGCCGCACGTCCCGCCGTGAGTTGCGCCATCGCCAAGTTGCGATGATAGGCTGCGGTCTCTGGATCTAACATCACGGCGTGCCCGCAAGCCACCACGGCAGCTGCCGTTTCCCCCTGCCACCACAGGGCCAAGCCGCGGTTACTGTGAGCCTCGGCCCACTGCGGCCGACGACGCACCGCCTCGGCAAACGCACGCTCCGCCTCGGCGAACCGCCCTTGCTTCAGGGCCACCAGTCCTAAGCCATTGTGCGGCAAGGCCGCCTCGGGACGGCACGCCGCCGCCCGGCGAAAGCGCTCCTCGGCTTGCGCCCACTCCCCCCGCTTCAGGTGAACTTCGCCCAAGAAGTACTGGGGGCCCGCCATTTCGGGATCCAACGCCAGCGCCGCCTGGAGCTGCCCTTCCGCGTCGTCCCATCGGCCACGGCGCAGATACGCCAGACCCAGGTTGCGGTGGGCCACCGGATTGCACTCCGTGACCGCCACCGTGTGTTCCCAGAGCGTCACCGTGTCCCTCCAATAGGTGGCCTGGCGGAAAGTCAAAAGGCCGCACGCCGTCAGGATGGCGCCGGCAAGCACCGCCCGGGGTGTGACACCCGTTACCCCGTCGGCCACGGCCCAGACCCCGGCCAGGAAGACCCCAATGAGCGGCAAGTAGGTATAGCGATCGGCATAGGCTTGCTCGCCGACCTGTACCAGGCCGATCACCGGCACCAACGTCCCCAGATACCAAAGCCAGCCGACCAGAAGGTAGGGGCGGCGGACCAGGGTCAGGGCCGCCGCCGTCAAAGCTAGCAACAGCAGCGTCGCGCCCCACACTTCCCCCATCCCCAGGCGGTCGCGCGGATGCGGATAGAGAACGGCCAAATGGACAGGCCAAACCGCCTTGCCGAGATAAGCGACGTAGGCGACCGCGGCGTTGGCCAGGCGTTGGCCGATCGGCCAACTGTCCAACGGCTTGACGGCGCCCCCTTGCCGTTGGGCGTGAAGAGTCAGGGCGCAGGCCCCCACCACCAGGAGGAACAACGGGATTTTTTCCACCACCAGCCCGCGAAGGGGTGCGCGGCTCAACCTCTCCAGTGGCCAAACATCGAGGAGGAGAAGGAGGCCAGGAAGCGTGACCAACATCGGTTTGGCCATCAGTCCGAGGGCGAACATTCCGCCGACCAGCGCGAGCCGCCGCGCGTGGGGCCGCTCGACGTACCACCCATAGGCGAGGATGGTCAGCAGGGCGAAGAACCCGCTGAGCACGTCTTTCCGCTCAGCGACCCAGGCGACGGATTCGACTCGCAGCGGGTGCCAGGCGAACAGGGCGGCGACCATGGCGCTGCGGCCCAGGCACCCGGTCAAGCGCCTCAACACGACGACGAGCAGGACGGTATTGGCGGCGTGGAGCAGCACATTGGTGAGATGGAACCCCCACGGTCTCAATCCGAAGATCTGAGCATCCACTTGCAGCGACAGCCAGGTCAGCGGATGCCAGTTGCCGGCGTCGGTCGCCGTCAAGGCCCAGCGAACGTTGTCGAGGCTCAGGCCGGAGCAAACATGGGGATTGGCCGTGACGTAGTCAGGGTCGTCGTATTCCAGGAAGTCGGCCCCAAGGCAGGGGGCGAAGGTCGCCACGGTGGCCAGGGCCAAGCCCAGACCGACCAGCAGCAGCTGACCTGAGGAGTGACGCCACGGCGCGCGGAGCATCGCGAGCAGACTCAGCGTTGCAGGATGTCGGGCCGGTCGAGATTGGCCCCGGAGACGCGGATGCGTTTGAGGGGCCAGCCTTTGGCAGGTGTCAGGAGCATCGGGCCTTTGGCGGAGACGAGCACGGTGTCGCTGCTGAGGGCGGCGCCCACGCTGGCTTGCCAGGTGACCGCCCAGCCGGCCTGGAGGAGTTCCGTTACCGCGGGGGTCAGCGACGACTCCACCGCCGCTCGGCCGGTGACGTACCCGGGAAGCGCCAGCCGCCAGTCGTGCTCGTAGCCGCAGACCTGGTAAATCCGCTGACCGGCGAGGAGGATTTCCCGGGGGCCGGCGTCGGGCCAGGTGCTGGCGATGTAGGTGGCGCTGATCCGGCAAGCGGCGTCGAACTCCTGCCGGAAGGCGGGGTCCGGTAAACCGAAGCTGACCGCTCGGCTGGCCGTCACATAGAGACCGTATTTCCGCGCGGTGACCTGGAGGAGACAATATTGCTGGATGGAGGCCGTGGTGAAGCCGCCGCGTCGGTAGCGGCGCGAGCGGCCATCCGCCGCCACCATGATCGCCACGGGTTCGGCCCCACGGCGCAGGAGCCGATGGCCGATCTGCCCGGCGACGTCGCGCTCGGTCTCCTTGGGGGCCAGGCTGCGGCAGGTCGCTTCCAGCACATGGCTGACAATTTCGCCGAGGTTGGCGTAACAGGCCCGCTCGTATAGGGTCTGGACGCGGCGCAACTGCCGCAACTCCTCACGCATCGAAGGTCCAGGCCAGCCTTCTCGGTCGGAGGCCACCGACTGCCCGCGACAGAGTCGCTGGAGCAACGGCTCCCTTCCTTGAACCCACGACCATTCTTTCAGCTGGAAGCCCAGACCGCTGAGTTCCTCGTCGAAGAGCCGCTGGGAATCGATATTGGAAGCCAGCAGCCAACGCTCGTCAGGGCTGTACCACAAGGCCGGGGTCTCGGCGGGCGAGAGGATCCCGGGAAAGCCGGCGCCACTAGTCAACCAGGCGAAATTTTCCGGCTCGAGGACCAGTAGCCGCTCGCAGCCGACGGCCCGAAGCATCGCGGCCACGCGTTCGTGTTTCGCATCGACATCGGCACGGCGATCCGGCAGATTGCTGCCCTGGGTCGCGGGAGTGGCCGACTCAGGGAGCAGGATCGAGGGCTTGGACGCTGGTCCCCCCTCGGAGGGAGGGAGGGCCACAGGGCTTTCGTCGGACTGGCTCATGGGCGTTGGCTGGTCCGCGGCAAGTCTCGGGCTTGTTCTTGGGGCCTTACCGCTGCCACGGGGTTGGATAGGCCCCGCCGACGTAGCGCTGGGCCAACTCCAGATAATGAGCGTTGATGCGCCGGGTGCGCTCCAATTCCTCTTCCGTCACGGCCCGGACCACCCGGCCCGGGACTCCCATGACCACCGATCGGGGCGGGATGCGACGCCCCTCGGTGACCAGGCAACCGGCCGCGATCAGGCACTCCTCGCCAACCTCGCAGCCCGACAACAATTTCGCCCCGATGCCGATCAGCGTGTCCCGGCCGATGCGGCGGCCGTGCAGCACCGCGGCGTGGCCGACAACCACCCCTTCCTCAATGTCCAACGGGACATCGTAATCTGTATGGACCACGCAGTTGTCCTGGATATTGACCCGGGGTCCGAGCGTGATCCGGGCCAGGTCTCCGCGGATGACCGTCCCAAACCACAGGTTCACGCCCGGCGAGAGCACCACGTCCCCCCGGACCACCACCCCATCGGCCACATAAGCGCCTTGAATGCTTCGCACGATCACCTCAGCCTTTCAGTCGGCCGTTCACCCGGCACTATTCTATCGCAATTCCTCACGTCACGCGAGGGGCCTGCGAAGCTGGCGGCCCCGCGATCAAGCAAAACGCTTCATTTCCCGGAGGATCGCCTCGGCGATCTCGTCGGGCGGGCGGCCCACCGTATCGACGGTCAGGTGCGCCACTTCCCGGTAAAGTGGTTCGCGAAGTCGCAACAGCGTTTCAATTTCCGCCCGGCCACCCACCGTCAGATTGGGGCGGCGTTCCGCCGTGGCGGCATCGCCGCTCAGACGTCGCTCGATGGTGTCCGGGTCGGCCGTCAGCCAGACCACCCAACCGCGGCGCAACAGTTCGCGATTCTCTGACCGAAGCACCACACCGCCACCGGTGGCAACCACGTGCCGCGACAGGGCGACGAGGTCGTGAAGGACGGCCGCCTCTTTGGCGCGGAAACCCGCTTCCCCCTCGTCGGCGAAGATCTGGCGAATGGATCGGCCGAAGCGCTCCTCGAGGACCGCATCGGCGTCAACCCACCCCCAGCCGAGGCGCCGCGCCAGGTGTCGCGCCACGGTCGATTTGCCGGTGCCGCGGTAGCCGACCAGAAACACCACCGAGGGGAGAACTCCGCCGCTCGATCGGTCGGCCGGTACGCAGTCGCCGCTCGGTCTCGGCTCAGTTTCTGAGGCAGCTGTCATGGGGTTTCACGTGTCCTCGTCGGGCAACGTCACAGGCGACAAGGCCCGGCGAACGACTTTCGTCATCAGGTCAAGCGGTGCCGGCCGGCCGGTGAACAGCTCGAATTGGATCGCCGCCTGGCGGATGAACATGTCCACGCCGGTCAATACGATGCAGCCCCGGGCCCGGGCTTCCTTGACCAGCAGGGTGTTCTCCGGGGTGTAAACCGTGTCGAAGACGTGGAGTCCTGACTTCAGGAAGGAGGGGTGAACGGGTGAATCGTCCACGTTCGGATGCATCCCAATCGAGGTGCCGTTGACGAGGATGTCGCACGCCACGGTGTGGCGGACCTCCCAACCGACGACGTGACTGCGGGTTTCCGCGGCGAGGTCGAGGGCGCGCTCGGGTGTACGGTTGGCGATGGTTACGATGGCTCCGTGGTCGCGCAGCGCATGGGCCAAGGCCCGGGCGACGCCGCCGGCCCCCAACAGGAGCACGAGCCGACCCTCCAGATGGGCCGATCCGGCATCCGGGGAGCGCGGCAGATGGTGGAGCAGGGAGTCGATGGCAGCGCGATAGTCGGTGTTGTAGGCGGCGAACCCTTGGTCTGTGAGGACCAGCGTGTTGGCGGCGCCAATCTTGACCACCGCCGGATCTTTCACCGCCGCCACGGCCGCTGCGTGCTCCTTATGGGGGATGGTGACGCTGTAACCTCGGACTGGAATCCGTTGGAAGGCCGCCAAGAACGTCTCCAGTCGGCCACGCGGGACCCGAAACGGCAAGTAGACCGCATTCAGGCCCAAGTGCCGCAGCGCCGCGTTGTGGATCTGCGGACTGAGGCTATGGGCAATCGGATCACCGATCACGCCATAGACGTCCGTCTGGGCGTTGATCTGGTCGTAACGATAGACGCGCTTCAGTTCGTGCCACGACAGGATGCCCGGGGCCACGCCACGCTCCTTGTTGAAAACGGCGTAAGTGAAGGGGGCCCCATACTTGGCCTGAAGGATGCGACTGGGCGTTCCCAAGTCTCCCATGCAAAACGCTACGGTCGGCTTGGGGGCTTGCCGCAACAACTCCAGGACCCGCAGGTTGTCCTCCGGCTGCTGCGCCGTCACGGCAATCTTCACCACGTCCGCATCCTGGCGGCACATGCGCTCGTAGATGCTCTCCAGATCGTCGGGCACCTCCCGCAGGTTGTGATAGCTGACGATGCGGCGAACATTTCCCAATCGGCGGACGCCATCGATCACATCCGTTTCCAGGTCCACCCAGTCGAACCCGGAGATGATCGCCTGTCGGAGAAGGGCCAAGCGGGCTTCCTCGCTGCCGGACCAGCGGCCGCCGTCCACCGGCCGACGCACGGTGGCGATCATCGGACACGGCTTCCGCTCCAGCAGTTTTTTGAGGTCGGGCGCCCGAGCCAAAAAGTCCAGCCGCAGTTCGATCAGCTGCGCCCCCTGAGCGCCGGCTTGTCCGATTTCCGCCTCGACCATTTGGGGGCGTGCCCGGCCAATGACGACGCAGATCATGGCGGTCACTTTATCGGTCGGGGATGGGGGTTACAAGGCGCCGCTCGGCCACGACGAGTGTCTCGTCCGGCCAACCTTTGAGATCGGCGACCTCCTTCCAGAATCGTCGATAAAGCAACTGGACATGGACCTGCATCGTCCCGGGCGGAAACACCAGCCGCAGGCGGTCTTCCTGGCCTGGGGCCAACCGGGTGTCCGCGACTGAGCGGATCGGCCGCCAGAACGGCGCCGGACTGTGGCCCGAATCATCGGTCAGCAGCTTGGCGTACAGCCGGCCCGGTCGGCCGGCCCAGCCGGGGCCGGCCGCCGAGGGGAGCACCGGGCCGCGCCGCAGCGGCAAGCTGCTGCTGCCCGCATCCTTCCCGTCAACCACCAAGAGCAGGTGCCGATCAACAAACCCGGTAGGGAGACGATGACCCACGCTCTCGGCCCGAACCGCAACCTCGACGACGACCTCATCCGACCCTGCCCTGACCTCCGCTGACAGCCGTGCCGCCTGACGCAGCATGTCGGCCCGGCTGCCCGCGAAAAAGCGATGATTGCTGACACTCCAAGGATTCCGGCGAATGTCGCTGCCGATGGCCAATTCTGTTTGGCGGCCCGTCGGCTTCATGTGGCAGTCCTGACACTGTTGGCCCTGCCGGGCGAACGGGCTTTCGCGCCACTCCGAATACGTGGTGTACACCGGCACGCCGAAGACGATCCCTTCATGGCAGGGCGCGCAATAGCGGCTGTGGCGATAGAACGGGGCGTAAACGTCTTCCCCGCGATCCACGTCATCGAAAGGACCGAAGAAGAGCTGGCCCGCACGAGGCCGCCTCAGCGCCAAGGCGAATCGGCCATGAGTCAATCCCTGGCTGTCGGCCCAGACGTCGGCAATCTTGTGGCAGAAGTCGCAATGCACGCCACGGGCCGCCACTCCCTCGACCTGACGCAGGTCGAAAAAGGCGGGATCACCGGGCGACACGGTCGGCGCATGGCAGGCGGTGCAGACGCCGGCCCCGTCAGGATGGTCGATCAACAAACCCCAACCGACGTTGGGCCGACCATGCCAATCGCTGCCGTCGAACAGGCTCCGAAACCACCGGTTGGTCGCCGAGCGGGCGTGGCCGCTCGCCGACCATTCACGATATGCCTCGCGGTGGCACCGGCCGCAGCGGTGCTCGCCGGCTGACTGCGGAGCGGGATCGACCCAGGAGTACTCTTCGTCGTCGTCCGAGGGCACAGGCTGGAGGGTGATGACCAACGGGACGGAATCACTCGGCACGCTCCCAATCAGGTGCCGAGGGGTGGCGGCGGTGATGCGGCGCGAGGCGCTGGGACGGCCGGGCAGACGAAAGGTGCCAGTTTCATCAGTCACGACCACCTCCGCCCCGCCGCGAAAGCGGACCCGGGCGCCGGCGACCGGTCCGTGGTCATCGCGGACCCTGCCGACGAGGATCGGTTCTGGATCGCCTCCCGAAAAGCCAAGCAGCGGAAGCAGCAGTAGCCGACCGCACCAGCGCATGGTCCCGCCCCATAACGGCAAGGCCGCTCGAGAAGCAACGGCAACGTTGCGGTCAGTCGCGGAGTGCCCGCCCGGTCAGATGGAGAAAGACACGTTCCAGGTTCGGCTCCTCAGTCTCCAGACCCACCAATTCGGCTTTCTGCTCATTCAGCAGTGCCACAATCTGCACCAGGGTCGCCTTGACGTCGAGGCACTCCAGGTCCACTGTGGCCCCCTGGACTTGCAGCCGCTCGACGCCCGGGAGGGCGGCGAGGCGGCGTTCAAGGCAGCCGACCTCCCCGAGCAATCGCAGGCGGATCACGCCGTGCAAAGAACGGAGGAGGTTGGCCACCGTGTCGTAGGCGATAAGGCGGCCGTGGTCGATGATCCCGACCCGGCCACAGAGGGCCTGTACCTCTTCCATGTAGTGACTCGTGTAGACGATCGTAACGCCGGCGGCGTTGAGCCGACGGACCTCCTCGAAAATGTGGTTGCGCGATTGGGGATCGACGCCGGTAGTCGGCTCGTCGAGGAAAAGGAGACTGGGCCGATGCATGATGGCAACCCCGAGGTTCAGTCGCCGCTTCATGCCGCCGGAGAAAGTGCGGACGCGCCGGTCGGCGCGGTCGGTCAAGCCGACCGCGGCCAATACCTCGTCGGCCCGTTTTTTCAACTCGTGGCCCTGCACGCCATACAGCTGACCAAAAAAGACCAGGTTTTCGCGCGCGGTCAGGTCTTCGTACAAGGCCAAGTCTTGTGGCACCACGCCGATGTGCCACCGAAAGACGCCGTCGTCCGGGGAAACCGTGAGACCGAGGATGCGTGCTTGCCCCGAGTCGGCCCGCAACAGACCGCAAAGGATCGACAACAGCGTCGTCTTGCCCGCGCCATTCGGCCCGAGGAGACCGAAGATGGCCCCGCGTTCGACTTGGAAGGTCACACCACGCAGCGCAGGAGTGGGACCATAGCTTTTGTGCAGGTCGCGAACCTCGAGGATCGGCGCGGTCATGATGCGGCGAAGAGCAACACCTCGGGCGGGTCGGATGTCGCAGAGGCCGATTTCGATCCACCGGTGGACCGCACCCACCCCGTCCGCGGAGCCCGCCTGGCGTCACGAACGCCTGGGTTTGCCGACCATGGCATCAGCGACAGCCTCTGCTCAGGGCAGTTCTCGGATGCGGATGCGGCGGAATTCAAATTGGCCACTCTCCGCCTGTAAGCCAATTCCCCCTTTGGCCGGCACTTTCATCGGCCCCTTGCCGAGCAGCTCGCCGTTGCACCGGCAGGTGGCCTCGGTGCCGCGGACGGAGATTTCTAACTCGTTCCAGTCACCGGGCTTGAACTTCGTCAAGTCTTTGTAGGGCCCCACGGTCGGATAGTCGCGCACCTGGAGCTGCGTCCCGCGGATGTACACCCCACTGTCGGCCCGGGGCGCGGCGCGGAACTCCAGTTTGAGGTCAAAGTCCTTGTCGAACGACCGAGACGTGTACAGGTCGCGAATACCTCCCTTCCCGTCCTTGTCCTTCGCCCGGATCACGATGACGCCATCTGCCACCTGGAAGCGTTGGTCGGGCGTTTCCATCTTGCCGTCGAGCGACGAGCCGTCCTTTTTCGGGTAGACCCAACCGGTCAGGTCTTTGCCATTGAACAGGCTGACGAAACCTTCCTCCACGCGGAAATCATCGGCAGCCTGTCCGCCTCCCGTGCCCGTGCCCCACAGGACCAGCGCCCACCCGACTGCCGCCCCCCAGCGAAAGCCACGTCTCATGGCCGTCTGCCCCCCCAAAAGGTTGCGTCCACCATGCCGCCCACTCCCGATGAGCAGCGAAATGGCATTATACCTCTCCGGAAGAGCGCCTTGAACAATTCGTCCACAAAAAAAGGGCCCACGGGCTGAGCCCGTGGGCCGTCAGACGTCACTACGGCGGCAGCGCCGTTCAGGTTTTGACGTGGATTTTCCGACCCTTCGCTTCCGGCTTACGCGGGATGCGTACCTCGAGCACGCCGTTGCGATAACGGGCTTCGACTTTGTCCACGTCCAGGCCATCCGGCAGAGTGACGGCGCGACGGAACTGGCTGTAGCGCTCTTCGGCGAAGCGAGCGTCCCCCTTCGATTTCCGCTCTTCGTGCTTGCGTTCGGCGCGAATCGTCAGGAGGTTGCCGCTGATTTGGACGTCGAAATCCTGGGCCTCGAAGCCTGGCGCCTCGGCGCGGACCGTCACCTCGGAGCCGTCGTCGTGCACGTCCAGTCCCCAGGTCCAGTCGCCCGTCCACCACGGGCCCGCCAGTGCGGGCCAGCCGCGGAAGAAGCGGTCGAACAACGCATCGAACTCCTGGCGGAATCGTTCCGGGGAGAATTCCTCGCGCGCTGCCAATTCGGTCCGCTCTCGGTCTTTCTTTCCCCAGGGGATCAGGCTGAACATGATGCACACCTCCTTTCTGACCCAAGCTTCCTCAGCCGCCCGTGACCGTGATCTTCCTCGGTTTCAGGGCCTCCGCTTTGGGCAGATGGACAGTGAGCACGCCGTTTTTCATCTCGGCCGTAATCTTGTTCGCATCGATCGTTTCCGTGATGGTGAAGACCCGGTAGAAATCACCGATCCCGTACTCCTTCAGCAAGACGCCCTGGCTCGGAAGACGGGCACCGACGCGGCCGTGCAGGCTCAGTTCGCCGTTCTCGAACCGGATGTCCACGTCTCCGGGAGCCACCCCTGGCATGTCGGCAAACAGGAGCAGTTCATCGGTGGTTTCGTAGATGTCCACGCGGGGCGTGTAGACGTTGCCCCGGGTCACTTCGTGCGCCGGCTCAGTCCGGGCTTCCTTTTTTTCCAACGCGGTATTCGCCATGGCTCGAACCTCCGTTCAGATTCCCGTTACATGGAAAAGCCTCGCGCATCGGTCCCGACCTACGCTGTCAATCCGCCTTCACCGCGATGCGCCGTGGCTTGGCGGTTTCACTCTTGGGCAATTTGATCCGCAGCACGCCATGCTCAAAGCGGGCGTCTACCTTGTCGGCGTCCACCGGCACAGGCAGCGTCAACACCCGGGCAAACTTGCCGAAGCCCCGCTCCTGCCGGTGCCACACGCCGTCCGCCGGTACGTTCGGCTGGCGTTCACCTTGGAGTGTCAGCTGGTTTCCTCCCGTGACGAAGATCTCGAGCTTGCTGAGGTCCAACCCCGGCAGTTCAGCCTCGAGATAGACCGCTTCGTCGTCCTCCCACGCGTTGACCGCCGGGAACGCTCCCACCCAGGAGCGCGTCAAGCCGTCGCTCATCCGGTTGAAAAGGCGATTCATTTCGTTATGAAGTTGTTCCATCCTTCCCCACAAGTCGGAGAACGGGTCCCAACGCGCTGTCAGCATGTGTGGCTCCTTTCTAGGCTAACCGCCGAATGGATCGTCATCTCGTGGGCCGACCCGATCGCTTGGCATCTTTCCGAAGCAGAACGGCGACTGGATGTGCTCTCCTTGAGGCGTCACCCGTTCCGCTGGATCAGCCCCTCCGCTTGGATATTCTTCAAGCAGCGTGCCAAACCGGTATCCGCAGTCTGGCCGCTGGGCAAAGGCTAACACAACTAGCTGCTGTGACGTATGTTACGGCCAATGGCATGTCGTTCGCGAGCTGGGCCGCCGGTGGGTGAGCCAAGCCAAATGGGCGATGTCGCACAGAGGGCTTGGCCAATTTGGCAGCCAACTGAGAGGTGCCGATCAGATAGGGGAGCGAAAGGCTGAAGTTGGAGCGGTCATGTGACGACTGGCGCCGGGTTGCCCGGACTCCTCCTCGGGCCTTCGTCCGACCCCACCGAGCGGTGGAGGGGGCGGCAAAACCGCTCTTGACAATACCCGCCGGTTCCAGCGTATGCTCTATAATTGGCATGACAGGAAGACCTTCACCATCGGCGTGCGCCAAGGCAGCGACGCGGCCGGAAGCCGGCCGGCGCCCCGCCGTTCCTGGAGTGAAGGGAAACGGGCGGCACCGGACGGGCAGACCCAGCCCAGCCATGCGGACGTCTCGCTCAGGGGGTTTACGCGGTGAAACCGGGTCGCCTAGAATGAAGCAACTAGGAATTGAGAGGATGACGAGGCCCGGGCGCGCTGACAGCCGCTCGCGAATTCCAACCCGGTCGTCCGGCCGAGTGCTTACGCTGCCCTCTACCCAACCGCCGCATCTCCCATTCACGCACACCGGACCACGGGCTGACACCGCACCGACGGCCGGCGCCCCCTTGGCTTGAGCCGGTTACCGGGGTGAAGGTCCCCCACAGGTCCAGTTCCTGTGCCGTCGATCGGCACGACCGGCACGGAGCAAACGGGGATTGACTTCATCGGCCGCGCCGCGCACGAGCGGCAGCGGCCTTCAGGAGGAATTGATCCATGTCCAGGGGCAAATTCATCCTCGCTGCCCTGCGCCCGCAGCTCAACCTCAGCGACTACCGCAAGAAGCACTGGGAGGGCACCTTCGACGAATACCTCGACATCGTTTACGAGCACCCGGAGGTGACGCGGACCGCCTACCAGCGACTCTACGACATGATCCTCTCCCACGGCACCGAAGAGGTCTACGAACACAAGGAAAAGATCATCCGCTACAAGTTCTTCAGCGAGTTTGCCGCCCAGCACGGCGATGCCATCTACGGCCTGGATCGCCCCCTGATGCACCTGGTCAATACCTTCAAGTCCGCCGCCAAGGGATACGGCACCGAACGCCGCGTCCTGCTGTTGCACGGCCCTGTCGGCTCGTCCAAGAGCACCATCGCCCGCCTCCTGAAGAAAGGCCTCGAACTCTATTCCCGCACCGACGAGGGGATGTTGTTCTCCCACATGTGGAAAGGCGACAACGGCACCTGGCACAAGTGCCCCATGCACGAAGAGCCCCTCCACCTGGTGCCTCACGAGCTGCGGCCCGCCCTCCTGGCTCGGCTCAACGAACACCGCGGCCCCAACGATTACCACGTCTCCATCCAAGGCGACCTGTGCCCCTTCTGCCGCCAGATGTTCAACGAGCGCCTCGCCAAATACGACGGCGACTGGCACCGCATGCTCGACGAGATCAAGGTCTACCGCCTCATCCTCTCGGAGCAGGACCGCGTCGGCATCGGCACGTTCCAGCCCAAGGACGAGAAAAACCAGGATTCGACCGAGCTGACCGGCGACATCAACTACCGCAAAATCGCGGAGTACGGCACCGACAGCGACCCGCGGGCCTTCAATTTCGACGGGGAGTTGAACATTGCCAACCGCGGCCTCGTCGAATTCATTGAAGTGCTCAAGCTGGACGTCGCCTTCCTCTACGACCTGCTGGGCGCTTCCCAAGAGCACAAGATCAAACCCAAGAAGTTCGCCCAGACCGACATCGACGAGGTCATCCTCGGCCACACCAATGAGCCG
>JANWYO010000210.1 GCA_025055215.1 Gemmataceae bacterium
GTCATACACATCGACCGCGTGGCCCAACACGGAGCCTGGGCTGGTGGCCCAGGCGGCCCGGGTGACGGAGACCGCTTGGCTCGTGGCGAAACGGTCGGCCCCATCGAACAGGATCGTGGACGGGTTGCGCGGTAAGCTGACCAGGTTCTGAAGCGGAATGACGTGGCCCGCCGGCATCAAGTCGAGCGTGGTGCCGGGCGCGATGCCGTTGCTGAGATTGCCGTCGCCCCAGATCAGGGTGCTGGGCTGAACCGGGCTGGTGATGTTCGCTTCGTAGCCGTCTTCCCAGTGATCATAAACGATCTGAGTGTTGTTGCCGGTCGTGACGATGGAAATGACCGACTGAAACTGCGTCCCCGTTCCGGGATAAAGCGTCAGGAAGGCATTGCGCAAGTCCTGCTCCGGGACAGGCACAAAGTAGGTCTGCACCGGCGTGAACGACGGGGCCAGCCGATCTTCCAATTTGGCCACTTCGGGACGGAATACCCGACTTCGCTTTCGAAACGGGCGTCGCAAAGTCTTGGGGGCAATACCGACGAATCGGCCACGGAGCCAGCGCAGGAAGGATCGCATGTACATGGAGGACGAGACTCCCGGAGCGGTTCACCTCAACTCGGTGACTTAAGTCAACTGGCCGCTGTCGTCCAAGCCACCGAGCTTGGACAGGGGGCGACAGTGTGTCAGTGGGCGATCAGAAGACGCGGAGCCGTGCTGGCGAGGCCGGGCAAGAAATAGCAACCATGCAGCTTCCGCGCACCGAACCCCGCGAGGTTCGCGCGAGCCGCAAAAATTCACAATCCCGGGATAGATCCGGAGGCGAGTCTGTCCAAAGCGGTGAATCTTTGCGAACAATCTTCTTATTATCTATACAAGTCGGAGGAGGAGAATTCAAGGAAAAATCGGCGAACATTCGCCAGGGATCAGTCTTTCCCCATTGGAAAAGTCAGCCTTCAGTGAATAATGACGCCCAGCGAACCTGTCGATCCAGCGATCGCAAGGGATTCTGCAAGGGGCAGTTGGGGGCCTCGATGCGGCGACACGGGGCGGTCGGCCGGTCACGGCTTCGAACCTTTGCTCACCAGCTGTCGCAGCTGAAACTCCCGGCTGGTTCCTTTGCCGGCCGCAACGTCGTCTTCGCGGAAGGTGGCCAAGAGGATGGTGCGGTCGCCGGTGCGACTGTAATCGTAGATGATTCTGATGGCCCCGTCGGGGGTCTGCTGGCCGTCGGGATACGAGACCCCGGTTCGCTCGTCAAGCAACAGCCCGCCGGTCCAGGTCTTGCCCTCGTCGTTGGAAATGTAGGCCGTCAGATGAGATCGCACCGTCTTTTTGTCAACGGGACCGTGCTTGACCAGGAGGAGGTTGCCGGAAATGAGCCGGCTGATGAAGAAGCGGGCCGCGGGGTGCGCGATAGGGGACGGTTTCAGTTCAGGCCACGTCTTGCCCCGATCGGTGGAGACGCTTTCGCCAATGCCGTAGCTGGTGCGAACCAGCATCCACAGGGAGCCATCGCGGCGTTCGACGATCATGTGTTCGTCGTAGTTGCGGACGGCTCGCGGGACGTTGCAGCCGCCGCGGACCGTCCAGGTCTTGCCCCGGTCGCGGGAGACGACCATTTGGGCACTGTGGTCGTGGTCGCGCCAGCGGGAAATGGGTAGGACCCACTCTCCTGTGGAAAGCGTGATCGGTTTGCACATCATGACGCCGTCGCCGAGGCGGCGTGGCTGCAACCAGGTCGGCTGGGCTGCGTCTGGCTCGGTGGTTTCCAGCAGCCAGACCCCCAGCTGAGTGTCCCGGCGGGTGCGATCCATTTGGGCCCAAAAAAAGAAGAGCCGCCCGTCGGGAGACACCCACAGTTCGGGGTCGAAGGCCCGGGCGGGGCCGGGGCCATCGGGGTCCACGGTCAGCACTTCCTGCCAAGACTTGCCGCCGTCGCCGCTGGTGGCCAGCACGACGTAGTTGTTCTGGTCTTCGGCGGGCGTGACACCGGCGTACCACGTGGCCCAAAACCGGCCCCGCGGGGCCACGGCCAAACTGGGGATGCCTTGGAACGCACGATTGGTCGGGGCATGCTCCGGCCGGGGCGAGCCGAGGTGCTTCGGCGGGGCCAACGAGGGAGTGTCGGCTGCCGTGCCGGGGTCGGCGACGACGAAATCTCCCAACACAACGGCGGCCGGCAAGACCGTCACGACCAGGAACACGCCGCTCCGAACACGCACCGCTGCTTTCATCGTGTTTTCTGTCTCTTCGTTGGGGAAGTCGGATCAGCCCGCTTTCGAGACTCAGACAAGTGTAGCAGCGCTCCCGGGCTCGAGAACGTCGTGATATCACTTGTCCGAAACTTTTTTCCACTTGGCGTGAGGTGCCCCGCCTGCGGGTCCTGGGAAAGCTCATCCCGGTCGCAGCGAGTCCCGGTAACCGGAACAACCGCGGGGATTGGCTGAAAAGGTGCAAGCCTGCAAGCCAATGAACCTACCTGTGACGCCAGTTCCCCGAGTTTGGGAATCGCGACACAGCAACCGTTCTTGTCAGCCGCCGGCCCTTTACAAAGCCGTCGTCTGACAGCCGAACAAGCAAGGGCCGAGCGTTCTTCGACGGTGCGTTATCAGCCGAACAGGTCGCGGAGGATAGCACCGTCGCGGACGATCATAACGGGCCGGCCGGTGGAGGTCTGGTATTCTTTGCGATGATCGATCCCGAGGCTGTGGTAAAACGACGCCGCGACTTGGTCCGGGGTGATGGCGTCGCCCTTGGGCCCGGCGCCGTGGGCGTCGCTGCCGCCGACGACTTGGCCGCCGCGGATGCCACCGCCGGCCAACAGCACGACCATGGCCCGCGGCCAATGGTCCCGGCCGGCGCGGTCGTTGATTTTGGGCGTGCGGCCAAACTCCCCGGTCACGAACACCGTGGTCGATTCCAGCAGTCCCTTGGCCGACAGCATCGTCAACAGGGCCGCCAGTCCCTGGTCGAGTTGCGGCAGCAAAGTGTCTTTCGTGACCCTGAAGTTATTGGCGTGCGTGTCCCACCCGCCAAAGGTCACGGTGACGAAGCGGACCCCCGCCTCGATCAACCGTAAGGCCAGCAGGCAGCTGACTCCAAAGCGTCCTTGGCCGAACGCCTGAGCCACCGACGGCGCCTCCTGGCTGATGTCGAACGCCTGCCGCGCCCGGGGCGACGAGATCATGGCGAAGGCTTGCTGATCGAACTTGTCAAGCCCGTCGATCAGCCTGCTGGTCTTCTCCAGTCCCTGAAAGGTGGTGTCGAGTTGGCGTAACAGGTCCCGCCGCTTCTGGAATTCGGCCACGGTTAAGCCTCCGCCCAGCGAGATGCCGCGCACGGAAAACGGCTGACCGGCCACTGGGGTGGTATTGGTTTGAAGGGGGGCGTAGCGGACGCCGAGATAACCTGGGGTCTGCGGCGTGTTGGGGATGGCCACGAAATGGGGCAAGTCCGGGTCTCCGGGCAACTCTTTGCTGATGACGGCGCCATAGCCCGGGTAGACCAGCGAGGGGATGGGCCGGTTGCCCGTATTCAGGTACATGGTGCCGAGTTCGTGTCCTGCCAGGGTGTGACTGACGCCGCGCACGATGGCGAACTTGTCCGCGCAGCGGGCCAGCCGCGGCAGGTGTTCGCAGATCTCGATGCCGGGAACATTGGTGTGGATCGGTCGGAATTCACCCCGCACCTCAGCGGGCGCATCGGGCTTCATGTCGAAGGTGTCGAGGTGAGTGGGCCCACCCCCGAGGTAGACGAAGATGGCGGACTTTCCCTTGGCCGGCGCCACCGTGCCTGCATCAAGTCGCCGAAGGTAATCAGCCAGCGTCAAGCCACTGCTTCCCAGGATCCCGACCCGGATGAAATCACGGCGGGTCAGCCCGTCGCAGGTTCGATACATGGTGACATCCTCGATCAATGGGTCTCACGGCAGCGCCGTTAGCGGTTCACGATGAATTCCTTGGTGTTGATGAGCGCCCATAACAACTCGCGCAGTCCTGACCGGAGGTCGGGCGCTTCTTCCAGGTGTCGACGGGCGATCGCCGCTTCTTGGGCGTTTGGGTAGCGGCTCAGGGTCCGCAGATAGGCCTGCCGGACCAGTTCCACCCGATCGGTGATTACGGGCCCCGGAGCGGGAGTATCGCTGGCGCGCCCTTTGGTTTGCGTTGGCCGCTTCCGCCCGTGGCCGTCGGACTGACCTTTGGCCGTGTGCTGTGCCAGCCAGCCATCGGCACGGTCCAGAAGACCTTGCACTTCGTCGTCGTTTCGCAGGTAAACCGTTTGCAGGAGGCTCGGCTCATTCGACCGCTCGCAGTCGCAATTGATGACCCGCGGTGGCTTGCCGAAGAGTTGCACGGCATAGTTGCCGACTTGGCCTCGCCCGCCCGACAACCCGCTGGCCTCGCCGATCGCCCGGGTGCCTACCGGGTCGGCGTGCAGCCGCGCGAGGGCTGCATCCGATGCCGTGGCCAGGACGATGGCGTCGTAAGCAACTTCGGCCGGCAGGCGGCGGATGAGGGCCCGGCTGAAGTTACGCTCGTCGTGCTCATTCGTCGGGTTCGGGCGCCAGCTTCGCTGGTATGTGTCGCTGGTGACGAGGCTGCGGTGCAACCATTTCATGTCGTAGCCCTGACGGACGAATTCCCGACTCAGGTAGCTCAGCAGGGCCGGGTTGCTCGGGGGATTGGCGAGGTTGAGATCATCGGTCGGGTCGATGATGCCGACGCCGAAATAATTGGCCCACACCCGATTGACGAAGGCGGTCGCGAAGTATGGGTTGTCCTCGTGTCGCATCCAGTCCATCAATGGTTGCCGCGGGTCAGCGTAGTTGCTGGCCACGACTTCCTCGCCACCAAGCAGCCTGGGCGTGATGACCCGGCCCGACGGGGCACGGAGGCCGCGGACGTTCTTGGCGCCGGTGCGGATGGGCACCACCAGGTCTTTAAACGGCAACAGTTTTCCCTGAAAAGCCAGCTCGGCGAATTTGCGCTTGTAGGTCCCGGAGTCTTCGTCCAAGCCGGCCAAACCGGCTTCCTTCCGCCACTGCATCGAGGCGTCGCGGGGACCATTGCCGTAGCGAATACCGGCGAAAAAGGCGGCGAATTGGTCGAAGTCTTGCTTGGTCCACTGGTCGTAGGGGTGCTTGTGACATTGGGCGCATTGCAGGCTCACGCCCAGAAAGGCGTGGGCAAAGGAAAGGGCCTTGTCCTCGGGACGGCCCACCGTTCGCCGAGCCCACAACCAGGGCATCGTCGGCCGATCGGCAAAGTCCGCCCCGCCTCGCTGAAAGTAGCGACCCATCTCCCGGCAGTAATCTTCGTAGGATTGCTCCGGGCCTCGGCCGACGGCCAGGACCACTCCCTCGACGATCCGATCGTAGGGCACGTTGTCGCGGACACGCCGATAGACCCAGCGGTACCATTGCCGGGCCTTTTCCCCGTTAAGCAGCTGCTCGCCCCCGAGGGCCCCGGTGCGCTCGCTGTTGCCCCACCAGTCGCACAGCCGGGTCGTCCACCAGGCGGCGTAACTGGGCCGCTCAAGCAACTCGTCCACTTTGCGGCTCCGCTTGTCGGGAGAGGGATCGGCCATGAAGGCGACCACCTCGTCCGGTCGCGGCAACGTCCCGGTCAGGTCGAGGCTCACCCGGCGGAGGAACTCCTCGTCGGTGCAGCGCTCCGACGGGACGATTCCCGCCTTTTGCAGCTGGGCGATGACCAGTTCGTCGATCTTGGTGGGGATCGACACCGCCGGATACCGGGAGCCAAGCCGGTCGGACATGGGGACGATCACCGGCACGGGCACAACACCATTGTCGTAAAAGGCCACAACGGCGGTCGTGCCCTTGCCGGCCGCGGTCACCAACCCGGATTCACTGATGGCCGCTGTCGAGTCGTCGTTGCTGCGGAAGCGGCACAGAGGGGTGACGTCCTCGCGGGAGCCGTCGGACCATTGGGCCGTCACTTTCAGCTGCACGGTCTGGCCCACCTGCGCAAACACGATCTCCCGGGGCTGGACCTCCAGCGAGACGAACTCGGCATCCTCCGACCTGACCCCGGGAGCGCCGCCCTCGATCCAGCGCATCAGGAGCTTATGCTGCCAACTGCCGGGGACGATTCGCTGACCGCCCTTGTGCGACACACTGCGGGTTGCCTTGCGAAGGACCAAGCTCGCTTCCGGGTGACGCGGGTCGACGCGCGGCGATTCCCCTTGTACCAAGGCGGCGTGGTCTGCCGCGAAATCGTAGCCGAACAACGACAGCCGAAAACCGCCCTGGCCCTGAAAGGAACCATGACATGCGCGGCCATTGCAACCGAGCCGGCCCAACAAGGGGACGACGTGGCGCTGGAAGCTGGGCACCTCGGTGGGGTGATTGACGCTGAACCGTTGCTCCACCGCCGGCAACGGCACTCCGCCGGCCACTATCCCCATCAGTCCCAGCAGCACCGGTTGGACAACACCCGTCATCGGTCGCCCCCTTGGGAAAGAGCCTATCAGTCTAACTCCGAACCACGGAGAAAGTATCGGGCTATCGGCCGAGGGCGGTTCGCCGAGTTTTTCATGGAGCGACGTCCCAAAGGGAGCGGCGCGGGGGGCCGCCCTCAGTCGGCCGGCCCACCCAGGGTTCGCTGAATGTGCTCGACCGTCACCGGGCGAATGATGCCGCGCTCGGTGATGATGCCGGTAATGAGTGACGCCGGTGTAACGTCGAACGCCGGATTGTAGACCTTGATTCCGTCGGGGGCGGTTTGCCGGCCGAAGCCGTGCGTCACCTCGCGGGGATCGCGTTGTTCGATGGGGATGTCGGCGCCTCGGGCGAGGGAGAGGTCGAAAGTGCTGGACGGAGCCGCCACATAAAACGGAATGCCGTGCGCCTGGGCGAGGACAGCCAAGCCGTAGGTGCCGATCTTGTTGACCGTGTCCCCGTTGGCGGCGATGCGGTCGGCGCCGACCAGGACGAGCTGGACACGGCCTTCCTTCATGACCTGGGCGGCCATGTTGTCGCAGATGAGGGTGACGTCGATGCCGCGCTGTTGAAGTTCCCAAGTTGTGAGCCGCGCCCCCTGGAGCAAAGGTCGGGTTTCGTCGGCGAAGACGTGAAAGCGTCGGCCTAATTCGGCGGCGCGGAACAGGACGGCCAGCGCGGTGCCGTAGTCGGCCGTGGCCAGGCCGCCGGCATTGCAATGGGTCAGGACGCCATCGCCCTCGCCTACCAGGGCGGCACCGGCTTGGCCGATCGCCCGGCACATGGCCCGATCCTCGGCTTCGATGGCTAACGCCTCGGCGAGCAACCGGCGCGTCAGCTGGCGAGGGGGATCCTGATCAACCCGATGCGCCACCACCCGCACCAAGCGGTCGATTGCCCAGAAGAGGTTGACGGCAGTCGGCCGGCTGCTGCGGAGGTAGTCGGCCACCTGGACGAGGCGTTGCCGGTAGCTAGCGCCTTGGTCCTCGCGAAACGATTTCATGCCCAGCACCAGCCCCATGGCGGCGGCCACACCGATGGCCGGCGCCCCACGGACACGCAGCAGGCGAATCGCTTCCCAGATCTCCTCCACGGTGTGGCAATCGCGATAAACCACCGCAGTCGGCAGGAGCGTCTGATCGATCAGACGGACGTAACCGCTCTCGTCGCCGATCCATTCGATGGTGCGGACCTCGGGCACGGCCTCAGCCTCCGGCAGTCGGACGAATCAACCGCAAGACGTCGTCGTGCAGCCGGCCATTGCTCGCCAACACGTCCGGCCGGAGGACGGTGCGCTGGCCGGTCCAGTCGGTCAGTCGGCCGCCCGCTTCCTCGATGATCGGCAGCACGGCGGCGATGTCCCAGACGTGGACACCATGTTCGAGCATGAATTCACCGGCTCCCTGGGCGACGAGCATGAACCCATAGACGTCGCCGAAGCCGCGTGGGTTTTGCGCCTGGCGAGCCACGCGCAAGAGGGTGGGAACCTGACCGGCGGTGTCGAAGTAGCGCAGGCCGGTGTAGAAGAAGGTGGCCTCGGAGAGGCAGCTGACCTCTGACACGCGCAGCCGCCGATCATTGCGGAAGGCCCCATCGCCCCGCAAAGCGCAAAAGGTCTGCCCTAGGGCCGGCAATTCCACCACGCCGGCGATCGGCTCGCCGCGAAACTCTAACCCCACCAATGTGCCCCACAGCGGAATGCCCCGCACGAAGCTCCGCGTGCCGTCGATCGGGTCGATGATCCAGCGGAACCCGGTGCTGCCCGGCTTCTCGCCGTATTCCTCCCCGAGGAAGCCGTCGTCCGGGAAATGACGGAGCAGACCGGTTCGCAGGAGTAATTCGGCCTCGCGGTCGGCGACAGTGACGGGGCTGGCGTCCTGTTTCCAGTCGACAGTCACGTCGGCGTCGAAGTAGCGGCGGGCAAGCTGGGCCGCCTCGGCGGCTAAGCCGCGGGCCACCTCGTAGCGCGAACGCCAAGCGGGATCCATCGTGCGTTGCTCCTTCGGCAGGGGCTCAGCCGTGGGCGGGGGTTCTGGGCCGGCCCGACGGGCCGGCCCAGAACTGGGTCCCCTCCATTCGCCACCACTGGCTTATGCTATCGATCCACCCTTCGCGCCGGCCCGCTGCCTCTCAAGGAAACATCATGTCGCCTGGTCCCCCCCGGGGCGAATACTCTCGCTGGGTTAGCGTACGTCGGCCCCTAGCCGCGCACCCTCGCTGGGTTAGCGTGCGTCGGCCGCTGGCTTGCTGCCTCGCAAAGGTTCACATCGCCTCGGCCGATGGCAGCGCGGCCAGTCGGGTACCGGGCGGCCACGAAGCAAACCGATAGCCCAAGGCCCGCTGCACCTCCACGTTCCGATCCAGTGGGTTGGCCTCTCGGGCTAACTCCCGGCAGCGCCGCCACCCCAGCTGCCAGACGAACGGCTGCGGCAGCACCGGCACCGGATAGTCCGAACCGTAGAGAAGTCGCTCCTGCATCTCCGGACAGCGGCGTATTTTCAAGGCCGTCAAGAACCGATTCGGCGAGCAAAGCGCCGACGAATCGAGATAGTAATGCCGATAACGCCGAATCAACCGTTGCACCCGCAGCCACAGGTTTTCCACCAGCAACAAACCGGTTGAGCCGGCATGGGCGGTGATGACCGTCACGCCTTCGTCCAGGGCTGGCTGCACCAGGTTGGGGTCGCCCAGCGACTGATCGACGGCGCCCAGGGCGAATTCGTGGCCCCCGTGCACCAACAGCGGCAGGCGGTGTTCCGCCAGCCGCCGATAAAACGGCCGATACCTGGGCTCAGCGGGATTGATGTGTTGCACGTTCGGCAGCAGCTTGACCAGCACGGCGCCGGCCGCGGCGCAGCGGTCCACTTCGTCGAGGGCGTCGCGCCGCTGCGGATTGATGGAGGGGCCTGGGAGAAACTCAGGGAATTGCCGGCAGACAGCGAAGAGGTAGTCGTTTGAGATCATGAAGTGGGTCCGAGCCGGGTCGAGCCGTCCCGCGGCGTCGTACACCCCATCAAAGCCCAGCAACACCACTTGCCGAACCCAGCGCGACGTCCGCACGCGCTCGGCCAACAACTCCACATATCGCCGATTGCTCCCCTCCGGGTCGGCCAGGTCGATGTTCAGGCGCCACAGCAGCCACCGGGCCAGGGGCAAGCGGCGGGTACGAGCGGAAAGGAGGCAGCCGTTGTCCGGCGTAGGCAGGGCTGCCAGATGGACGTGCAAATCGACCCAGTTTTTCGCCGCGTTCATGAACTCTCTTGACATTCCCCTGAAGGCTGGCTATGGTCCCGCCCCACAAGGAGCACCCAAGCCAGGGCGGGCCGGACCATGAGCCGTTACCGAGGTCTCGTGACCGTTGTGGCCGCCGTCGGTCTGATGACCGGCTGCGTCGAGCGCCGCTTTGTCATCACCACCGACCCTCCCGGCGCCGTTGTTTATCAGAACGGCCAACCCATCGGCGCCACCCCCGCCGACAATCATTTTGTCTACTACGGCGATTACGAATTCACCATCGTCAAGGATGGCTACGAAACCCTGAAGGTCAAGCAGCGCATCCCCGCCCCGTGGTATCAATGGATCGGTCTGGACTTCTTCAGCGAGAATGTCATTCCCTGGCGGATCGAAGACGTCCGCCGCTTCCATTACCAACTTCAGCCGCAACGGACGGCGCGGGCCGACGAGTTGCTTCATGAAGCCGAACTGTTGCGGCAGCGGGGGCAAACCTTGCCCTATTCGGAGACGCTGCGGCGCAAGCCGGCCGACGACGCACCCACGCCAACTGCCGCGCCGTGAACCGCGCCTGTCGTCAGACTCACTTTTTCAGCTCAGCCAGCATCTCGAGCAGCTGGTTGGTGATCAGGACCGACGTGTCTTCCTGAACACGGTTCGTGCCGAGCCACGTTTCGTAGCCCCCGAGACGGTGCTGCTCTGGCGTGGGAAGATAACCGTGAGAACCGTTCGCCAGGCTGACCACGATGGTCCGCGGGAACGGACTGCGCCGTTTGAGGTCGAGGCCGGTCTCCGCAAAGGTTTCAAAGGGGATGGCGCACAGGGCGCAGTCACCTACTCGGACGACCTGCAAGGGAATTTTCAGGGTCTCCGGTCCCTTGGCCAACGCCAAGACCTCGCGGGCATAGTGATCGGCCAACCGGGGGAGTTTCGCCCGCTCGGCCTTATCGGTGATGGCCAAGACCCGGTTGGCCCAGGCGATCTGCTCGGGCGTCGGCCGACGGGTGCGCACCGTGATGTCGCGCTGGATCATCGCCAGCGGTGCCTCGGACCGATGCGTGCCGATACTGCGGTAAGCATAGTAGGCCGCATCCGCTGCCTTCCCTGCGACGATGCGCACCTGCTCGAACGGCTCGCGGGGCGGCCGACCAACCCGGACGCGGATGTTATAGACGGCCCCAGAGGTGCCGTTAGACATCATGGCCACGAAGTCGCGACCGGCCCCCAGGCGAGTGGGCATCAGTCGGGCGAACTCGCCGAAGTAGTCGGCCGACACCGATGCCTTGGGGATGCCGCCGACGTAGTGCAGCGAATAATTGGCATACAGCGCGAGGGGCCGCCCCGTCTTGGCATCCTGGACGGATAGGATGCTGACATCGGGGTCCGTAGGCCCGGCGGGGTGGAGGAGGATGTCGGGGTTGGTCCCCGGGTTCATCTTGACGAGGTCATAGCCGCCGAAGGGGTTGGGTGGCATGGCCCCGGGTTTGAGAAACCAGCGGCGATTGAAGACCTCGTCGGGGAGGGGGTAAGCGGCCGCCCCGACCGCCGCCGGCCGCAGGCCGGC
>JANWYO010000138.1 GCA_025055215.1 Gemmataceae bacterium
CGAAATGGTTACTAAGCAACTGGTCCAGGTGATCCGCGAGGGGCAGGAAGTCAGTTTTTCCTTCGGTCTCAATCGGCGGAGCGACGAGATCGCCTTGGACCTGGGCTTGAAGGCCAGGCCCGGCACGGAGCTGGAGAAGACCATCAAGGAGTTGGGCCGCTCGCGGAGCCGGTTTGCGGGCGTGATGGCGAAAACCAACACGCTGAATGTCGGTTTTCATTTCAACCTTCCGAGCCAGCTCCGCGAGGCGTACGCTCCGCTACTGGACCAATTTCTGGAGGACGCCATCAAGAAGGCGGCGAACCAAAAGCAGCGCGAGGCTGCCGAGAAGTTCCTCGAGGCGCTGATGCCCACGTTCAAGGCGGGGGAAATTGATATCGCCCTCGCCATCCGCGGGCCCGATAAGAACAACCTCTACTCCCTGGTCATGGCGGCGGGTTTGAAGGACGGTACTCCAGTCGAGCGGGCGGTGCGCGACTTGGTGCCCATGCTGAATCGTGGCGACCGGGAGCAGCTGACGCTCGACGCGGTCAGCGTCGCCGGCACCAAGGTTCACCGCATCGACCAGAAGAAGCCGGATCCGGAGCAGGCGGAGAGATTCGGCAAGGGACCAGGATACTTGGCCATCCGGGATGACGCGATCGTGCTGACCATGGGCCCGGAGGCGCTCCAGTTGATGAAAGAAACCCTCACCTCAGCGCCTGGACCAGCGCCGCTGATGCGCTTCGACATGGGAATGAAGGCCTTCCTCATGTTGGGCGACGATCAACCCCGATTGAAGGAAGCAGTCCGGCAATTGCTCGTCGCCGACCCCGGCTCGGACGCCATCAGCGTAACGCTCACGGGCGGCTCGACCCTGCACCTGCGCTATGGGATCAAGGTTCCTCTCCTGCGGATCATTCCCGGGTTGAGTGGCGAAGGGGCGGATTCTCAGTAGTGAGCCTTTCGGTCCTGAATCCCCCTTCGGCCTTTGGCTGGGGGTGTGGGCTTGGCGGATTCTCAGTAGTGGGCCTTTCGGTCCTGAGCCGGCCTTGTCCTGGGAGCGTAGAATAGGACGGGGCCGAAAGCAGAGAAGAAGCCGACCCCGACGGCCGCGGGCGGTGCCGCCCGCGGCCAGTCCTTTTTATTGGCCACGATCCGTCGCTGAGGCCTTCTCCCCCGTCAACGCCGATCGACCTTGTCGCCGAGCGGCGAAGCGGTCGAGCACCAGCTGCATCACCTCGGCCAACGTCACTTCCCGGGGGGACCGCCCCTCGGGGATCGATTTCTCCACACTGCGGAAAAAGTAGTGAACCGTGGCCAGTTCTTGCACCGAGGCCGTCTCCATCCAATGCTGAAGTGCGTCCATCGAGCTTCCCTCCATGTCGCTCGGGTAGCCGAGGGCGCGGTCAGCCCGGCCCCCGGTGGCGGGCGGAGTGTATCACACCGATACGGGGCGTGTCTTCGTGGGTTTTCGCTTGGCCTGCGTTGGGCCGGCAACTTAGAATCAAGGCGCAAGGCGGGTAGGAAGGCGTCTTAGACCTCTTCGCAGCGACAGCGAGGCGGTTAGGCGACGCTAGCAGGAGCGTCGAAAGGATTGGGGCGGAGCGGTTGCGGGAGCCTCCGGCGGCCAAGGGGTGTGGGGAGGATCGTCATGGCGGGCAACTGGTTTGTGCAGTCGCACGGGCGGCAAATGGGGCCGTTGACGGCGGCGCAGTTGCGGCAGCTGGCGCGGTCGGGAAAACTGCGGCCCACTGACATGGTGCGTCGCGACGGTCAGGCGAAATGGGTGGCGGTGACGGCAGTGCCGGGGCTGCTCGAGGCGGCCAGCGGCGTGCCGGCCGCAACCCCGGCGGCCGGCACGCCCTCATCTCCGGCTGTCCACCGGCCCTCAAGGCCGTGGCTCGTCCCGGTGGCAGTTGGCGCGGCAGTCCTCGTGGTGGCGGCGATCGGCTTTTGGACCGTTGGCAAATGGCTGCGGGGGAAGCGCGTGGAAGTCGTGGCCGCTGCGCCGGGGGCCGTGCTCCCCCCTACCCCCGGGCGTTCCGACGACATTCCCCCTGCTCCCCGCACCGGCGACCTGCTCCACAAGGCCCCGCCTCCACCCTCGTCGGTCCTGTCCACCGCGCCCAGCCTTCCGCCCCAGCGCCTGCCCTCGATTCCGCCGCGAGAGGAACGCCCGCCGGTGCCCCAGGTTCCGGTGTATCCGCCACCCCAGTTCACCGACGCCCCCGGCACATTCAATCGCACCACCGGCCGTATCGCCGACATGATGAAACGGCTGGAGTCAATCAAGACGGGCGGCATCATCAAGCCAGAAATGGCCTGGTTCAAACCGACCTGCAAGGCGGCCGACTTCGTGGCCAATTTCGGCAGACCTGACAGCGACACACCCCGCGCTCCAGCAGGCCGGACCTACACATACAAGTGCGCCGACGGCGTACTCACACTCATGGTGTTGCCGGAAGCGGAGGGGCAGCTGCGCATCGAGGATTACGCCTGGATGCGGGACAAGCCGAGTCGCTCAGAGACGAGCGATGCCCTTCACACCCGGATCTACCGCCGTCTGCGGACGGGAGATTTCACGTATTCGGAACTGCTGGCGGCCTTGGGAGAGCCGGACGGCGACGCGCCCCAGGCGTTCCATCGCCGTTGGACGTACCTTTGCTCGGACGGGCCGCTGCACGTGGTCTTGAGTTTCCACAGCGATCGGGTGCTGGTGGCTGACGTGCAGCGGAAGTAGGGGGCTTCGGGGGAGCGACGGCAGCGACACGTGGGCCGCGGCGCGCTTTGGCCGCCCGGCACCCGGCCGGTGCCGGGCGGCCGTCAAACTGCCCAGTCCATCGCTCCAGGTGGCGAGGAGAAATCGCCATGCGCTTCGGAGTCTGGTCGCTTATCTGCTTGGCAGTATGTGCCAGCCGGCTTCAGGCTGGCCTGCATTACTCCGGCGAGACCTTCGCAGAGCTTCCGGCCCAATGGCGGGGGTTTTTGCTCGATCATCGCATGTTGCGGATGATCGGCGCCAAGCCGACCGCAGGTAATCCGCCAAGTCCCGCACGCGAGCGATACCTCAGGGCGGCCGCTGAACTAGAGAAAACCGCCCGAGGCCGCAAACTCACGGCGGATGAACAGGCCGACTTAGGGGCGATCTGGGTACGGCTCGGGGAGGTGGAGCGGGCCATCGAGCTGTTGCGGTCGGCCCAGCGGGAGTTCTCAGACCATTACCGCATCGTCAGCAACCTCGGCACGGCTTGGCAGCTCCAGGGCGACCTCCACCAGGCGGCGGCCTGCCTCCAGCTGGCCGTCCGCCTCGCCCCCGGCCGGTGGCGCCCGGCCGAGGAAGCGCACCTGAAACTCGTCCGCCTCCGCCAACGGCAACCGGCCGACTTCGCCGGGCTGGACGACTTGTTCGGTCTCCGTTTCATCGGACCGGGCGGCAAGTACGCTCCGGGCCAACTAGCTCCCGACGAGCGAAGCAAACTCTCGCCTCAAATCGTGGCCGTGGCCCAACAGCTGGCGCTCTGGCTGCCGGCCGACGGCAAGCTCCTGTGGCTGTTGGCCGAGTTGGCGAATGCCTACGGCGATGTCGCCGTCGCCGCCGCCATGCTGGAGGGCTGCACCAGCGAATTCGCCCTCCACCTCCCCGAGGTTCGCCAGCACCGTCAGGTCCTCAAAGCCGCCGCCGATGCCCTCCTCAAGCCGACGGCGGACCAGTTGAAGACGGCCCACGAATCGCACCCGGGCAGTACCCTGACGTTCCGTTCCAAGCGCCCCTTGATATCCCGGCTCGACAGTTCCGAACTGCCGCCGATCACTGCCGACGGCATCAACCCTCTTCCATGGGCGGTCCTGGCGGAGACGTTGGTGGACGACGCCTACCGCCCCACGTTCGCCCGCCATCTCAAGGAGCTGGAAGGTAAGACCGTCAGCCTCAGCGGCTTCATGCAGCCGCTGGGTGACGACTTGGAGCTGTCGTCGTTCATGCTGATCGAATATCCCGTCGGGTGCTGGTACTGCGAGGTGCCGGAGATCACCGGCATCGTCTTCGTGGAATTGGCTAAGGGGAAGGTGGTTACCTACAACCGCAACCTGGTTAAGGTTGTCGGCACGTTGAAGCTCAACAACGGCGACCCAGAGAATTTCCTGTACACGATTGCCGAAGCCCGGATTGGCGAAGTGGACTGAGGCCCTCCTGGGCCGGCAGTCAAGGCCCGGGGCGTGGCCGATGTGGTAGCGCGGTTGGTGCGGCGCATAATCGAAGCGGCCGGCATTGAGCTGTTGCGGCTGTATTCCCGGGTGTGGCATCGCTGGGACTGCCGGGGCCGAGAGCACCTGCCAACCTCCGGTCCGGCCATAATCGTGGCCAACCATACCTCCAGCGCGGACCCGATCTTTCTGACAGCGGCCCTCGGTCGGCCGATCGCCTTCCTCCTGGCGCGGGAGTATTACCTGCTTCCGGGGCTGCGACAGCTGGCGGGTTACGTCGGCTGCATCCCCGTCTGGCGGCACGGGCGGGACGTGGTCGCGGCATGCCGGGCGCTGCGCCGGCTGCGTCAAGGATGCCTCGTCGGCATTTTCCCGGAGGCCGGTTTGAGTAACGCCGGCCGAGGTCGGCTTGGCTTGTGGCGCGCGGGGGTCGGCTGGCTGGCCCTGCGGAGCGGCTGTCCCGTTGTTCCGATCTGGATCGAGGGCGGCCCGCAAACCCCCGACGTCTTGCCGGCCCTTATCCGCCCCTCGCGGGTGAGGCTGATCATCGGAGCACCGCTGCGCCTGGTTGCGGAGCCGTGTCGGTTCGTGCATCGCCCCGCCATCGAATCCGCGGCCTGGCGCATCCGCCAGGCCGTCGCTGCCCTGCGGCCCGGCTGACCGCGCCCGAACTGGTGGTCTCGTTCGCGGTCGCAATGAACGTCACCCGGGTAGCCGCGCGGCAATGCCTGGCATTCTTCGACCGACCGCCCCGGGAACAACCGCTAATTCACCGCGCGGCGATGGTGAGCCGATCTGATACAATCCACTGCACCCAGTGAGGCCGGTCGTTGCTCGGGAGTGGGCTTGCCGGCCCGCGACCAACGATCGTGGTGTCGCCGGCTGGTCACCAAGGAGGGGGATAAATGCCGAACGTACCGCCGGTTGCCGTCGGCAACCATCGTTGCGGCTCGGGGGAGCCGTTACTCTGGATCATCGGGCCGTGCGTCATCGAGTCGCACGAATTGACGTTGCAGATCGCGGAGACGCTGCGCGAGCTGAGCGACCGGCTGCGGCTTCCGCTGGTGTTCAAGGCGTCGTTTGACAAGGCGAACCGGACCTCGGCGAAATCGTTCCGCGGGCCCGGGATGCAGGAGGGACTCAAGACGCTGGAGGTGGTCAAGCGACGGACGGGGCTGCCGGTGACCACCGACATCCACGAATGCCACCAGGCCGCGCCGGTGGCTGAGGTCTGCGATCTAATCCAAATCCCTGCGTTTCTGGCCCGGCAGACGGACCTGATTTTCGCCGCCGGGCGGACGGGCCGGGCTGTCAACGTCAAGAAGGGCCAATTCAGGGCCCCATGGGACATGAAGAATGTTCGGGACAAGATGACGGAGGTCGGCAACTCGCGCTTGTTGCTGACAGAGCGTGGCACCACGTTCGGCTACGGGCAACTGGTCAACGACATGCGGGCCATCCCCTGGATGCAGGAACTGGGCTGTCCGGTGATTTTCGATGCCACGCACAGCGTGCAGATGCCCGGTGGCCTGGGAAACCGCAGCGGCGGCGACCGCCGCATGGTCCCGTACCTGGCCCGTGCCGCCGTGGCCGCCGGCTGCGACGGCCTGTTCCTGGAGACACACCCTCGGCCGGACGAGGCCCTGAGCGACGGTCCCAATGCCCTGGCGTTGGCCGACCTCCCCGACCTCATCGCCTGTTGCCTGCGCCTGCGTCAAGCCTTGGAGGTGCCGTGATCCGCAGTCTAGTGTTGGCGGCCATCACCTGGGGACCGATGCTGCTCGCGGCGGGCTGTGCCCGCCCACCGCTGACCGGCCCCGCCGGTCAGCACACCGCGACCTCCGTGACCGACAAACCCAGCGGCCGCGATCTGGCCGACGGCAACTGGGCCGCCTGCCGCGAATTCGTCTTTCGCGTCAACGCCTATTTCTCCCAGCATCCCACCGAAGCTCCCTGCCCGTTGACCGACGCCCGACGCCGACTTCTTCGAGAAGAAACCGACCTGAGCGCGGCCCAAATCGCCGAGCTGGAGCGGCCGACCCTCGACTTGCCGGATGCCTATTATCTGGAAAATTGTCTCCTTTTCCGCGATGCCGCCCGGTCGCTGATTCGGCCTGGGGCCAGCGTTCGCAAGCAGGCGGAGGCCGCTTGCAGTTGGGTGGCCCGCCATGTCCGCCTGGTGGAGCATCAAGTGACTCCCTGCCCACCGGCTTGGGTTCTCCGACGAGGTTGGGGCACGGCCGTCGAGCGGGCGGTGGTCTGCCTGGCGTTGTGGGAGCAACTGGGACTGGAAGGCTGCCTGCTCCGTGCGGCGAGTCAGCGTGACAGCTTCGGCCTGCCGCGTCTTTGGGGGGTGGGCGTTCGGGACGGTTCCGAGGTTTGGCTGCTGGACGTGGCCACCGGCCGGGCCGTGCCCGGCCCGGCCGGTGCGGAAGCGGCCAGCCTGCGGCTGGCGCACCGTGGCGAGGTCGCGCCGCCGGCCGGCCTGAGCGCGGAAGACTTCCGCCAAAGCGACGTCGTCATCCATCATGCGGCGCTGGCCTATGCCCCGCGAGTGCACGCCGTGCAGGCGCTGCTCTCGGCCGATCTCACGGTCCGGCTGGCGGTCGATCTGGAGGCGACCTTGGCTCGTTGGCGCCAGCTGGTGCCATCGGCCGAAGTCTGGAAACACGACCCGCGTCGGCCGCCGAACCTGTGGGAATTCCTGCCACCAGGCGCCGGCGGGCATGATCGCAGCAACCGCCAAGCGGAGGCGGAGCGGGCGCTGGTTCCGTGGAACCGGGTCCCGGCGGTGGTGCGTCAGCTGCCGCCCGGCGAACTCTCCGACCGGCTGCGGTATGTCTTCGCCCAACCGTTCCTGGCGTTGTCGCTGGAGACCGGCCAGCCGCGAGACTTGATGCTGCGCGGCCGGCTCGACGAAGCGGTGGCGGCCCTGGTACGGCTGCGCGAGGAGCTGCACCGGCAGCGGGAGCAAGCGGCCCGAATACCGAACTTGGAAGAGACGGTGGCCCAGTGGTGCGCGGCGGCGCAAGCTGCCTACCAGGAGCGGGCGCGGCTATCCGCGGCCCCAACGCCGGCCACGGCGACAGCCGCCTGGGAGACGGTCCAAATGCGCCTCGCCGAGCTGGCCCGGGCCAGTCAGCCGGTGGAAGTCTTCCTCCGGGCTGCCGTGGCCGAACCGCTGGCCGCCCGCGCCACCTACCTGCTGGCCGTGGCGAAGCACGAGCAGGCGCTGGCCGCCCAGCACCGCCACGGGCCGGGCGATCCAGCGGTGAGGGCCGCCTGGCAGGCGGCCCTCAGCTGGTGGACGACATACCTGGAAGACTATCCCGACAGTCCCGCTGCTGCCGACGCGCGCCACTGGCGTGAGCAGGCCCTTCAGGCCGTGGAGCGATTCCCATGAACCGAGCCGACGCCTTCGCGCTGATGACCGAGTACACCACCAATCCGAGCCTCATCAAGCACATGCTGGCCGTCGAGGCCACCATGCGGGCGTATGCCCGCAAGCTCCAGCAGGACGAAGAGCGCTGGGGCATCGTCGGCCTGTTACACGATTTCGACTACGAACGCTGGCCCAACCCGCCCGACCATCCCCTCAAGGGGGCGGAAATCCTTCGCGAGCGCGGCTACCCGGAAGACGTCATCTACGCCATCAAGTCGCACGCCGACTACCTCCCCGACTGCCCCCGCATCCACCTCATGGACAAGGCCCTGTACGCCTGCGACGAGCTGACCGGGTTGATCACCGCGGCGGCGCTGGTCCGGCCGAACGGCATCACCGACCTGACGGCCGCCAGCGTCAAAAAGAAAATGAAATCCAAAGGCTTCGCCCGCGGCGTCAACCGCGAGGACCTCGAACGCGGCGCCGCGGACTTCGGCGTCGAGCTGACCGAACACATCCAATTCTGCATCGACGCCATGAAAACCATCGCCGCCAAACTCGACCTGCTCCGCGGGACGGATGCCGGCGAGTAAGTGTCTCCATACCGTGTTCTTCAGGGCGGGGCAGGCGTCCCCGCTCGGGCTCGAAGCTCGGCATCCATGCAGCCGTACCTCGACCTGCTCCGCTTTGTCCGCCACCACGGCGTCCGCAAGCCGACCCGCGCCCGCCTGCTGTCCACCGGCCAGCCGGTGGACGCCCTCAGCGTCTTCGGTTGCCAAGTGCGCTACGATCTGCGCCGCGGGTTCCCCGCCGTCACCACCAAAAAGCTGGCCTTCGGCGCCGTCGTCCACGAACTCCTGTGGTTCTTGAGCGGCTCCACCAACGTCCGCTACCTGCGAGAGCACCGCGTCACCATCTGGGACGAATGGGCCGACACCGAGGGCGAGGTCGGTCCCCTTTACGGCAAACAGTGGCGTGCCTGGGAAGCCCCCAACGGTCGGACCATCGACCAGATCGCGTCACTGCTCGATGGCATCCGCGCGGTGCAACGCGACCCCGCCGCTTCGGTCGGTCGTCGGCTTATCATCACCGCGTGGAACCCGGCGGACCTTGACCGGATGCACCTGCCACCCTGCCATGTGCTGGCCCAGTTTTCCGTGACCGACGGCCGATTGTCGTGCCAGCTCTATCAGCGGTCGGCGGACCTGTTCCTCGGGGTGCCGTTTAACATTGCCAGCTACGCCCTGCTGACCCACCTCCTGGCCCACGTCACCGGCCTGGAGGTCGGGGACTTCATCCACACGCTGGGCGACGCCCACATTTACACCAATCACCTCGAGCAGGTTGACGAACAGCTCCGCCGCGAGCCGTTCCCCTTGCCCCGACTGCGCATCGATCCGGCGGTGACCGACCTCGATCGGATCGAGCGACGGCACATTATGCTCGAAGGCTACCGCCACCATCCACCCCTCCCGGGCGAGGTGGCAGTCTGAGGGCCGGCCATGTTCCTGTCGGTGATCGCAGCCCTCGATCAGCAGGGTGTCATTGGCCGGGAAGGGCGCATCCCGTGGCACCTGCCGGCCGATTTGCGGCGTTTCCGCGACTTGACCTGGGGCAAGCCGATCATCATGGGCCGGCTCACCTGGGAGTCGCTGGGCCGGCCCCTGCCGGGCCGGCTCAGTATCGTACTGACGCGAAACCCCGCGTTTCGCGCGGAGGGCTGCATCATTGTCCCGACCTGGTCCGAGGCCATGCGGGCCGCGGAGCGGGCGCTCGCGGAGCGTGGCGGTGAGGAGGTGATGGTCATCGGCGGAAGTCAGGTCTACGCCGCGGCCCTGCCGCTTTGCCGCCGGCTGTACCTCACGATCGTCGAGGGTCGATACGCCGGCGACCGGTTTTTCCCGGTGCCGATCCTGCTGGCGCAGCGGTGGCGGCGAATAACCGGTCCGCAGGTTTGCCCCGCCGAGGGGCCGAAAACCTCGGGGCACCGCTTTCTGATCCTGGAGCGGATCGGGCAGGCGCCCGAGGCGTCGGCGGCCGGGGCCGCGGCCCCGACCGCCGACCTCCTGGCGGCGTGGTGCCGTTCTTTGGAAGGCGACGCCGCCGAATGCGTGCCGCCCGGGCCAAGCTGAGGGTGCAGCAGGAGTTGATCGGGCCGCTCGGCCGACGTGGCCGCGGGCCTCACGGCTTGGGGCCGTCGGGAAGGAACAGTTCATTCACCTTGTTGGCGACGACTTCCGGCGGCGCCTCGGCAAACCAAGGCGGGATCGGCTGCTTGCCCGGCGGATAGAGCGATTCCATCGGCTTCCAGGCGGCATCGACCCGGTCGGTGAACAGGTCGCCGATGAGCAGATCGGTGATGATTCCCTTCAGGTGTGGGAACGTGCGCACAAACTGGCCGAAGCTGAAGCCGTCGTAATATTCACACACCAGACGGCGCATCCGGTCGACGCCCTGATTGAACATCGGTCCCCAGCCGCCCAGCTGCGCGGCGCTGACGTCGCCTTTGGACAATCCCTCGACGATGGCGTCCGCCGCCAACTGTCCCGACTTCAGCGCCAGGAGCACGCCGGAGGAGTAGAGCGGATCGAGGAATCCGAAGGCATCGCCGACCAACACCCAGCCGTCGCCTGCCACTTGCTTTGAGCGATAGGAATAATCCTTGGTGGCGAAATAACCGGTGATCCGCCTGCCGGACGCCAGCCGCTCCTTGACCGCAGGGCAGCGTTCGACTTCCTCCTGATAAGTCTGCGCGTGGCTGCCCCGCCCCTTGAACAGGTAGTCGAACGGGGCCACGACGCCAACGCTGACGCGGTTGTCGTGAAGAGGGATGTACCAGAACCAGCCAAGTTTGTTAGGCGTCTGGATGACGATGGTGGCCCCTTCGTCGCGGCCGGTGTCGCGGTAGGCACCTTCCCAATAGGTCCAGATCGCCCCTTTGTTCAAGACCGGGTCCCAGACGCGGAGCTTGAAGCGATTGGCGATGAGGCCGCTTTGCCCGCTGGCATCGACGACGACTTTGGCCCGGACCTCGTGCTGCGAGCCGTCGGCACTCTGGACGCGGACGCCGACCGCTTTCCCCTGGTCGAAAAGCACGTCGAGCACCCGCGTGGCCTGGTGCACTTCCACGCCCTGCTCTTGGGCGTTCTGAAGCATCATCAGGTCGAATTCGCTCCGCACCACTTGCCAGGTCTGGGAGCATTCGTGCGGTTTGTTGTCCCAAAAGTAGAACGGGGCCGACAGCTTGCCTTGGGCATTGACGAACTGGACGCTGTATTTCTTGACGAATCGGCTCTGCTTCATCTTGTCGAGCATTTTGAGCCGCTGGAAGACCCAGTAGGTCTCGGGGATGAGCGATTCGCCGATGTGGAAGCGCGGGAAGCGGTCCCGCTCGAACAGGACGACGCGCCAGCCGTGCTGAGCGATCAGGGTGGAGGTAGTGCTGCCAGCCGGCCCGCCGCCGATGACGACAACATCCGCGCTGCCGAACCCGTTGCTCGATGACATGCTGCGCTCTCCGCAAAAGTCGCGTGGGTCCACGGTGCCAAGCCGCGATTTTCAGGTGGGCCCAGATATTATAGAGGAGGCTTTCCGAGTCAGCCGGCCATGCCAGCGACGCCGACCGTGAGCGGGGTTCGCTTGGCGAGCAGGGCCGCCCAAGTGGCCGGAATCCCTGCCGCGCCCCGACCAACGTGAACGGTATACGTCGGGGCCTATTGTAATCGCCGGGAGAAAGGCTTAAGCTGACCTATTAGCGACTTGGCACCGCCTCTCTGGTCGAACTCGGAGAATTCCGTCATGGCGACGGTGCGCGACATCCTGGCGATCAAGGGATCGCAGGTCTTGAGCATCGCACCGCAGGTGACGGTGCTGGATGCGGCCGTCATCATGAACCAGCACAAGATTGGCGGCCTGTTGGTGATGGAGGCGGGCCAGATCCGGGGGATCGTCACGGAGCGGGACATTCTGCTGAAGGTCGTCGCCCTCCGCCGCGACCCGGGCGCCACGCTGGTCCGCGACATCATGACTCCCGATGTCATTTGCTGCCAACCGCACACCACGCTGGACGAGTTGCGCGGTGTCATGAAAAATCGCCGTATTCGCCATGTTCCCGTGGTGGATGGTGGCCAAGTGGTCGGCCTGGTATCAATTGGCGACCTGAATGCCTTTCAAGCGAACAACCAGGAACAGACCATCCACCTGCTTCGGGCCTACATTCAGGGACACGCGATGTGAGGGAGCCGATGCGCCAGGCCACGGATGAGGTGGCGACCTTGCGGCCTGCCTTGAAGGAGTGGGCCGTCATCTGCCGGGCCTTGGCCTTGGGCCGGCAGGCGATCCTGCTGCGGAAGGGCGGCGTGGCGGAGCCGGGCGGCGGGTTTGAGCTGGCTCACCGACGATTTTGGCTGTACCCGACGTACGTGCATCAGCAGCGTGGCGGGATTCGGCCCGAAGCGGAGCCGCTACTGGAGGAGGTGGAGGCGGATCGGCCTCCGCAGGGGCGCGTGCGCTTGAGTCATTTCGCCGACGTGCGCGGGGTCTACGACGTGCGGGACCTGCCGTCGTTGCTGGTGCTGGCCCCGTGGCACGTCTGGTCGGAAGAGACGGTTCGCTCGCGCTTCGCGTACCGTCGGCCGGGATTGTACGTCGTGGCGGTGCAGGTCTGGCGAGTGCCACATCCCTACGAGGTCCCCGAGCGGCCAGAGTATGCGGGTTGCCGCAGTTGGCTGGACCTGGCCGAGGACTTGCCGACGGCGGGGGCTCAGCCGGTCTTGGGCGACGACGCTCTGCGCGAGCTGCTCAGGCGGCTGGACACCATCCTCAATCCGACGGCCCTGGCGTGAGCAGGGCGGTCGTTGAGCGGTGAGCGGGCCCCCCGGCCGCTCACCGCGTCGACAGCTTGCGGTCGAGGCTGCGATAGCCAATGGCCTCGGTCAGATGGGGGACTTGGATCTGATCCGAGCCTTCAAGGTCGGCAATGGTTCGGGCCACCCGTAGGATGCGATCGTGCGCCCGAGCGGACAGCCCCAGTTCTGTCATCGCCCGTTGCAGCAACCCCTGCGACGCCGCGTCGAGCACGCAGTATTTCCGTAATTGGCGGGTAGTCATTCGGCCGTTGAGGCGCTGGCCGTCGCTGCCGAAGCGTGCGGCCTGGATGGCCCGCGCTTTCAACACCTGCTCCCGCATGTTGGCGCTCGATGTCCCCTCCCGCTTGGCAGACAGCTCGTGGTAAGGCACGGCCGGGACCTCGATATGCAGGTCGATGCGATCCAACAACGGCCCGCTGACGCGGGCCAGGTACCGCTCGATCTGGGTCGGTGAGCATTTGCACGGCCGTTTGGCGTCGCCCAGGTAGCCGCAGGGGCATGGGTTTTGGGCGGCCACGAGGATGAAGCGGGCGGGGAAGGTGGTGGAATGGAGCGCTCGGGAGATGGTGACGCGGCCTTCCTCGAGGGGTTGGCGAAGGACTTCGAGGCTGCGGCGGTTGAACTCGGGCAACTCGTCGAGGAAGAGGACGCCGTGGTGGGCGAGGCTGATCTCGCCGGGGGCAGGGGTACTGCCGCCGCCGACCATGCCGGCGTCGCTGATGGTGTGGTGCGGGGCCCGAAACGGGCGGGTGGCCAGCAGCGCCTGGCCCGGCTCCAGCCGGCCCAGGGCGCTGTAGATGCGAGTCGTCTCCAGACTCTCCGCGGGGGTCAACGGGGGCAGGATGGTCGGCAGTCGGCGGGCGAGCATCGTCTTGCCAGAGCCGGGACTGCCGATCATCAGGACATTATGGCCACCGGCGGCGGCCACTACCAACGCCCGCTTGGCAAACTCCTGGCCCCGAACGTCCGCAAAATCGACGTCGTAGGTGTTGAGCTGCGCCGCCAAGTCCTCGGGGTGGACCGCCACGGGCTCGGCCGGCAAGTGCCCCGCCAAGATGCCGACCGCTTCGCTCAGACTGCCGACGCCAAAAACAGCAGTTTCGGTCACGACGGCCGCTTCCCGCGCGTTGGCCGCCGGTACCATCAACTTGGCGATCCGATGGTCGCGGGCAGCCATCGCCATCGACAGCGCCCCCTTGATGGGCCGAACCGTGCCGTCCAGGGCCAACTCGCCCACCATGGCGAAATCGCGCAACGACTCCGGCAGCAGCTGCCCCGTGGCCACCAACATCCCCAGGGCGATCGGCAGGTCGAACGCCCCGGCGTCTTTTCGCAGGTCGGCAGGGGCAAGATTGACGATGGTCCGCCCGGTCGGCCGTTCGTAGCCCAGGTTAACCAGCGCCCGCTCGATCCGGTGAACACTCTCCCGCACCGCCAACTCCGGCAGCCCAACGAGGATGGTCTTGGGCAGCCCGGCGGCCACATCGACTTCCACCTCCACCGGGACGGCTTCGATGCCGACCAGGGCGAACGCCCTCAGCTTGGCGAGCATGGTCGGAAGACTCCTTGGCACCGGTTCAGAAGGGACCGTCGCGCGGATCGCCGGCTTCCTGTTGTACACCTGGCCAGCTCCGGGAGCAATGAGTCGCCATGATTCGAGTCGTCCGCGGGCCGCTGAGGCCGAGGCGGTGACCCGCTGGTGAGCGGTCTCAGGGCCCGGAGGACTTGCGCCGGTGTCTGCCCACCGATTCCGAATATCGTCGCCCTGCTTACTCCGAGGCCGGGCCAAAAGGCCCGGCCTCAGACGCACCCCGGCCAGCAGGGGCAGTCCCGGCGTGTCGGGTGCGACCGGAGACCTGCCGGCGTGACACGGCCGGATAGGGCCGGGAAAAAAG
>JANWYO010000227.1 GCA_025055215.1 Gemmataceae bacterium
CACATTGGCAGTTACCTGGTGTGTGTCCGCGCCGAGCCAGATTCCTTCGGGAAACTCGAGCCGCGCTGGCCTCCGATCTCGGCGGGTGGGACGGCTCGCGACTCGGTGGTGCTGTTCGAGGGATCGCCGGTGGTGCGCGAGCCGCGGCTCTGGATTGCCCAAAGCCGCTTTAACGGCGTCTCGGTGGTGACGACGATCCTGTGCTACGGGACTGCCGACGGCGAGTTGCGGTGGCAACGGGAGGTATGCGAGACGCCGCGCCCGGGAGCGGCCGAAGTGCGCCACCGCCATCACCTGCTGACCTTGGCGGGCCGCAACGTGGTCTACTGCTCCCACAGCGGCGCGATTGTCGCGGTCGATGCCGAGAGCGGCCGCTGGGTGTGGGGGGCGCGCTATCCCAGCCGAGGAGGGCGCACGCCCGAGGCCGACCCCTCGACCCGTGACTTGGCCCCCTGCGTTTACCATGAAGGCCGGCTCTACGTCGCCCCAGCCGACTACGACCGCGTCCTCTGCCTTGACGCTGCCACGGGTCGGCTTATCTGGGAGAGCAAGCCGTTGGAGGTCGTCCACTTGCTCGGGTTGACCCCCGATCGCCTGATCGTCACCACCGGCAGCTGGCCCCGGGGCATTCGGGCCCTCGACATCGCCACCGGCCGCGACGACCGCGCCTGGCTGCAACCCGATGACGGGAGCGACTTGGCGACCGTCGGCCGCGGCTTCCTCGCCGGCGGTCTCGTCTTCTGGCCAACTGCCCTGGGCTTGCGCCTTCTCGACGAGGCCGACGGCCAACCGCTGGACCTCGACCCCACGCGGCTGCGGCACATTCCCAGCGGCAACATGGCGTTTGCCGGCGGCTGCCTCGCCGTTGCCACTGCCGATGAATTGCTGATTTTCCCTGCTCCGGGCCGTCACCCCGCGGGCGAGCCTGTCCCGAAGCCGCCCCGGGCCGAAGGCCCGGGGCCGGCCACCGACGGCGTCTGGGTGGCCGCGCGGTCTCCTCGTAACGCCGCAGAAAGCACACCTTTCTTTGCCCCGCTGACGGCGAAGTGGGCCGTCCAACTCCCGACACTCCGCGCCGGCCATGTCGGGCAGGGCAGCCACGACCTGTTGCTTTTCTCGCATGCTGGCCGACTCTTCGGCCTCGACGCCGCCACGGGCCTGTGCTGTTGGGACGCCCCCGAGGAGGCGAAACCCACGTGGGTCGGCAGCGCCGGCGATCTGGTGCTCATCGCCCATCCGGATGGGGTGCAGGCACGCGACCGCAGCGATGGCCGTTGCCGGTGGCAAATCGACCAGCCGGGACTGAGCAGCTTTCAGGCGGCGAACGGTCGGCTATATGCCTTGCAGCAGCAACGCCGCCTGTGGGCTTGGGACGTCGCCACGGGCCAAGCACTCTGGGACCGCTGGGCCCCCGGGGCTCGGCTGCATCTGCCGCCGCCCCGGGGGCGGTTCCATCCACACCTGAGGGCCATCGATGGCGATGTGGTGGTGCAAACCGCCCACGGCCGATGCTGGGTGCTGGACGGCGCCACGGGCAAATTGCACCGCGAGGCGGCGACCAGCACCGACCCCTGGCCGCAACCGCCGCTGCTCGTGGGAAACGGACGGCTCGCCATGGTCGAGGGTGCCGAGCAGGTCGTGGTCTGTGATCCCAAGGCGGAGCAACCGGTGAGTGTCTATCGGCCTGATCGGTTGCGGCACCCGGGACTCAGCGGGGAACCGTTGCAGGCAATCGGCCGGGACGACGTGCTGATCGTTCGCGTGGCCACCAACACGCGCTACGGGCTGGAATGCGTGGCGTGCTCGACCGGCCGGCCGCGGTGGCCCCAACCGCTGCGTTTCCCCCGCGATCAGGCGCTCGAGTTGAGCGGTGCGGAACTCGACGCCGAGGCGCTCTACGTCGTCCGAGGCCGCACTGTCCACGCTTACGCCCTGGCAGATGGTCGGCAACTTTGGAGCACGTCGCTGGCAGGCCCGGAAGCCGCTTGGCAGCTGCGGCGGGTCGGGAGCTTCCTTTTGGTGCATCCGCGCCACGCTCCGCCCGGCATGCCGTTGGAGCGAATCTGGCGGGAATTTGGCCGACAGTCGTGGCGTCATTTCTGGCGGACCGGCTGGCCCGTGCCGCCGGCCGCCGACTGGCGCCGTCTCCTCGTTCACACCGACCAGGCCCACTTTCAGCGGTCCATCGATGTCTGGCTGATCGACGTGGCCAATGGGGCCGTCCGGCAGCGCTGGACATTTCCGGCCGCGGGGCCTGCTGTCGCGGTCGTGACGGGGCCGCAGGGGCTGACCGTCGCGACCGCGGGCCGGGCCTGGGGGCTGTCCGCAACCTCAACCCGGGAGAACTGATGCCTTCGGTACAGTGTCAGAATTGTGGACTGGTCGTGCAGGTGCCCCCCGCTGGCCGACGTTTGTGTGGCTGCGGCACCTGGTTGGCCGCCGATGAAGAGCCTGATGTTCCCGTCGCTCTCCCCGCCGATTCGGTCGAGCCTGCTGACTGGCCGCGACTCGAAGGGGAGTTGGCGGCCATCGAACGGCTGAATGAGGGTTATAAGCGTGTCTTGGCGCAGGTCGGCAAAGTCATCGTTGGTCAGACACAGGTCCTTGAGGAACTGCTGATCGCCGTTTTCGCTCGGGGCCACTGCCTGCTGGTCGGTGTGCCGGGTCTGGCCAAGACACTCATGATCCGCACCCTGGCGGATGCCATGAACCTCAGCTTCAGCCGAATTCAATTCACCCCCGACCTGATGCCGTCCGACAGTACCGGGACGGAAGTCCTTCAAGAGGATCGGGCCACGGGGCAGCGGCATTTCAAGTTTCTACACGGGCCGTTGTTTGCCAATGTCGTGCTGGCGGATGAAATCAACCGCACGCCGCCCAAGACCCAGGCCGCCCTGCTGGAAGCGATGCAGGAGCGGCAAGTAACCGTTGCCGGCACGCGCCACCGCCTCCCCGACCCGTTTTTTGTCCTGGCCACGCAGAACCCCATCGAACAAGAGGGAACCTACCCCCTCCCGGAGGCGCAGCAGGACCGCTTCATGTTCAGCATCAAAGTCGATTATCCCGAGGAAGACGAGGAATACCGCATCGTTGAGATGACCACGACCACCCATCAAGCCCAGGTGGAGCGGGTCTTGTCGGCCACGGACATTCTCGAGATGCAGGAGATCGTCCGCCGAGTACCGGCCGCCCCGTACGTCATCCGCTACGCGATGCGCTTCACCCGGCTGACTCGTAAGGAGAAGGGAGACGTTCCCGACTTCATCCGCGATTATGTGACCTGGGGTGCCGGTCCGAGGGCGACGCAGTACTTGGTCCTGGGGGCGAAGGCCCGCGCCCTGCTGCATGGCCGATACTATGTCTCCTGCGACGACATTCGGGCCGTGGCCGCCCCCGTCCTCCGCCACCGCATTATCACCAACTTCAACGCCGAGGCGGAAGGAATCAAGCCGGATGACATCGTCCAGCGCCTGGCAGAGATCATTCCCCGCGATCCGAACGAGGAGGTCGTGAGCGTGAGTCCGCGGTCATGAGGCGTGGCCTCGGCCCCAGCCGAGGCCACGGAAATCACGACGACGACACTTCGAGTCGTACTGACGACACTTGGAGACGTCGGGCCTCGGCCCGGGTATTAGCATCGGGTGAATTACAAAATCGAAATCCGCTGCCGGGACTAGAGATACGCTTGTTTCCCCATCGGCGAGCTGCGATTGGCACCGGGATTGCTCTTAGGAAGGGTGGAACAACCTCCCTCAAACGCTGCTCGGCAGCAAGGAGCAACTGATGCAACGGTTCCTGACCAGTGCCTTGGCAGTCCTCTTGGCGGGTGGGGCAGCCCACGCCGGCGGCGTGGCCATGAGCTTCCGAGCCGGCGCCCCCGTCGTGGCCGCTCCCGCGGTCACGCCCCCTGTCGTCGCCGCCCCGGTGTTGCCGCCGGTCGGCGCCCTCCCCGTGGCCACCGCGGGCGGCGTGCAGACGTCGGTCGGCTTCCGCGGCCTCGGCATCAGCGTGAACACCGGATTTCAGACCGGCATCGGCCTGACCCCGGCCGTCCCCACCGGCCTCCCGACCCCCGCCGTGGCCCCGATCGTCGCGACCCCGCCCGTCGTCACGCCGATTCCGGCCAGCTTCGGCTACTACTATCGCGGCTTCAACTGCCCCTTCTGGACGCATCGCGTCTGGCTGCCGCGCTGCGGCTGCTGGGGCTACTGGAGCCCCTTCGCCCGCTGCTACTACTACTGGTGCGCCCCAGTCGGCTGCTGGTATCCGATCACCTACTGCCCTTACGGGACTTATGTGTTCTGAAGCGACTGCCGTGACCGTGCCCTTCGGATACCGAGGGCACGCGGCGATGACCGGGGGTCGGGAGCCGAGGCCGCCAGGGCCTCGGCTCCCGGTCCTTGGTTGACCGGCGAGCCATGGCGCCCCGCAAACTCGGGGAACGGGGGATGCCAGTTCGTCGCTCACACCGCCGCGGGCCGAAGTTGCGGCAGGCGCTGCTCCGCCGCGGCTACGCTTCCGAACAACACCGTAGTGAAGAGAAAGTCGCCGGCCAAGGCATTGCGAAAGAACGGCAAGGCGGCGACATAGCAGGCAACCAGCCCCGACTCGGTTCGCGGATACAGATCAGTCCAGGCCCAGACGGCGAAGTTGGTAACGACGTAGAACAGGACCGAGCTGGCCAAGGTGGCCACAGCGATTCGCCCTGGATTCTGCCGCCGACGCACCCACCACCCCAGGCAAACGCTCAGCGCAAAGCAGGCGTAAGTCACCGGGACCAGTCCGTGCAGCCCCAGGACCAAGTCGCTGAGGAACATGGCGGCCAACGGCACCAGCAGCGCCAGGCGGCGATCAGGGAAGTGCGCGCCGCCAAACAACGCCAGGGCCGTTACCGGGCCGAAATTCGGCGGGTGCGGCACCAGGCGATAGCCGGCCGCGGCCAAGACCATCGCCACAAGCAGGATCATCCGACCCCGGTTCAGCTGTTTGAGCATGCTTCCGTCCGTCATGGATGGATGAATTCGTGCTCCGGGTCACGCACCGTCAACACCGGACACGGTGCCTTGCGGACGACCTTTTCCGTGACGCTCCCCAACAACACGTGGGCCAGACCGGTGTGGCCATGTGTCCCCATGATGATCAGGTCGATGTCCGCTTCCTTGGCGAAGCGAATGATTTCATAGAACGGTGTCCCCTCACGAACTTCGCAATGCAGGGTCAGTCGGTCCAAGCGGTTCTCTTCGATGAGCCGTTGGAAGGCATCCCGGGCGGCCGCCGTCAGCTGATCAACCGACGGGGCCAACGGCGGCGAGACCGTGATCATGTCCGGGATGAACAAGGCCAGGTCCTGGACGACGTGGAGCAGATAGACCTCCGCCCCGAACTTCTCGGCAAAGGCCGCGGCATAGGCCAGGGCCCGCTGAGAAAACTTGCTGAAATCGGTCGGCACCAGGATACGCTTGAGGTCGATCATGATCGCGGCCCTGAGACCACCAGCCGACAAAGGTGCAGGGGACTATCGAAGGGACATTGTATGGTGAGGAAAAAGGGTTGCCACCGAGTTGGCGGATTGGTTCGGCCAAAGATTACGAAAATGGACGACGGACTGACCGTTGTCGTGAGAGAATGGACAGAGCCGGGATCGAACCGGCGACCTAAGGATTTTCAGTCCTTCGCTCTACCAGCTGAGCTATCTGTCCAACGAGGCCGTGCCGCCCATTTGGGGCTGGCCCAACCCGTGTCGTTAATGATAAGCTCCACGGCTTCGGCTGGCAACATGTTGCTGCTCAGCGTCGCGACGGATGCGGAGTTGCGGACGGATGGAGCGGGGGAGACCGACTTATCGCTTCGCGCTCACGCTTTCAAGCGAGACGCTCGCTGGGCGCGCGGGCGCGTGCAACGATAAATCGACCAACCCGGAACCAGGATTCGCGGGCGGGCAAAACCGCCGCCTGAGGGCCTGCAACTCCGCCCCGAACGTGAGGTGCACGCCTGCACGGGAACAGGAGGGCCGCAGCGTCAGGGGAGTTCGGCCACCACCCGCTTCACCAATCGCCGCAGTTTCCCTTCCGCCGCGTTCGCCACCGCAATGATCTCTTCGAGCCTCACCGGTTCCAAAGCGTCCGGTAAGCAGATGTCAGTGACCACCGACAAGCCGAGGTTCCGCAATCCCGCGTGGACGCCGACGATCACCTCCGGGACCGTGGACATGCCGACGACATCGGCCCCGATCTGACGAAGGAAGCGATATTCCGCCCGGGTCTCAAGGTTCGGTCCGGACACGGCGACAAAGACCCCCTTATGGCACGGAATCTTCTCGTCCAGGGCGATGCGCTGGGTCAGGTCGATCAAGGCCCGGTCGTAGCAGTGGCACATGTCGGGGAACCGCGGACCGAGGCGGTCGTCGTTGGGGCCGATCAAGGGGTTGTCACCCAGCAGATTGATGTGGTCTTCGATAATCATGATGTCGCCCTTGGCATAGTGGGGGTTCATGCCCCCGCAGGCGTTGCTGACAATCTGCACCTCGCAGCCCAGCGCCTTCATGACGCGGACGGGAAACGTGATCTGCTGGAGCGTGTAGCCTTCGTAAAAGTGAAAGCGTCCCTCCATCGCCAGGACCGACTTGCCGGCCAGCCGGCCGCAAACCAGGCGGCCGGCGTGTGACGGGGCGGTAGACACGGGGAAATGCGGGATCTCGGCATAGGCAATGCGGACGGGGTCTTCGATTTCCTCGGCCAACTTCCCCAAGCCGGTGCCCAGGATAATGCCGACGCGCGGCTTGCCGTCCCAGCGTTTCTGGATCGCTGCCCGGGCTTCTTCGATCCGGTGGTAAAGGTCACTCATGGTCGTGGTCCGCCGTGGACGAACGAGGATCAGGGGTCTCGGTACGGTCAGGGAAGTATAATGATTCCCAGGTTTGGGTTGAAGGGCCTGAACGGTCGCTCGCGGTTGCTGCCATGGCTGCGAATCTGACCCCCCAGTACCTGGAAGCGGAAGCGGAATATCGGCGGGCCCAGACAGCTGAGGAACGGCTGGCATGTCTGCGCAAGATGTTGATGCTGGTTCCTAAGCACAAGGCCAGCGAGAAGCTCCAGGCCGATTTGAAGACACGCATCCGAGAGGCTCGGGAAGAGGTTGAGCGGGAGAAGAAAAGCGCCAAGAAAGGGGGCGTCAGCTACAAGATCCCGCGGCAAGGGGCCGGTCAATACATTATCCTGGGGGCTCCGAACGTAGGCAAGAGCCGGCTACTGACCCGCCTGACGCGAGCGACACCGGAGGTGGCCGCCTATCCGTTCACCACGCGCGAGCCGCACGCCGGGATGATGGATTGGGAAGACGTCCGTGTGCAGCTGATCGACACGCCGCCGATCACCGCTGACTTTTTTGAGGGCTACCTCCAAGGGATGATCTGGTCGGCGGACGCCGCCTTGCTGATGGTCGATCTGGGGGACGACGACGGCCCGTTTGCCGCTGAAGCGGTCCTTCAGCGTCTGGTCCAGACGCGGACCCTTTTGGTCGGGCAGCGGCCCGACCAGGAGGAACCCGGCGCGCACTACACCCGGACGCTTCTGGTCGCCAACAAGCTTGATTTGCCCGGAGCGTCGGACCGCCTGGAGATTGTTCGGGAGCTGTTTGGCAGCCGCTTCGCCATCCACGCCATTTCGGCCGAGCACGGCACCGGCCTAGAGGAGCTGCGCGAGGCGATTTACCGCTTCCTGAATGTCATCCGCGTCTACACCAAGGAGCCCGGCAAGCCGCCGGACCTGTCGGCACCGTTCACCTGCCCGGCGGGAAGCACCGTCGTGGAAATGGCGGCGCTGGTGCATCGCGACTTCGCCGAGAAACTGAAGTCGGCCCGCATCTGGGGCACCGGAGTGTTTGACGGCCAAACCGTCAAGCGCGACCACGTCCTGCACGATAAGGACATCGTGGAATTGCACATTTGAGCCAACACGAGTGCGGCCGTGCAAGCGGCCTGAGTGCCTTGGCGCGGTTGCGCGAGCCTTCAGGAGCCGGGCGTCTGAGCGTGCCGAACGCTTTGCTGGTTCGCGTCCCCGGGGCGCTGACGCGAGTCCCCTCGCCGGTCGGTTCCCGGGGCGTGCAACCGGCTCCGCTCGCTCGATGCCGTGGCGCAGCGAATGCGTTCCCAGCGCCAAAACACCTTAACCGCCGGGTCGCTCTTCGCTCGGGGGGCTGAGCGCTCCAGGCGGCGGTTTTTGCCAACCTCTGATTCCTCGTTTGGCTCCCGAGACTGATCGTTTCCGTTTCCGGCATGCCGAGCATGCGTCTCCGGAGCTCGCGCGAGCGCGAACCGATCAATCCCTCTTCGCCGTTGCCCCCTTGCCCCGCCGAAATCCCGAGCGACACCCCGGCCGGCGGCATGGTTGCGGCCGGCCGGGCGGTGACGTACACTGACGCCAATCGTCACGCACACCGGGTATTGCAAAAGGGGGCACCCATGCTGAATCGACGACAATGGCTGGGGACCAGCGCCGGTCTCCTGGGATCGCTCTTTCCGCTGCATTGGACGGCCGCCGCCGACCAACGCAAAAAGCGCGTCTTGATGTTCACGCGCTCGCAGGGGTTCGAACACTCCTGCATCCGCCGCAGCGGCAACCAACTCTCCCATGCCGAAACCATCGTTACGGAACTCGGCGCCAAGCATGGCTTCGATGTCACCTGCACCAAAGACGGTCGGGTCTTCATCCCGGAAGAACTGACCAAGTTCGATGCATTCCTGTTCGTCACCACCGGCGACTTAACGAAGGAAGGAGGTGACAAGCAGCCTCCTATGCCCGTCGAAGGGAAGAAAGTCTTCCTCGACGCCATTGCCAATGGCAAGGGCTTTGTGGGCTGCCACTGCGCCAGCGACACGTTTCACAGTCGCGGCGACCGTTTCCAGAACCAGACGAGCGACGACCTTGACGCGTACATCGCCATGCTCGGCGGGGAATTCATCCGCCACGGGGCACAACAGAAGGCCTGGATGCGGATCGTTGATCCCCACTTCCCGGGGCTTCAGGGACTGAAGGACTTTGAGCTGCACGAGGAGTGGTACTCGCTGAAAAATTTCGCTCCCGACCTGCACGTCATCCTGGTCCAGGACACCAAGGGGATGACCGGCAGCGACTACTCCCGACCGAATTACCCGGCCACCTGGGCACGGCGGCATGGCCGGGGTCGGGTCTTTTACACCTCGATGGGCCACCGCGAGGACGTCTGGTCGAACACGATTTTCCAGCAGATCCTCCTCGGCGGCTTGTCATGGGCCTTGGGGAACGTGGAGGCGGACGTGACCCCGAACCTCAAGGCGGTGACGCCAGAGGCGATGCGGATGCCGCCCCCGCCGCCACCGAAGAAGTGATCGTTTCGACGAGACGTGGACGGTGAGTCGGGGTCGGTTGTCACCAACTATCGTGGCCGCCGACCCCGGATCGTTGAGCGGACACTCTGGCAAGCAACTGGAGGACTGTTTCATGTCGCGCTGCGTGGTATTGTTCGTGGCGGGACCAGCGGTTGCCCTGATCCTGTCAGTCGGCCAAGCCAACGACCGCAAGGCCGACGCCGGCTTCGTGTCGCTGTTCAATGGCAAAGACCTCACAGGTTGGAAGGTCTACCCGGAGGGGACCGGCAACTGGAAGGTGGAGGATGGGGCCATCGTTGGCAGCGGTCCCGCCAGCCATCTGTTCAGCGAGCGGGGTGATTACCAGAACTTCCACTTCCGCATCGAGGCCAAGATCAACGACGGCGGTAACAGCGGCCAATACTTCCGAGCCCAATTCGGCAAAGGCTTCCCGGCCGGCTACGAGGCCCAGATTAACGCCACCCACAAAGACAAAATCCGTACCGGCAGCCTGTACCCGGCTTTCAACCGGAAGCTGTCGGAAGAAGACCGCCGCAAGATTCTTGTCCTTGAACCCTTGCACAAGCCCGACGAATGGTTTACCCAAGAAGTGATCGCCGATGGCAACCACATCATCATTCTGGTGAACGGCAAGAAGACGGTCGACTTCATCGACACGAACAACACCTACACCAAGGGGCACTTTGCCATCCAGCAGCATGACCCCGGAAGCGTCGTGCGTGTTCGGAAGATCGAAGTGAAGGAGCTGCCACCGTCGAAGTGACATCACATGGTCCGCTGGCGGCCCGCCCTCCGGGCCGCCAGCGGACGACAATCGCCGGGAGGGAGGTCGCACCGATGTCCTGGAACACCGTCCTGATCGGGTTGCTGGCGGCTGGCGGGTTGGCTGCGGACCCAGCACCCCTGAAGCCGTTGGCCCGTCTGGGAACCCCCAAGCCCAGCGGAGCAGCGGACATCACTTCCCTGGCCTTTGCGCCGGATGGAAACTCGCTGGCTGCCGGCAGCTTGGATGCCACGATCCGCATCTGGGACCTGCGTGGCCAGGAACGACTGGTCCTGCGTGAGGACAAGGGCGCCGTCTATGCAGTGGCCTACTCCCCCGATGGCCAACACTTGGTCAGCGGCGGCGAGGAGGGCACGGTGCGCCTGTGGGATCCCGCCCGTGGCCAATCGGTGCGCGCCCTCGAGGGTCATCATCGCAGTGTCTTCGCCGTGGCCTTCTCTCCCGATGGCCGCATCATCGCCTCGGCCGGCGATGACCACCTGATTCGCCTCTGGTCCTCGGCGGACGGCAAATTGCTCCGGTCCTTGGAGGGCCACGTCCGAGAAATCTTTTCGCTGAGCTTTTCGGCCGATGGCTCAACCCTGGCAAGCGGCAGCCGCGACCAGACCGTCCGCTTGTGGGGGATCAACGTCGGCAGCCAACGTCGGCGTATCGGCTATGAGTCAGTCCGCGGCGGTGGCGTCTCCACCGATTGGGTTGCCACGGTGGCTTTCTCCGCCGACGGCCGACTTCTCGCGACCGGTGGCCGAACCGGTGACATCCAGCTCTGGGACTTGGCCACCGGCGAGAGCGTCCGCACTCTCTGTTGTGCTCCCGACGTCGTGTCGGCTGTGGCTTTCTCCGCTGATGGCCGACTCCTGGCGTCGGCCAGCACCGGCCTCACCGTGCGCCTGTGGAATCCCTGGACCGGCGAGATGCTCGGCACGCTCCCGGAACACCCTAACCTCGTGAGTTCGCTCACCTTCTCCCCCAAGGAAGACCTCTTGGCTGTAGGTTCTGTTGATGGCACCGTGACACTGTGGAATCTCACGCCGTGGCGGCCGACCCGTTCTCCGGTCCAACCGCTTTCGGCCGAAGAGCGACAACGCCTGTGGACCGAATTGGGGGGCGAATCCGTCACGCGAGCGTACCTCGCCCTCGATCAGCTGGCCAGCCACCCCGAAGTGGTCGTCGCTCTAGCCCGCGAACACCTTCGGCCGGCCCCTCGCAGTCCAGAAAAGTCGCTCGCCCAACTCTTGCAGGAGCTTGACGATAACAACTTCCGCGTCCGCAACGCCGCCGCCCGCGACTTGGCCCGGCTTGGGCCCTTGGCCGAGTCCGCCTTGCGGGAGGCTCTCCAGACCGCCGATCTGTCTGCGGAGGCACGTCGCCACCTCGAGCGCCTGTTAGCCGACTTCGATCGGCCCAAGGGCCGCCCCAACGCCGACGAGTTGCGTCGCACCAGGTTGCTCCAAGTGCTGGAGGCGGTGGGCACGCCCGCGGCCCATGAGTACCTCCAGACCTTGAGCGAAGGCTCTTCCTTGGCTCGTCTCAGCCAGGAGGCCCGTGCCGCCCAACGACGCTTGGAACGTCGGTTGCTTCCCGAGCGTTCGCCACGCTGAGAAAGGTTTTGAGCGCCACCAGTCCGTAGCTCATCAACAGTGGCGACAGTCCGCAAGTGCCCTGATTGTGTAGGCAAGGCATTTGTTGGAGTCGTGTCGCTGTCGCGTCGAGCTTTATAGGGTCGCGTCGCCGACGCAGGGTTCGAGCGCGCGCTTCTGGTGAGCGACAGACGCCGGTGTAAGGTGCGCGAGCAACGGACGGACGGCGCGAGCGCGAAACAGCAAGCCGGGCGCGGCGCGGCCGGTCGATGGAACCACGAAACGGCAAGCCCAGACGCGGGGCGGTGAGTCGACGAGAGTTCTCTTGACATCTCAGGCAAATTGTCTTAGAGTCTCTCTCAGACATTATGTCTTGGAAAAAGGGGCGATCATGCCGCGGACACCCCAAGACATTACCGATGCCGAGCTGGCCGTGCTGCAAACCCTGTGGGATCGCGGCCCGGCGACGATCCGTCAGTTGACCGAGGCCCTCTATCGCAGTGGCACGCCGTCGGAGTACGCCACCGTGCAGAAATTGCTGGAACGGCTGGAAGCCAAGAAGTGTGTGCGCCGCGACCGCCGCACGGCGGTCCACGTCTTCGAGGCCACGGTGCAACGCGAGGAACTGATCGGCCGACGGCTCCGCGCCGTGGCCGACAAGCTCTGCGGCGGCTCGCTCACGCCGCTTCTGACGCATCTGGTGCAGACCAGCGGCCTAACTCCTCAGGAGCGCCAGGAACTCCGCGACCTCATTGACCGGCTGGATCGACCGACGAGTCGGCCAGCCCCACGTGGGGAGAAAGGGGAGAGCGCATGATGGACCTGCTGGCCATCGGTCTGAGTAACGCGCTGTTGGCGACCCTGCTGGCCGTCATCGCCGCGATGGTCAGCTGCGGCCGGCTGACGCCGGCCGCTCGTCATGCCCTGTGGCTTATCGTCCTCCTGAAGCTCCTCACGCCGCCGTTGTTGGCCGTGCCCGTTCCCTGGCCCGCATCCGAACCAGAGGAACGACCCTCGGCCGCGCTACCGGCATCCGACTACCTCGAGATGGAATTCGCGCTGCCGCCAAGCGACTTGCGCTCGGCGGAGCCACCGCGCTGGCTCGACGGCCCGGCCGGCGAGCCAAGCCGATCGCCAGACTCGGCCCCTCCTTCGGTCAACGCGGGGGTGGCGGAGCTTGGCGGACCCAGCGGGGCGGCAAAATCCCGGAGCGTGCCCACATGGGGCTGGCACGTCCTGGTCGCCGTCTGGCTGACGGGCACCCTGGGGTGTCTGGCACTGGCCGCGTGGCGGATCAATCAGTTTCAACGCTGCCTGAAACAAGCGCGGCCCGCACCTTTACAACTCCGTCGGCAGGCGAGTCGGATCGCCGACCGGCTGGGGCTGGGCCATGCCCCCGGCATCTGGCTTGTCCCGGGCACGGTGTCGCCCATGCTCTGGTCGTTCGGTCGGCCACGGCTGCTGTTGCCGGCGAGGCTTTGGGAGAACCTTGATCCGCAGCAGCGGGAGACGCTGCTGGCTCATGAGCTGGCGCATCTGCGGCGGCGCGACCATTGGGTGCGCGTCCTCGAACTGTTGGCGACCGCCCTTTACTGGTGGCATCCCGTGCTCTGGTGGGCCCGCCGCGAACTTCGGAACGCCGAAGAGGAATGTTGCGATGCCTGGGTCATCTGGACCCTGCCCGGGTCCGCCCGGGCCTATGCCCGCGCCTTGCTGCAAACCCTGGAATTCCTGTCAAGTGCCCGACCGGGCTTGCCAGCGGCGGCAAGTGGCGTCGGGCAGGTTCCCGTCCTGAAAAGGAGGTTGACGATGATCCTGAACGGCACCACGCCGCGCCCGTGGACCAGGACCGGGCTGGCGGCCTTGGCCGCCTTGGCGGCCCCATTGCTGGTCCTGCAGGCGACCTGGGCCCAAGCCCCGAAAGACGACAAAAAGGAAGGGACACCCGCGACAGACCGCCGTCCGTCTGACGCCGACAAGGCTAAGGAATTGGAAGCGGCCCGTCAGGAGTTGAAGAAAGCCGAGGAAGAAGCGGCGGCCTTGCGGGAGAAGCTCGGCGAGGCAGAGCGCAAGCTACGCGAGGCCCGCATGAAGCTCGAACGGCTGGGCGAACCCGCGCCCTTCGGCGGCCGCCGGGTCATCATCACCATGGAAATCGACGGCAAGACGCACCGTTTCGAGCTGCCGCGCGATGCCGACAAGTTGCCAGGCCATTTCCGCATCTGGGAACGGTTTGAAACCGACAGGCGACCCGGCCCGGATGGCCGTCGGCCGCCCGAGGGCGATCGTAAGCCGCCGCGTGAGGGGCCCGGCACTCCGCCGGCGGGAGGCGACGTCGGACGTCGGATAGAGGAATTGGAGCGCCGTCTGGAGCGGCTGATTCAGGAACTGGAGCAGATCCGCCGGGAACGCGGGGCACCGCCCAAGTCAGAAAAGGCACCGCCGAAGGCCGAGGCCCCACGCTTTGACCCCGACCTCGAGGACAAGGTGAAAAAGGCGATTCGGTACCTGGAGCAGCCGCCCAAGCGCGAGCAGGAAACGCCGAAGCCGGAGAAAAAGCCCAATTCCTGAGCCACTCCGCTTAACGCGCTCCCTGCTTGGGCTTGGGAGAAGTTCGGGGAAGTCCGCTGGGAAGACGGCGAGACCGAAGCATTCTTGGATCTCAAGCCGCCCACTGAACGAACACCGCGGCCACGGCAAGCGTCCTTGGCGCTTTCGCGGTGCTGCAAGAAGCTGGCCGCACCCTTCGGGATGCGGCCAGCTCTTTTTGCTCACTTCTTGGCCTTCTCCGCCCCGCCGGCCTCCTCGGCCTTTTCCTCCTTCGCCTTCTTCGACTTCTTGATTACCACCTTGTGGACCCGGACCTTCGGCAGCCCATAGGGGCTGCGGCCCTCCGGCCAGCGGTCTTCGTCTTGAAGCACCTTGATGCGCTCCCCGCGCGTCAGCACGCTACGGGCGCGCTCCAGGCTATTCTTGCGTCGCAGGCTCTTGTCGATCGACATGACGGGAAACCTCTTGATCACGCTCGCCGATTGCCATCGAGTCGCCGGTTCTTGTCCGGGCTGCGCGGCCCCGGGAATTCCGACTCCTCACTCCGGCGGCGGCTTGTGTCCGGCGAAAAGCATCAACTCTTCAGTCACTTTGTAGGTGCAACATGATACGATGGCACCGCTCGGTGGACAAGTCCCTCGACTTTCTGGGGTGTCCCTCTGGACGTCGCCGCGGCGGGGGTGCCAGCGGACGAAGGGGATTGACCGGTTCGGGCTTCCGGGAGGATGGGAGACGCATGCTGGGCACGCAGGGACATTCATCGGTTCGCGCTCGCGCAGCCAACTTCTCTCTCTCATCCTCGGCCGCGGGCGCGTATAATCCCAGGGCCGATCGCTTGCCTCGGAGGCTGTCGCATGCGGTTCAAGCTTGATCGAATTCACGTCTGGGCCGGAGAGGTACCCGACCAGCCGGGCGGGGTCGCCAGCAAGCTGGCGCCCTTGGCCCAGGCGGGCGCCAATCTGGAGTTTATCCTCACGCGGCGGCAGCCGGACCGGCCGGGTTTCGGGATTTTGTACGTTGCTCCGATCACGGGCCCGCTTCAGGTACGGGCCGCCAAGTCGGTCGGCTTGGCGGAAACGCACGACCCGGTGGTGCTGCGGGTGGAAGGTGACAACCAGGCAGGTTTGGCCCATCGCCTGACGCAGCAGTGGGCCTTGGCCAATATCTCCTTGCAGGGCCTGACGATGGCCGTGCTCGGCAACCGGTTTGTCGGTTTCGCCGCGTTCGATTCGGTGGCCGACGCCAACCGGGCAGCCCAGATCCTGGCCGATCTGGGCACCGCGGCCGACGCCGAGGAGACCTGAAGGCCCTGGCCCGCGCCGCCGTGTCGGTCGGGCCGTTACCCGGCCGTGGACGGGCTGCGTCACGGCTGATCCGATCCGGGCGATTCCCCCGTCCGCCGCACGTGCACGATGATCGGCCACGAGGCCTGCTTCCCCTCATTGCGGGTGACCAAGTGGAAGGTGCGGGTGGACTCTGGCACCCAACGCGAGGCGGTCAGGAAGAAGACGCGCTCGGTTTGCCCCTCGGGAATCAGCAAGCCGTTCAGGCCGATGTTATCGACATAAACGCCGTGGGCCAGGTTGGAGCCCGGAGCGGTGCCGAATTCCACGCGGCCGTCGAAACCGTCCCGTTCCACTCGGACGCGGGCACGAACGGTCTGCCCTGGGGCGATGGTCAATTCCCAAGGGCCGGCCGGGGCCTCGCCCTCGGCCGGCAGAAGCTTCACCAGCAGCTTCGGCTTGGGGCCGAGTTTGATTTGACCCAGGCTGAGCGGCGGTTTGGTCACTTCGCGCCCGTCGATGATCGCCGTCGCCGTCACCTTCGACTGCCGGGCGTTCTCCGGGGTCGGCGGGGGGGCATCCGGCTCGGCATTAATCACCCCAAACGCCCGGTCCTGGCCCGCCTCCACGACCAGGGGCGTGGTGGCCACGAACCCGGGCGGCAGGTCGCTGATGTCGATGCGCACCTCGCCCTCGAAACCATCCTGTCGATCGACAACGACGACGAACTCCTGACCACTCCCCGCGCCGACCGTCGGATTCATCCCTTCCAGCCGAATGGCAAAGTCAGGCCGACGGGGCCGGATCGTTAAGCGGTACCTGTACTCCGGCCCATGAAAGCGGCGGACGTCGGTGACACGGACCAGGTAGCTGCCATCGGCCGGGGCGGTGAATGTCAGCCGGCTGTCGCGGCCGAGTTTCCGTTCGCCGTCGTCATCGTTCTCGTAGTAAATGGGAAAGACCGGCAAGCCGGTGGGGACCAGTTTCGACCCAGGGGGATGCGGGACGACAATATAGCACGGCTCCCCGAGGGCATGGGCCAGGGGGGTGGTGTCGAAGTAGGTTCGACGTTTACCCTGGCCTGGGTAGACCTGGAAGCCCGAGTCCGGCCCCCGCGGCGCCCGCCAGAGCTTGACGACTTCACCTTGGGCGTACAGGTAATCGTTCACCTCCATCTCTTGCCAGTTGTGGACCCGGAAGTCGTCGCTGATGTCCGAGTCTTTGCCGCGGAAGGTGAAGTATGAATCGCGCACGGCCTGGAGCAGGACGCGCTCAATCGGCCGGCCCTGACTGTCGAGGACCTCGATCTTGGAATCGAGGGGTGAGCCGCTGCGGGCGGCGTCGATTTCCAGGACCCACTGTTGGCCGGCCTTCGCCTCGAAGCGGTAGAAGTCAGCGTCGCTCTTCTGGTCGGGCCGGGAGGCGTGGATGACGCCTTCCACCGCCACGGGGAGCGTCACGGGCGTGGCGTCCGCGGGGGTGTCGTTCGGTTCCGCTTCCTGTGCCGAGGCCATCGGCCGGTCGGGATCGACGTCCGCTGGCGGCACCGGTTGAACGGGGCTGGCGGTTTCGCGACTGTGCGACGGGACCGGATAAAGGTGGAACGACCCGTCGAGCCGGCCAACGGCCAAGCGTTGGCCGGCGGGATCCAGGGCAAGCGCTGCTGGGACGTCGGGCTGGCGTTCCCAAAGGTGAAGTTGCGTCAGCGTGGCGGTGTCCCAGAGCTTGATGCTCCGGTCTTCGGCGGCGGAGACGAGCCGCGAGCCATCGCGGGAGAAGGCCAGGGCCACGATGGTCCCCTCGTGCGCGAAGCGGGCATGGAGCAGAGGGTTGATCTGTGGTCGGTCCCGAGAAATGACCCGCCACAGGCGAAGGCGGTTGTCCGCGCCGCCGGCCACCACGAACCGGCCGTCGGGGCTGAAGCCGACGGCATACTGTTCCTTCAGCGGCTGGTTGAGGGTGTCGAGCCGCACGCCGCTGGCGACCTGCCAGATCTTCACCGTCTGGTCGGCACTGGCGCTGGCGAGGAGTTGGCCATCCGGGCTGAAGGCGAGGTCGTAAACGGCTTGGGTGTGCCCGTCGAGTTTTCGCTTTGGCTCCCCGGTACGGGCGTCCCAGAGGGTAATGAGCTTGTCATAGCCGGCCGTCGCCAGGATGGCGCCGTCCGGGCTGAGGACAGCGGCGTAGAGGACGTCGCGGTGCCCATCGAAGGTACGGACCAGCTGGCCGTCGGCCACGTTCCAGAGTCGCGCCTGGCCGGCCAAGCCCTCGACGCCGGTGGCGCAGACCAGAAAGCTGCCGTCGGTGGAAAAGCGCAGGGCGTTCACCTTCCCCGGGTGGCCCTCGAGCTTACGGACCAGACGGCTACTGGCGGCGTCCCTTAACTCAACGACGCCAAAACGAGCCACGGCGATAATCTGGCCGTCCGGTGACCAGGCGAGGGCGGTGATCGGCGGGGCGACGCCCTGGGCTGGCGGAAGCTTGGGTGTGGTCAGCTGGCGCGGGCCGGGTTCCGAGGCAGGCCCCGACGCCCCGGCGTCGATCCAGGCGCGCAGCACGGCGATCCGGTCCACGGGGAGGGGTTCGTGGGTCTTCGGCGGCGGCATGACCGGCTTGGCTTTGCCCTCGACCAGCCGGATCAGCAAGCTCTTGCCGCTGTCGCCCGGGACGATGGCCGACCCGCGACGACCTCCTTTGACCAGGTCGGCATACGTCTCCAACGAGAGCTTTCCTTCCCTCTCCGTGGCGTTGTGGCACTCGACGCAGTGTTGGTGGAAGATCGGTGCGACGTGCTCCGCGTAGTCGGGCGGCGCCGCCCCCAGGCCGGTCGCCGCCGCGAGCAGCACCGCCAGGCCAATGATCCGACGCATCGCTCTCACTCCCTCCGCCCCGGCCGTGATCGGCCGGGGGCGGCCGATCAATGCTGGAACAAAAACTCCCGGCTCGTCAGAATGCCCCAGTACAAGTCCTCGATCACCGCCCGACGCTCGGCCGGGGGAGCGCGCCGGAATTCCTCCAGCAGCCGGGCCTTCTCCTCCGGCGTCGGAAAGCGCGACAAGGCCGACAGGTACGCTTCCTCGATCACGTCTTCGTCCGGCACGTTCTGAGCCACCAGTCGGCCGATGCGGCACTCTTTAGAGCTGAGCTTCTGGTTGATGGTGTCGCCATTGCTCAAGTGCAGGACCTGCACCATGCTTGGTTCCTGCGAGCGCTCGCACTCGCAGGTAATCTGGCGGGGGTTCCGCCCAAATGTGCGGAGGAACGGGGAAACGACGGCCGAGTCGTATAGCTGCAAGGCTCGGGTCCCCTTGGGATAGAAGTCGGTCTTAACTCGGTCGGCGCCGGGAAAGGCGATTTCGGTGAAGGGTGTGGGCACGTCCGTGACCTGGGAGATGGCGTCGAGGAGGACCTCGGCCATGAGTCGGCGAGGATAGTAGCGGGAATAGTAGCGCTTTTCGTCGCGATTTTCCGGGAGCGGCTGGCTGCTCCGCTGGTAGGTCTGCGATTGCAGGATGGCCCGCATCAGGGCCTTCAGGTCGAAGCGGTTGTCGGCCAGGAAGCGGGCCGCGGCTTGGAGCAACTCTTCGTTGCTCGCGGGGTTGGAATCACGCAGGTCATCCACCGGCTCGACCAGCCCGACCCCGAAGAAATTCGCCCAAATGCGGTTGGCGATGGCTCGGCTGAAGTAAGGGTTCTGGGGCGAGGTCAACCAATCCGCCAAGGCCACGCGTCGGTCCTCGGTCCAATCAAACGGCAAAGGCTGGCCGTCAAGCGGCGTCGGCGGCTGGGGCTTGCCCGTCAGCGGCTGAATCAGCTCCCCCTCGTCGGTGACGTAAATCGTTCGGCTGCCATCGCCATTCCGGGCATCGCCGCCCCATCCCTTGGCCCGCACCCGCGAAAACAGGTTGGCCATGGCGTAGTATTGGTTATTCGTCCACTTCTCCAGCGGGTGGTTGTGGCACTTGGCGCAGTTGATCGACAGGCCGAGGAAAGCCTGACAGACGTTTTCGGTCAGGGTCTCCGGGTCCTGGTGCAGCGAGTAGAAGTTGACGGCGCCATTTTCCAAAGAGTTCCCCTGGGCCGTGAGGATTTCACGGACAAAGCGGTCCCACGGCGTGTTGTCTTCCACGTGCCGCCGAATCCAGAGGTAGTACGACTTGACCGAAGCCGGCCGCAGCTTCTGTCCGTTGACCAAGAGCAGGTCCGACCACTTGTACGCCCAATAATCAACGAACTCGGGGCGGGCCAACAGGGCGTCGACCAGTCGGTCGCGCTTCTCGGGACGGGGATCGGCCAGGAAGGCACGCACCTCGTCGGCCTTGGGGAGGACGCCGATGGTATCGAGGTAGGCGCGACGGAGGAATTCGGCGTCGCTGGCCGGGGGCGAGGGCGGCAGGTTGAGCCGTTGGAGTTTTCGCAGCACCAGTTCGTCGATGAAATTGCGCCGCTCGGCGGTGGCAAAGACCGCCGGCGGCACCTTGTTCGGATAGGGCGAAGTGACTCGGGCCGTGACGATCTGGCTGGAAAACCAGGCCGTGATCGCCCCTTCCCCATGGCCGATGATCCGGACGCGGCCATGTTCATCGACCGTGGCCACCGATTCATCCGCTGACGTAAACTTGGCCCAGCGGGTGACGTCCTCGACCCGTCCGTCGGTGTAGAAGGCCCGCACCACAAGTTGCTGACTCTCCCCCTTGGCGACGATCGCCGTCGGGGGGAGCACCTCAAGCCGCTTGAGTCGGGGGGAGTCGGCTTCCGGCGCCGGGGCACCGCGGCTGATCCACTCCGCCAGGATTCGATACTCCAACGAGCCGACGTCGAAGCGTCGGCCTCCCTTGTGTGGGATGGCGCCCGTCGGCTTGGCCAACAGCAGGCTTCGACCCGGATCGCTCAACTCGATGCGCCGGCCGCGCGCCTGGCGGGTAATGCTGTGATGGTCGGCGTCCGGGTCGTAGCCGCGGAGCGACAGGCGGAAGCCGCCCTTGCCGGCCAAGGCACCGTGGCAGGCCCCAGAGTTGCAGCCTGCTCGCGACAAGACAGGCAAGACGTGGTTGCGGAAGCTCCACTGCCACGGCTTGTCCATGTCTACGACCTCCACGGTCGCCTGGGCGGCCAGGCCATCGATGACGGCTGTCACCACCGTGCGGCCATTGCCCACTGGGACGACGACGCCGTTTTCCACCCGCGCGACCTGCGGGTCGCTGGTTCCGAAGACCAGGCCCTCGCGCACCTGGCCGGCCAGCTCGCCCTGGACCAGGCGTTGCACCAGCAAGCGCTGGCGGGCCTCGGGACCGGAGAGGGTCACGTGCCCCGGGAGGATGACCAGAGAGGGACTGGCTGGGGCGGTGCTGGCCGCCGTGGCGAAGAGCACTGCGCTGAGGGTGAGGATGCGGCCGGACATGGTGAACCGGACTCCGAAGGAAGGCCAGGTCGGTGCCGCCGCGAAGGCGGCACCGACCGCAGCATCGAGAGCTTGGTCCGCCAGCCTCGCTGAGGCCGGCGAAACGTTAGAACAATTCCTTGATCTCGTGCTTGCCGAAGTCCACCAGCGGGAAGGGGCGCCCCGCCGGACCCGGCACGTGGGTTTCGAGGTCGAAACCGAGGCTGTGGAAAATGGTGGCAACGACGTCGCCCGGCTCCACGGGACGCTCCGCGGGCAAGCCGCCCAAAGGATCGCTCTTGCCGACGACCCGGCCTCCCTGCACGCCACCCCCCGCGAAACCGACGGTGAAGACCTGCGGCCAATGGTCCCGGCCGCCCGCGGGGTTGACCCGCGGGGTCCGGCCAAACTCCGCCAGGTTGCACACCAGCGTCGTCGGCAGCAGGCCGCGCTGGTCCAGGTCTTCGATCAGGGCGCTGTACGCCTGGTCGTACATCGGGGCGACGATGTTTTTCATCCCTTCAATCGAGGTAAACGGCTTCGATCCGTGGATGTCCCAGGTAATCTCGTCGAAGACGGTCAGGAACGTGTTGATGGTGACGAAGCGCACGCCGGCTTCGATCAGGCGACGGGCCAGGAGGCAGCACTGACCGAAGCGATTCATGCCATAGCGTTCCCGGATGGCCCGAGGCTCGCGAGCCAGGTCAAAGGCTGCCCGGGCCTGGGCGCTGGTCATCAAACGGTAGGCGGCCTGGAAGTTGTCGTCGAGTTGCTTGGCGCTCTCGCTGGCCTCGAAGACCCGCACCATGTTGTCGACCACGTCCCGCATGCGCCGCCGGCGGTCGATGCGCGCCGTCCCCAAGGTGGGCGGCGGCAGGAGGTCGGGCACCTGGAAGTTGGGGCGGGATGGGTCGGCATTCAGCACGAAGGGATCGTGCGCTTTCCCGAGGAAGCCGCCCGACTGGCCGTTCGGCAGGTTGCCGCCGCCGCGCCCCATTAATTCGGGGAGGATGACGTGCGGCGGCAGGTCGGTCTTCCGCCCGCGGAGGTAGCTGACGACGGCGCCGACGTGCGGCGTCTGGATGCCGCCGGTAAATAACCGGCCGGTCTGCATCATCTGCCAACCGGCATCGTGGACGGCTGCCCCGTTGTGGTGGCAGGAGCGAACCAGGGCCACCTTGTCCATGATCTGCGCGAGCCGCGGCAGGATTTCGCTCACCTGCACGCCTACCGCCTTGGTGGCGATCGCCTTAAACGGCCCACGAACCTCGGCCGGGGCATCCGGCTTGGGATCGAAGGTGTCGAGTTGGCTCGGTGCGCCGAGGTTGAAAATCAGGATGCAAGCGCGTTCGTCCGCATCGCCCCGCACCGCGCCTGCCTCCTTGGCTGCCAGATATTGCGGCAGGCTCAAACCAATGGCGCCGAGGGCACCTACCTGAAGGAAGTCACGCCGGGTAACGCCGTTGCACGTTTTCGCGCGACCCGCCCCAATGAACGTCAACATGGTTCGTTTCCCACGCTGGACTATTCCCTTGTACCAATGTGTACCACTCCTTGGGCCGCAATTCCATGATATTTTTCGGATAAGCTTCCCGTTTTTCGGTCATGGTAACCCGTCTGGCAGCTGGAGGGGCCGCCCCGGCAGGAACCATCGATCCTGCTTGAACCTTAACGGCGTGTTGGTGGCGCGGCGGGCAACTGCCAGTGGCTTGGCGGACGCAACCGGCCTGAGCAAGTCACTTCCTCGTGGCCCAGGCCGGTGTCCCAAACCACTCATGCATTTCCTTCTCATACCGGGAGACGACTTCAGGCGGCTCGAATTGGTTGCCTTGATCGCCCGTCTCCTTGATCCAGCGGTCGAGGGCCGCCCGGAGCCGGTGCAGGGCCGCTTGGTGCTCGGGCCTGGGCGAGTTTGCCAGATTGCGGATCTCGTAAGGATCTTGTGTCAGGTCGTACAGTTCCTCGTCCGGCAGGCGGGGGGCCATCAGAGCCGCCTGCACCGGATCCAGTTTCCCCTCTGCGTGTAGCTGCCGCATCAGTGGCAGGATCAGGAAGCACTTCTCCTTGTAACGGTTCAGCGCGGTGAACGGACGATCGGGCAGGAAATTCCGGACGTAATGATACTGCTGGTCGTGAACGGAGCGAATCCGCTGGACGGTTTCGTCGATGCGATCACGGGCGGCAAAGGCGTATTGCCGCGGAGGATCGGCATGGTCCCCCAGGAAGACCTCGCCTTGGATCCCCTCCGGTCTGCGGATTCCCGCGATGGCAAGCGTCGTCGCGGTGAGGTCGATCAGGCTGACAATCCGATGGTTGGGCACTCCCGGCCGGTAACCCGGCGGCTGGGGATAGTCGGCGGGCCAACGGATGAGCAGCGGAACGTGAAGCCCTGCGTCCGTGCACCAATGAATGCCTCGCGGCTCAAGCCGGCCGTTGTCCGCAAAAAAGAACACCACCGTGTTGCGGGTCAAGCCATCGGCTTCGAGCTGCGCCAGGATGTGGCCCACGCGGCGATCCATCCCCGAAACGGAATTGAGATACCTGGCCCATTCCTGGCGGGTGATCGGATGGTCCGGGTAATACGGCGGCGGCCTCACGTTGTCGGGCGTGGCGATCGGCTCATGGTCCCGCTCGCCCACCCACTCGACCCGTTCCTTGCGCGCACATTGGCGGTCGTAGATGTCGTACTCGACTTCAGGGAGATTGACCTGGGCGTAAAACGGCTGGTGGGTCTTCAGATCAGCCCAATCTTCCGAGTCAAAAAGTTGGCCGTCCCAGGTGAAGTTCAGGTCCACTTTCCCGGTGCCGACCTCACGGGGACCGATGCGGCGGACGTTGGCGGTGAAGTATCCGGCCTCGCGTAGCCGGTGGGTGAGGAGGCGGACGCCAGCGGGAAGGCGATAGCCGTCGTCGCGGTGGGAGCGGGCGTTGTGGGCGCCGATGCTGGTCTGGTACATGCCGGTCATGAACGCCGAGCGGCTGGCGGAGCAGACCGGACCGGTGGCGTAGCAATGGGTGAAGCGGAGGCCCTGCGTGGCCAAGCGGTCGAGGTGGGGCGTGCGGACCCCGTGAGCACCATAGACACCCAGGTCGAGCGAGATGTTCTCGCCGATGATCCAGAGGATGTTTGGCGGCCGCCGCGGCGGGGCGGCCCATGCCGACCCGCTGCCGATCAGACACACGCCCAACGCCGCCCATTGCCACGTCGCATTCATGGCCTACCTCGCGGTCCTGGCCCGCTCAGGCTCCGGGTGGCTGCGTCACGCCAGGATCGCCTGGATGACGTTGCCCGAAACGTCGGTCAGGCGAAAGTCGCGTCCGTTGTAGCGATACGTCAATCGCTTGTGGTCCATGCCCAAAAGGTGGAGGATGGTGGCGTGCAGATCGTGCACGCTCACGCGATCGACCACGGCCTTGAAGCCGATCTCGTCAGTTTCGCCGTACTGCGTGCCCCCCTTGACTCCCCCACCCGCCAGCCAGACGGTAAAGGCGTGGGGGTTGTGGTCGCGGCCGGGCTTGGCACTCTTCTGCGACACGGGAAGCCGGCCGAACTCTCCGCCCCAGATCACCAACGTCGATTCCAGCAACCCCCGCGCTTCCAGGTCGGTCAGCAGGCCGGCGATCGGAAGATCGGTTTCCTCGGCGAAACCGCGGTGGTTGCCGGCGATGTCGATGTGGCCGTCCCAACTCAGCTGGTTTTCCATGCCGCCGCTGTAGATTTGGACAAAGCGCACGCCCCGCTCCACCAGCCGGCGGGCGATCAGGCACTGCCGGCCGAAATGGGCGCATTTGGGCTGATCGAGGCCGTACAAGCGATGGACGGAAGCCGGCTCGCGGCTGAGGTCGATGGCCTCGGGGGCTGCCAGCTGCATACGGTAGGCCAGCTCGAAGGTTTCGATGCGGGCTTCTAGCTCCGCTTCGCCGGGGGCTGCCTCCAGCCCCCGGCGATTGAGGCGCCCCAGCAGGTCGAGCTGGGCTCGCTGCAAACGGTCGGTCAACTCCGGGCTGCGCTCCAGGTCGTCGATGGGGGCGCCCTGCGGCTTCAAGGCCGTTCCCTGGAAGATGCCCGGCAAGAAGCCGGCTCCCCAGTTCGAGGCATTCCCCTTGGGAAGCCCGCGACCGAGGGTGTCGTACATCACCACGAACGCCGGCAGGTTCTGCGTCTCGGTCCCCAGGCCATACGTCACCCAGGAGCCGAGGCAGGGGAAGCCCATGCGGCTCATGCCGGTGTTGATTTTGAACAAGGCCGGCGAGTGGTTATTAGAATCGGTCCAGCACGAATACAAGAACGCCATCTTGTCGACGTGACGGGCCAGGTTGGGAAAGATTTCCGAGACCCAGGCGCCGCTCTGTCCATGCTGTCGGAAGCGGAAGGGCGACTTCATCAGCGGCCCGACCTGGTTGACGAAAAAGCCGGTGGTCGGGTCGAAGCCTGGAAGTTCCTGACCATCGCGGCGCGCCAGTTCGGGCTTATGGTCCCAGGTATCGACCTGACTCGGCCCGCCGTTCATGAACAGCCAGATCACCGCCCGGGCCCGGGGATGGAAATGCGGCGGGCGCGGCGCCATCGGCTGGATCACGGCTTCAGCGGTCTGTTCCAGTAGACCGGCCAGGGCCAGCAGGCCGAAACCCTGGCCGGCCTGGCGGAGGAATTCCCGCCGGGAGCGAAACCGTGGATGCGGCGGCGCGAACATGGGCTGCGGCATCATGGCCACCTCCGCTGTCTTGAGGGCGGGCGTTCACTCCAGATAAACGAACTCATTCAGGCACATCAACACCTGGCAGAAGTCGGCCACGGCCAACAGTCGGCTGTCATGGTGCCCCGCCGCCCGGTGCCCCGCCGTCTGGTGCTCGATGAACGCCTGGGCCTCGGCCCGTTCGTCGGCCCTCGGCCGACGGCCGAGGGCCGTTACATAGCCCGCCTCCACGATCCGCGCGGTGTCTACGTCGTCGGTGGGGGCGATCCGCCGGGCGAAGCGGTGGGCTGCCGCCCGAACCTGCGGATTGTTCAGGAGCATCAACGCCTGCGGCGCAATGGTCGTCGTCGGCCGTTCGCCCATCCCCTGGAGGGCGTCGGGGGCGTCGAACACTTGCATCATCGGCAGCAGCTGGCTGCGCTTCACGGTGAAATAGATACTCCGCCGAACGCTCCTCGGGTCGAGCGTCCCCGGGCCGTACAAGGTCCGGTCCAGCTGCCCGCTCACGGCCAGCAGGTTGTCGCGGATGATCTCGGCTTCAAGCCGGGTCTTCGGCCGACGCCACCACAGCCGGTTGTCGCGGTCCACTGCCTGCTTGCGGGGGTCGATTTGCGAGCTTTGCTGGTAGACCGCGCTGGTCATGATGAGCCGGTGGAGGGGCTTGAGGCGCCAGCCGTGGCGGATCAATTCCGCTGCCAGCCAGTCGAGAAGCTCGGGATGAGAAGGTGGCTCGCCGCGGGAGCCGAAGTCACTCGGGGTGGCGACGAGGCCGCGACCCAGGTGATGTTGCCACAGGCGGTTGACGATCACCCGCGCCAGCAGCGGCCCCGCGCCGGCTTCCACGTCGGTCAGCCACTCGGCCAACGCCCGGCGGTGCAGCGAGGTGCGCGTCTTCGGCCCCGGCACCTGCCGCCAGCGCTGCTCCGCGTCGGCTGCCCGCGTCAACACCTGGAGAAATCCCGGCGTCGCAACCCCCTCCTTTTGCGCCGGATCACCCCGGCGCAGGTAGTGCGTCTCTTTCAGAAAGTCCTCCCCCTGGGTGTGCAGCCGCAGCGGCGGTACGTTCTCGCTCGAGATCAACGCCTTGACGTGCCCCGGCTTGGGTGCCCGGCTACGATGCTCGGCCACCCTCTTGGCCAGCTTCTGCCATTCCGGGTCGAGCGTCTGCTGCCACTGCACCACGGCGGACAGCTTAAAGCCCGTCGGCAGCAAGGCATCGATCGCGGCCCACCGGCCGCGATCGGGCTTCTTGTTCCAGGCGTCCACCAGCACGGCACGCTTTTTCGGCAGCTGCTCAGCCTCGTAGCGCCGCAACGCCTCCACCAAGGGCCGGTGTTCCCGCTCGAAAAGCGCCAACGCCTGCGCATAACCGTGCGGGTCGGGCACGTCCAGCTCCGAACGCACCGTCGTCGTGAACGCCGCCACCAGCCGGTAGTAATCTGCCTGCGGAATGGGGTCATACTTGTGGTCATGGCAGCGGGCGCAGCCGATCGTCAACCCGAGCATCGCCGTGCCGATGGTGCTCACGATGTCGTCCAGCTCATCGTAGCGGTGCTTTTCGACCTCTTTCTTGGTGATCTGCGTGCTGTGGACGCCGGCGGCGAGAAAGCCGGTCGCCTTCAGTGCCAGGCCGTTGTCCGGAGCGTACTCGTCGCCAGCAATCTGCCAGCGGACGAACGTGTCGAACGGCAGGTCATCGTTGAGGGCCTGGATGACGAAATCCCGATAGGGATAGGCCGTTGGCCGGTCGTAATCGTGCTCAAAACCGTGGCTCTCGGCGAAGCGGGCCAAGTCGAGCCAATGTCGGCCCCAGCGTTCGCCATGATGGGGGGATTGCAGCAGCCGGTCGAGCAGCTGCTCGTACCAATCCGCCTCATCAGCGGCCAGCGCGGCTTCCAACTCCTCCGGCGACGGCGGCAAACCGATCAGGTCGAAATACGCCCGCCGCACCAGCACCGCCCGGTCAACCGCCGGGTTCGGTTGCAGCCCGGCGGCCTCCAGCCGGGCCAAAATGAACCGATCGATCGGCGTCCGACACCACTCGGGGTGTCGAACCTCCGGCGGCACCACCTGCTGCAACGGCCGAAACGCCCAATGCCGACGTGCCTCCTCCGGCACCACGCGCCGGGTCCAGGCGCTTGCGTCGCTCTTCCGACTCAACAGCGGGCCATCATAGGGAGCGCCCAAATCAATCCACGTAGCGATGGCCGCAATCGCGTCGGCCGGCAGCTTCTCTCCACCCCGCGGCATCTTCGGGGTGCGAGCATGGCTGATGAGTTTTACGAGCAAGCTGTCCTTGCCGCGGCCGACGACCACGGCCGGCCCCGATTCGCCTCCGCGCAGCAGCCCCTCGCGGTCGCCAAGGTCCAACCCCGCCTCGGTTGCCTTCTCTCCATGACACCCCAGGCAATGCTGCGTCAGCACCGGCCGTACGGCCCGCTTGAACAACTCCAGCCCGCGGGCCATCTTCGCCCCGTGGTCCGGCCCCACCACCGGCTCGGCGGCGCCGACCGGCCGCCAAACGGTCACGCTCCAGAGGATAATGGCGGCCAGGGCGATTCCGACTCGACAGCGGATTGCCATCATGGTCCGGCCTCGGCTCGTTTGCATGTTCGGAAAAGACGCAGCGCCTCGGTTGGTGCCGCTCTCGCCCTCGGAGCGGCCCTCGCTGCGCCCGTTGACGGGCGGCCTCGCATGTGAGCGGCGCCCAGGTCGGGGCCACTTTGACCGCCGCGAAGGACGTCAGACCTTGCGGCGCTCCGTGAACACGTCACCGATGTTCTACTATCCCAACACCTTCGCGGAAATGGTTGGCCGGCCTCCCGACTCCGACCGAGCATCTTGAGTGCCCCGGCCGAGAAAGGATGGATGAGCAACCTCAAGGCTGCCAAGCGCTTAAGGTGACACGGACGAGACGTTCGACCCCGTTTGGTCCAGAATCATCGCGCCGACCCCACGGGCTCTTTCAGGATTATGTGCCCGGCACCGCCACGCGCTTCGAGCCCCAGTGACTTAGGGCCTACGTCTTAGTAAACGCCGCACCGAAGATGGTTCCTTCGTGTCAATCTTCCGTCCAGTCCGAGTCTACGCTTAGTTTATATTGCGTTACTTTGTCCAGATCGGTTGAAGCCACGTCGACGTACAGGTTGCCGGCCAAGGACTTGATAAGGGCTATGACTGCATCATGCTCATCATCAACGACTTGCCGCTGGTATTTCCGGCGGTCCGCAAGTCCCATGCGCAATCCCGGCCACACACCGATTGTCTTTGGTATCCCTGCTCGCCTTCCCTGCTCCCCCTTGTAGCGATAGACTGATTTCACCAAGGCGTTCTCACACCACGCTCCATAGGTGTTGTAACTGGCACTCACCTGGGCGCTGTCAATGCGCTCGCCTTAGGCGTCCAACAGATCCACCGTCAACTTCACTGTCCCGACATTGCCGTAGGGAAATTGATCGAGTACAGGTTCGGGCAACGCATATGTCACGACTTCCGCCGACCCTGACGAACTGAGGCTGGTCATGATTACCAGCGCGCCAAGGGGCTCGCCCTTCTGCTTTTGAAGTTCCCTCACCCGGTCGATGCCTCCGTCAAATCCCGCATTGGCCTCTCGGATGAGAGCATCGGGAACGTCCTGGAATGGGGACGAAGAATCGTTGTAGCTGATCGATGTCGACCCGACCGCAAACCAGCGCGCGGGGACGAGGAGATCGGGTGGAGGGAAGGTGGCCACGTCCTTGACGATCGATTGCGAAGGAATTTTGAGTTGGCACCCCTGCCACCTCACTTCTTCAATGGGATTCTTCCGGCTGATGGGGCGCTGGGGGAGGAGTTTGAATACAGACCGGAACTTGGTGATCGCCAGCCGGTCCATCGCGGTTGTGATCTTCTTCACCTGAGCGGCGTAGGCAACGTCGTCCACGCCCAACTCGATCGGCACGCGCAATCGGATTGTGTCGCCGACAGTAAACGGTTTGGGCTTGTCGGTCACCTTGGCCGTCAACACCTTCGTCGGAAGATCCTTCAAGAGGTCCGACAAGACTGCGGAAATGTCGGCGTTCGATTTTTGCGTGGTCCGCGACTCAGTAGCCAAGTCGCGCCCCGCGATCTTGCCGACCGCGATCCGGTTGGCGAGCAGGTTCTGCTCCAACTTCCGCGTGCGAACAACCGCCTTGATGGTGCAGACATGTAAACCGTCGGACTGCCGTCGTTTGACGATGTCGTACTTTTCGATGTACGCATTGCTGGCAGTCAGGATTCGTTCTTGAATGATCTTGTCATTCTCAAGGATCGTTTGGGCGTCGAGAAGCAGGCCGACGGTTTGCTCGACGGCGACGGTGAGGGC
>JANWYO010000249.1 GCA_025055215.1 Gemmataceae bacterium
AACCACGACCGGGCTTACTGGGAAAAGTGGTTCCCCGCCGATTTCATCACCGAAAGCTTCCCCGGCCAGTTCCGCAACTGGTTCTACGCCATCCTGGCCATGAGCACCATGATGGTCAACCGGCCCCCATTTAAGGTACTCCTCGGCCACGCCCTGGTGCGCGACGAGCATGGCAACACCATGAGCAAGTCGCTCGGCAACGCCATCGAGTTCAACGAAGCCGCCGACAAAATGGGGGCCGACGTCATGCGCTGGCTCTACTGCCGCAGCAACCCGGCGTTGAACATCAACTTCGGCTATGGCCCGGCCGACGAGCTGCGCAGCAAGTTTGTCATCAAGTTGTGGAACACCTATGCCTTCTTCTGCAACTACGCCCGCCTCGATGGCTTCGACCCCGCCGCACCGCCGGTCCCCATCCGCGAGCGGCCTGACATCGACCGCTGGATCCTCTCCGACCTCCAGCTGCTGATCCAAACCGCTCACCGCGAGTTCCGACGCTACAACGTGCAGGCGTTTTGCCTCGAGGCAGAGAAATTTGTGGACGACAAGCTCAGCAACTGGTATGTCCGCCGCAATCGCCGTCGCTTCTGGAAAAGCGAGCAGGGGACCGACAAGCAAGCCGCTTATCAGACCCTGTACACTGTGTTGATGACCTTGAGCCGGCTGTTCGCCCCGGTCATGCCGTTTGTGACCGAGGCCATGTATCAGAACCTCCGCGCCGGTAATCCCAAGGAAAACGTCAGCGTCCACCTTTGCGACTACCCCCAGGCTGACGAAGCGCTGATCGACCGGGAACTCTCGGCCGACATGGAAGCGGTGCTCCAGGTTGTGTCGCTCGGCTCCGCGGCGCGGAACAGCGTGAAAATCAAGGTGCGTCAGCCATTGGCGGAACTGGTGGTCCAAGGCCCGCCTCGGGTTCGGTCGGCGGTCGAGCGCTTTGCCGACCAGATCGCCGAAGAGTTGAACATCAAGCGGGTCCGGCTGCACGACGCCGCCGGCGCCTTGCTGCAACCGGATATTAAGCCCAACTTGAAGGCCCTGGGTCCGAAACACGGGAACCGGCTTCACGAGGTGCGGGCAGCGATTGAGGAATACGTCCGCTCCGGCCGGGGAGTTCCGGAAAAGCTGGAGTGCCCGGGCGGCGCCGTGGTTCTCGAGCCGGGCGACCTAGTCGTGGAGAAGAAGGCGCCTCCAGGGTGGGCCGGTGCGGCGGACAAGGAGATCGAAGTGTTGATCGATGCCCGGATCACCCCGGAGCTGAAGCGGGAAGGATTGGCGAGGGAGGTGATCCGTCAGGTCCAGCAGGCGCGGAAGAACGCCGGCCTGGAGATGGAAGACCGCATCGAACTCCACCTGGGGCCGGAGGCTGCCGAGCTGCGGCAAGCCATCGAGGCGCACCGCGACTACATCGCCACGGAAACGCTGACCAGCATCTGGAAAGGGACGCCGTTGGCCGGCGAGGCGTACCGCGAGCGCGTGCAAGTAGACGGTCACGCCCTGCCGATTGAGCTTCGGAAGGTGCCGACCCCGACGGCGTGAGGAAGCGGGACGGTGACGTCCGGTCCCGCCTTCGAGGTTCAGTTCGCGGTCTGTGGCTGGGGGATCACGTTGACCCGGCGGCCCTGGCGGTCGAAGACGACGACGCCATCGGCCAGGGCGAAGAGGGTATCGTCGCGGCCGCGGCCGACGTTTCGACCGGGATGGAAGCGGGTGCCCCGCTGACGAACGATGATGCCACCGGTGCGGACGTATTGGCCGCCGAAGACCTTCACCCCCAACCGCTGGCTGCGCGATTCGCGGCCGTTGCGTACCGACCCTTGACCTTTCTTGTGAGCCATGGTGTTCCTCGTGGCTGCGTTGACGCGGCGGCCCGGCGTTA
>JANWYO010000313.1 GCA_025055215.1 Gemmataceae bacterium
GCCCGCCGGCGCCCGCGGGGGGTGGCCTGGGCTCCCGACGTTTCTACGCTGATTTCCGATACACCGTCTCCGGACCGTGGCTGAAAGGTGGGGGGTATGGACCCCAACTCCGAAGACAAACCCGAAGGTCCCGCGGAAATCCCCATCGTCGGTGACGTCGATGACTGGGAGGGTGATGTCCTCAAGGCACTGCTCGACGTTCCGGCCGGCGGCGAATGCGTCTTTTACATCGATTCCGCCGGCGGCAGCGTCTACGGCGCCCTCTCGGTCCTGACCCTGGTGCGCTACCGCCGCCTGCGTGCCACCGCAGTTGTCCTCGGCGAGTGCTCCTCGGCGGCGCTGCTGGTCTTTGCGGCCTGCCAGCGCCGGCTCGTCACGCCGTACAGCACCCTCCTGTTCCACCGCATGCGCTGGGAAAGCGACAAGCGGATCGGCTCGACCGAGGCGGCGCTATGGGCGCGGCATTTCGAGTTGCTGGAGCAGGAAATTGACAAATTGCAGCTTCGGCTCTTTGGCACCGCTGTCGAGCAAGTGCGCCGTTGGACGCAGGAAGGCTACTACGCCACGGGAAGCGAAATTGCCGCCGCCGGACTGGCCGAGTTGCTAGAAATCTAGCATGGTGGCAGCGCCCGACATCGTGGAAGGAGAAGGGCATGTCTGGGGAAAGGGAACTCAACGGCCGGGTTGACGACGACCCGGAGGAAACGCGCGAATGGCTCGACGCCTTCGAGGGGGTGCTGCGTACCGGGGGCCCCAGCCGGGCCAGTTACCTGCTGAGGCAGTTGAAATACAAGGCAAGCCGGAGCGGCGTCGCCATTCCGTTCAGCACCAACACCCCCTATGTCAACACCATCCCCGCCGAGCGCCAGCCCCCCTATCCCGGCAGCCGGGAAATCGAACGCCGCATCAAGAGCCTGGTCCGCTGGAACGCCATGGCCATGGTCGTGCGGGCCAACAAGCAGACGCCGGGGATTGGCGGACACATTTCCACCTTCGCCTCAGCGGCGACATTGTACGAAGTCGGTTTCAACCACTTTTTCCGTGGCCCGGAGCACCCCTGCGGTGGCGACTTGATCTACTTTCAAGGCCACGCCGCTCCCGGTATCTACGCCCGGGCTTTCCTCGAGGGCCGGCTCAGTCAGACGCAGTTGGAGAATTTCCGCCGGGAGTTGGCCCCCGGCGGTGGGCTGGCGTCGTATCCGCACCCGTGGCTGATGCCCCACTTCTGGCAGTTCCCCACCGTGTCGATGGGGCTGGGGGCCATCATGGCCATCTACCAGGCCCGCTTCCTCCGCTACCTGGAGCACCGCGGCCTGAAACCGGCCACCGACCAACGTGTCTGGTGTTTCCTGGGCGATGGCGAAACCGACGAACCCGAAACCCTCGGTGCCCTCACGCTGGCCGCCCGCGAGAAACTCGACAACCTGATCTTCGTCATCAACTGCAACCTCCAACGCCTTGACGGGCCGGTGCGTGGCAACGGCAAAATCATCCAGGAGCTGGAAGCCGCCTTCCGCGGTGCCGGTTGGAACGTCATCAAAGTCATCTGGGGCAGCGACTGGGACCCGCTTTTGGCCCAGGACAGGGACGGCCTCCTGGTACAGCGCATGAACGAGGTCGTGGATGGCGAATTCCAGAAATACACCGTCGAGCCGGGGGCCTACATCCGGGAGCATTTCTTTGGCAAATACCCGGAGTTGAAGGCGATGGTGCGGCACCTGTCCGACGAGCAGCTGCGAAAGCTGTCGCGCGGGGGCCACGATCCCGAGAAGGTCTACGCCGCCTACAAGGCCGCCGTCGAACACACCGGTTCGCCGACGGTCATCCTCGCCAAGACGATAAAAGGCTACGGCCTGGGGGAAGCCGGCGAAGGCCGCAACGTCACCCACCAGCAGAAGAAGCTCAACGAGGAAGAACTCCGGGAATTCCGTTCCCGCTTCGGCATCCCGTTGTCCGACGACGCCGTCAAGGACACGCCGTTTTACCTTCCGAGCGCCGACAGCCGGGAGATGCAATACCTTCGTGAGCGCCGGGCCGCCTTGGGCGGCCCGGTGCCGGTGCGCGTGCCGCGCTGCGCTCCGTTCACGGCCCCCGGGCTCGACCAGTTCGCCGAGTTCCTCGCCGGCTCCGGTGATGGCGAATTCTCCACGACCATGGTCTTCGTCGGCCTGCTCAAGCGACTCCTCAACCACAAGGAGTTCGGCCGATACATCGTGCCGATCATTCCCGACGAAGCGCGCACCTTCGGCATGGACGCCCTGTTCAAGCAATACGGCATCTATTCCAACGTCGGCCAACTCTATGAGCCGGTCGACGCCAAGATGCTCCTGGCCTATCGGGAGGCGAAGAACGGCCAAATCCTGGAAGAAGGGATCACGGAAGCGGGGGCTATCTCCTCGTTCATTGCCGCGGGCACGGCGTGCGCCAACCAGGGGATTCCGACGATTCCGTTTTTCATCTTTTACTCGATGTTCGGCTTTCAGCGGATCGGCGACCTGATCTGGGCGGCCGCTGACATGCGCGCCCGTGGCTTCCTGCTTGGGGGGACCGCCGGCCGCACCACCCTCATGGGCGAAGGGCTTCAACATCAGGATGGCCACAGCCACGTTCTGGCCTCGACCGTTCCGACGGTGCAGGCGTACGATCCGGCATATGCGTATGAGTTGGCGGTCATCCTTCAGGATGGCCTGCGGCGGATGTATCAGAATGGCGAGGACATCTTTTACTACATCACGCTGTACAACGAAACGTACCCGATGCCGCCAATGCCGGAGGGGGCTGCCGAGGGGATTGTTCGGGGACTGTACAAGCTGAAGCCGACGCCGATTCGCCCGGGGGGGCGGCTGGCCGCCCCCCCGGGCAAGGTGCATCTGTTCGGCAGCGGCCCACTCCTGCGCGAGGCGTTGCGGGCCCAGGACATCCTCGCCCAGCGCTACGGTATCGCCGCCGACGTCTGGAGCGCCACCAGCTACAAGGAACTCCGTCGCGATGCCTTAGAGACCGAGCGCTGGAACCTCCTCCACCCCACCGCCGAGCCTCGCCGCAGCTATCTCGAACGCCTGCTCGCCGCCGAGGAGGGCGTGTTCCTGGCGGTCAGCGACTACATGCGGGCCGTGCCCGAGATGATCGCCCGCTGGGTCCCGGGCGGACTCTTCCCGCTGGGGACCGACGGTTTCGGCCGCAGCGACGACCGGCCCACGCTTCGGCGCTTTTTCGAGGTCGATGCCGAGTGCATCACAGTGGCCGCCTTGTGGCGGCTGGCAAGCCGCGGCTTGGTGCCGCGCTCCCGTGTCCAAGAGGCGATCCGCGACTTGGGGCTGGATCCGGACAAGTTGAATCCGCTGGGCAGCTGACCGACGCCGCGGCCGCGGGCCGGGCTGGTTCCGCGGCCGCCGGGTGCCCGAGCGAGGCTTCCCTATGAGCAGTCCGCAGAAAATCGCCTTGGTAACAGGCGCCGGATCCGGCATCGGCCGGGCCTCCGCGCTGGCACTGCTTCGCGACGGCTGGACGGTGGTGCTGGCCGGCCGCCGCCGCGACGCCTTGGAACAGACCGCCGCCGCTGCCGGGCCGGACGCGGCCCGGGCCGTGACGGTGCCGGCCGATGTCAGCGATCCCGCCTCGGTCGAGGCGCTGTTTCGCTCCATCCGGGAGCGGTTCGGCCGGCTCGACCTCCTCTTCAACAACGCCGGCGTCGGCGCCCCGGCCGTCCCTCTCGAAGACCTCACCCTGGAGCAATGGCGCCGCGTCATCGACATCAACCTCACCGGCGTCTTCCTGTGCACGCAGGCGGCCTTCCGCCTCATGAAGGAGCAAGACCCTCGCGGCGGACGAATCATCAACAACGGCTCCATCTCGGCCCACGTCCCGCGGCCCCACTCCGCCCCCTACACCGCCAGTAAGCACGCCGTCACCGGCCTGACTAAATCCACGGCCCTCGATGGCCGAAAGTATGACATTGCCTGCGGCCAGATCGACATCGGCAACGCGGCCACGGAGTTGACGGCGCGGATGGCCCAGGGAGTGCTGCAAGCCAGCGGGAAAAAGGCCGTGGAGCCGACTATGGACGTGGAGCATGTCGCCCGGGCTGTGGCTTACATGGCCAGCTTGCCGCTGGACGCGAACGTGCTGTTTTTGACGGTGATGGCCACCAAGATGCCCTTCGTCGGTCGAGGCTGAGCGACCGCGCCAGAGGGCATCGATCCACCGGCCTGTCGGCGGGGCGTCATGGGGCGGGAGGGTGCGCCGAGCGGTGCCGGCGCCAGCCGCGGCACCGCCCGATAGAATGCCGTCCAGGCCGCCGTGCAATCGCCCAGCGAGGAACCCCAAGTGATGAGCCAAGCGATTCCCATTTCAGCCATGGCCGCGGGCGTCAAGCCGTCGGCCACCCTGGCGGCTGCCGCCAAGGCCCGGGCGTTGAAAGCGGAGGGGATTCACGTCTACGACTTTAGCGTCGGCGAGCCGGATTTTCCCACCCCGGAGCACATCCAGCAAGCCGCCATTGCCGCCATGAAAGCCGGCCACACACACTACACGGCGGCCAATGGCCTGTTGGAGCTGCGCCAGGCCGTCGCCCGATGGTATCAACGGTATCACGGCCTGCGTTACGGCCCCGATCAGGTGCTGATCTCTAACGGCGCCAAACACTCCATCCACAACGTCTTGGCGGCCACGGTCGGCCCAGGCGACGAAGTCCTCATCCCCAGTCCCTATTGGGTCAGCTACAGCGACCTGGTGGAAATGACCGGGGCGAAGTATGTGCTGCTCGAAACCTCGTGGCACCGCGGCTTCAAAATCACGCCAGCGCAACTCCAGGCAGCGATTACCCCACGCACCCGGTTGTTGATGCTCAATTCCCCCTGCAATCCCACCGGCATGGTTTACAGCCGAGGGGAACTGGAGGCGTTGGCCGACGTCGTCGTGCGGACGGGCATCACCGTGATGAGCGACGAAATCTACGAGCACCTGGTCTACGGCGGCGTGCGCACGACCTGCTTCGTGACGCTTCGGCCGGAATTAGTCGAGCAGACGATCACCGTCAGCGGCGTCAGCAAGAGTTACGCCATGACGGGCTGGCGGATCGGGTGGGCCTTGGGACCGATGCACGTCATCAAGGCCATGGGCAACATCCAGAGCCAGGAGACCAGCAGCCCGTGCAGCATCAGCCAGTATGCCGCCCTGGCCGCCCTGGAGGGCGACCAGGAATGCGTCGAGGCGATGCGGCAGGAATTCGAGGCCCGGCGCGACTTGGTGTGCGAGCGGCTGACGCGGATGCCTGGCATCCAGCTCCAGCCACCTGACGGCGCGTTTTACGCTTTCTTCCGTGTCGCCGACCACTTCGGCCGTACGTTCGGCGGCCGTCTCGTGACCGACTCGGTCACATTCTGCCAAGCCGCCCTGGAAGCGGCCCACGTGAACCTGGTGCCGGGGGCTTTCTTTGGCGCCGAAGGGTTTGCCCGGCTGTCGTTCGCCGCCAGCCGGGCGGAATTGACGGCCGGCCTGGACGCTTTGGAACGGTGGCTGCGCAGCTAGGCGACCGGTTCGCGTTGTCAACGGCAGGGCGAACCGGAAGGAGGGCCGAGGTTCAGTAGACCTCCCCTTCGGCCGGCTTGCCCGCCGCTCCGCCGGTGCTGGGGCCAGCGTAGCGGAAGTGCCAGTTCTCAGCGACGCGGAAGTTCGGGAGTTGCTCCGCGCTCAACCCGTAGCGGACAAACCACGGGGTAGCCCGGCTGCGCACGATGTCATCAATCTGGCGGACTCGCTCGGCCGCCTCCGTGCGGGCAAATTGCTCCCGGGCCTGGGGGCCGTCCTGGAGGAAATACTCTTTCCAAAAGGCCCGTCCTCCCAGCACCCCGCTGGCCCCGGCGCTCACGGCCATCTCCACCTGGCGCTTATAATCGGGGAAGTCCACCCCAGCGCTGAGGAGCACCCAAGGTCGCTCCGAGGCCGCGTTCAGGGCCTTGAGGTTGTCGAGCAGCTGCCGCTCGGTTTCCCGCCCCAGCGTGCCCGGAAACTCCGCCTTGTAAACATCGCAGAAGCGGCTCAGTTGCCGGGCGCTCTCGATGACC
>JANWYO010000321.1 GCA_025055215.1 Gemmataceae bacterium
TCGGCGGCGACCCCCCGATTGACGTGGTAGCCGATAAGCATGTTGGGTACCAGGGCGACGCAGGCCCCCAGGCACAAGGCGGCCGGCACCCGGTGCCGGCCGCGCGCGCCCCCATATTCCAGCCACCCGAAATAGCACGCCAGGACGAACGGCAGGGCGAGAAAGCCGTAGCGCGACCACAACCCCATGGTGGTCGCCAGTCCGTGGCGGTGCCAGTCGAATCCTGACCTGCCCCAGCCGATGAAAAACGCCATGCCCCCGCAGGCGACGAGAAAGAAGGCAACGCCCAGCACCCGGGCGCGCTCGGCCGGGTGGCGGTTCCAGACCCGTGTCAGGACGCCGAGGGTGGCTGCGGCCAGTGCGGCCATCAACACGCCGGAGATCGGCCACGACCAGCGGACATCGCCGAAAGCCATGGTCTGCACTTGCAATCCCACCCAGGCAGAGGCCAGGACGCCGGCGCTCGGGGGATGGAGCGGCGGCCGATGGTAATCTGCGAAATACACCACGGGATAGGCGAGGAGGCCAATGGCCAGGACGAACAAAACGAGCGCGTCGCGCCAAGGATGCGTTGACGACCAACGCCAACCCCAGCCGACCAGGACCAGCAGCCAACCGGCGATCATGACCCCGAAGGGTAGGCCAGCGGCCCCGCAAAGCATGAGCGAGGCGGCAAGGGCGGCGGCGATCAGGCCGTCGCGCAGCGGCTGGAGGGGGCCGCGGCGCAGGATACCAATCAGCAGCAGGCCCGCCGCCAAGACGAGAAACATCACGAAGTTGATCTGATACCCCATGCGCAAGTTTTCGTGGTGTCCCCAGTGGAGCAGGGCCATCGGGAAGAAGAGGTCGCTCCAGGCCGCCCGCCCCCGTCGGCGGGCGGCCGACACGCTCAGGCACGCCGCCAACGCCGATAGGGCCACCACCTGGGCATACATGCCCGTGCGGAAGTCGCGCGTCCCCTGGAAGAGGAGCCACCAGACCAGCCGGGGCAACGGCAAGCGGTGTTCGTTGTGCTGCCGCCACAGCCAGGGTCCGAGCGGTTCCGCCCCGACCGCCGCGGGAATGAATTCCCATTCGTCGGCGAACGGAACATTGTGCCCTACTAGTGCCACATGGCCCAGGGCGAGGGCGGTCATCGACAGCCATGCCAGCCCCACTCCCCAGGCGGCGGTCGTCCAGCCCCAGCAACTCGGCATGGTCGCACACCCCCGCCCTGCTCCTGGCGGCGACGGTCAGCCGTCGTCCGCCGCCCGAGCCTCGCAACGCGCCTGTTCGGTCAGTCACTTGGCCGGCATGGGTGCAAATGGTACAAAATCGGTCCACCGATCGGGAGCCTGCGACGCCGGCCGCGGGCCCGTGCATCACCCCATTGGGACCATAGCGATGAAATTGGTGGTTTATCCGGCGGTGGAGGCGGCACGTCTGGAGAAGATCGCCGCTGTTGCCGAGGGAATGACCGTTGTGAACGCTCGGGATGAGGCCGAGGCGGTGGCCGCCATGCCGGACGCGGAGGCGGTGTTCGGCAAGTTGACGCCGGGGATGTTGGCGGTGGCGCGCCAGCTGCGATGGGTCCAGGCGGCGACAGCGAGCCTGGAGCACTACATGTTTCCCGAGTTGGTGCAGCACCCGTGCGTCTTGACGAACATGCGCGGGTTGTTTTCCGACGTGATCGCGGACCAGGTGATGGGCTACATCCTCTGCTTTGCGCGGAACCTGCACCGCTACATCCGTCAGCAGCTGGAAGCCCGCTGGGAGCCGGTTGGCGGCGAAGCGGGGCGCGTCAGCTTCGCGGCAGGTCCGGGGACTGTCAGCGCGATCGACCGCGCGCATATGCACCTGGCAGACACGACGCTGGGCATCGTCGGCCTCGGCCACATCGGCTCCGAGATCGCCCGGCGAGCGGCTGCCTTCTCCATGCGAGTGCTGGCGGTCGATCCGGTGCGTGAGGAGGCTCCGCCCGAAGTGGCCCATCTGTGGAAGCCCGAGCAGCTGCCGGAGTTATTGCGGCAAAGCGATTTCGTGGCCATTGCCGCTCCTCACACGCCGCAGACGGTGAAGATGTTTCGCCGGCCGCAGTTTCGGCAAATGAAGCGAGGTGCCTACCTGATCAACGTCGGCCGCGGGGCCATCGTCGATCTGACCGATTTGCTGGCGGCCTTGGATGCGGGGGAATTGGCCGGGGCGGCCTTGGACGTTTTTGAGGTGGAACCTCTGCCCGCCGACCACCCGCTCTGGAAGCAGCCGAATGTCATCCTGACGCCGCACGTCGCCGGCTATTCGCCGCGGATTGCCGAGCGGCACTTGGCGGTCCTGCTGGACAACATTCGCCGATTCCAGCGCGGGGAGCCGTTGCGCAACGTCGTCAACAAAGCGTTGTGGTTTTAAAGCTCAGACGTATGCTGCCATACAGGCCGGGTCACCGCGGCTAGGACCGGCACCGAATTCACTTAAACGGCGATGAACCTCCTCACGGTCGATACGGACCTCCGGCGGCGCCATGATCCCCAACCGGACCTTGTTACCGTCCACGGCCACCACGGTGACAGTGATCTGATTGTCGATGACGATGGATTCACCGAGTTTGCGGGACAGAACGAGCATGACCGACACCTTCCTTGGATAGAAACTCATATATCACTAAAAACCTTTGACCCTAGCATCTTTTATGCCAAAGTGATCAATCGTATCAAAAATGTTTAAGCTGGAGGAAATCGCATCGTCTGGATAAGCCTCTGATGTTCCCTGTCTGTCAAACTTGACGCCGGGTTGTGTCATTTTGGCCCCCGCGTGTGTCATGAAAAAGCAGGCCAGGGTCATCCCGGAAACCGGTTTCCGGGGCCCGCAGGAAGTCCCCAAGAATTTTCCGCCAGAAGGGTTTTTTCGGGGTTGAACATTTCTGGGGTTCGTTCGTCTAATCTTGGCCGGAGGTGCGACGCGTGACCACGTCCTTCCGCCGGCCGATTTCGCCGGGATCGCTGCCACCCCCCTTATCCGGCGAAGTCGCTTGACACGCTCAACGGGAAGCGACTCGACGGGCGTGTTTCCTTACCCCCCAAGCTTTGACGGGCGCTGGAAGTCCCTGCTCAGCCCGGCGTCCGGGGTCCGTGATGAAGTCGCCACTCGCCCAAGCCATTTCGTTGATCCAACAACGCTGGCCTGATTGCCAATCGACCGCCGTCGACGAGCCGATCTTTCTTCTGGCCGCCGGCTGGCGTTCCGGCTCCACGCTCGTGCAGCGGATGCTGTTGGATTGCTGCCTAATGTGGGGAGAGCCGTATGAAATCAGCGGCATGATTGAGCGCTTAGCCCAGCCGCTGACCTGCTTCCGGCATGACTGGCCGCCGGAGCATTACTTCATTCACCACCCGTCGTGGCAGGGACGGTTGGCGGAGAAATGGACGGCCGACCTGTATCCGTCGCCGCAGCACCTGCTCGAAGCGCACGTGGCGTTCCTCCGCCGCCTCTTCGCCGAGCCGGCTCATCTGCAAGGTTATCGCCGCTGGGGGATTAAGGCGGTGCGCTTCGGCATCGAATACGCCTTCTACCTCCGCTGGGTCTTCCCCAAGGCCCGCTTTCTTTTCCTCATCCGCGATCCCTACGCGTGCTGGATGTCGTTTCGGCGGATTGGTGTCGCCGTCATCCGTCGCTGGCCGGAGGACGTCTGGCACACGCCGGAACAATTCGGCCAGCACTGGTTAAGCCTGGCCCAGGGGTTTTACCAGTCTCATGCCCAGGTTGGTGGCCGATTGATCCTTTATGAACAGCTCCTGTCCCCGGGGTTTGATCCCCGGCCGCTCGAGGAGTACCTTGGCGTGCCGCTCAACATGCAGGCCCGGGAACTGAGGGTTCCCGGGGCGGTCGGCGACAATCCCATCTCCCCCGATGAGTTGCTGCGCCTGCACGCCGTCGTCGGGCCGTTTGCCGCGCAGCTCGGCTACCACCTCCCGCTCGATTTCTTCCGGTTCCAAGCGATTGTCTAACTGGGGGCCGAAGATTGACAGCCTGACCGGAGTGCGCCAAGATAGCCGGGGATTTTCGGTCCGGGGAGGTTTTTATGTTCCGATCGAATGTGGTGTCCGCGTCGCTGGTGGCGGTGGCGTGGTTCTGGGGTTCTGGTGCGGTTCGTGGAGACGACAACAAGCCCGCTGACGCCGACGTGCGGGTGATTCGGGACATCGCCTACTACGACGGCCCCGACGCCGACCAGGTCAAGCACAAACTCGACCTCTACCTGCCGACTGATCGGAAGGACTATCCCGTGGTCCTCTTCATCCACGGCGGAGCCTGGCGGACCGGGGACAAGAACTATTTCGGGGTCTACTCGGCCATCGGCGAATTTTTCGCCCGGCACGGCGTGGGAGCGGTGGTGACGAACTATCGGCTATCGCCGGCGGTGAAACACCCGGAGCACATCAAAGACGTAGCCCGGGCCTTCGCTTGGACGCACAAACACATCGCGGACTATGGCGGCCGGCCGGACCAGATATTCGTCTGCGGACATTCAGCGGGCGGCCACCTGGCCGCCCTGCTGGCCACCGACGACACCTATCTTCGGGAGCACGGCCTGAGCCTCAAGGCCATCAAGGGCGTCATGCCGATGAGCGGCATCTACGTCGTCACCACGCCGTTGCTGGCCTCCGTTTTCGGCAAAGATCCGGAGATCTGCAAGAAGGCCTCGCCCATGACTCACGTCCGGGGTGATGCGCCGCCGTTTCTGATCGTTTATGCGGAGAGAGATTTCCCCACCTGCGGCACCATGTCGGAGGCGTTCTGCAAGGCCCTGAAGGAAAAGAAGTGCTCCGCCGAGACGTGCGAAATCAAGGATCGCAACCATGTCAGCATCATCTTGCGCGTCAGCACCGACGGCGACCCAGCCGGCGAAGCGCTGCTGAAATTCATTGCCGACCGCGTGGCGGCAAAGCCGTAAGGGGCGGTGCCTGTGCGCCGCCCTGTCGGCGGCGCGCAGGCATGCGGGCGCGCCGCCGCCGGTCACTTCTTTCCCAGCCGCAGCTCTTTGACCGCCGTGGCTTTCTTGCCTACCTTTTCCGTCACGACCGTGACCTCTGCCCCGATTTTGAGTTCCGGGGAAGTGAGGCCTCCCGGCAACTCTTTGCCGGTGCTGTCCAGGATCTTTGTGGCGCGAGCAATTCGGAACTTCTCCGTCTTGCCATTTACCGACAGCACCAGGGAACCCTTGTCGGGGTCGAGGCTCTTGATCGTGCCGGCGATTTCATCGGCCAGCACCACACCCACCCCGAGGAGCACGACCGTCAGGGCAGTCACGAAACGTCGCATCGGAGGTCCTCCACTTTCGGGCACAAAGAGATGTTCGCTGCGCCGCCGCCGCAGCAGCGCTGAGAATTGTTCTAACCTCAGCGGAACCTGGATGCCAGGGAAAAGTCGCGGGAAATGGGAGAAGCGATCGCGAACCGATGAATCGGCGGCACCATGGTGCTCCGAGCGCGAGCCGATGAATCGCAAGCGGTCAATCTTGTCGTACACGCCGTGGCTCCTACACCAGTTCGTGACACGCTTCAGATTTCCATTCATCCCGGAGGCGAACCATGCGCTCATGGCTGTTAGGGATTGCCGCGGCAGGCTTGCTGGCGGTGGGTGTCATCGGTTGGCCGAGTCGGTCGAGTGAAGCCGCCGATGTCAAAGACCCAATGATCGTCCACAACGTCTACTTTTCACTCAAGGACGCCTCGCCGCAGGCCAAGGAAAAGCTCGTCGCCGCCTGCAAGAAGTATCTGACAAAGCACCCCGGGGAGGTTTATTTCGCGGCAGGTACCTTGGCCGAGGACTTCCGACGCGACGTCAACGACCGGGATTTTGACGTGAGCCTGCATATCGTGTTTGAGAATAAAAAGGCCCACGACGCCTACCAGGAGGCGCCCCGGCATCAACAGTTCATTGATGAGAACAAAGACAACTGGAGGAAAGTGCGCGTCTTCGACTCGGTCGTGCGTCCCTGAAAGCGAACGCCGCCTCAATAGTTCAATCCGGGAATGCTGACGCCCCGTTCGCGGGCGCAGCCGATAGCTTGGTCGTAGCCGGCGTCGGCGTGGCGGATGACGCCCATGGCGGGATCGCTGGTCAGGACGAGTTCCAGGCGGCGGTCGGCCTCGGACGAGCCGTCTGCCACCACGACCATGCCGGCGTGCAGGCTGTAGCCGATGCCCACGCCGCCGCCGTGGTGGACGCTGACCCAGCCGGCGCCGCAGGCGGTGTTGACGAGGGCGTTGAGGATCGGCCAATCGGCGATGGCGTCGGAGCCATCTTTCATTCCTTCGGTTTCCCGGAAGGGAGAGGCGACGGAGCCGGCGTCGAGGTGGTCACGGCCAATCACGATCGGTGCCCGCAGTTCGCCGCGGCGGACCATCTCGTTGAAGCGGAGGCCGAGCCGCGCCCGCTCGCCGTAGCCCAGCCAGCAGATCCGCGCCGGCAGTCCCTGGAAGCGGACCTTGTCTCGCGCCTGGCGGATCCAGCGCGCCAGCGACTCGTCGTGGGGGAACGTCTCCAGAGCGGCCTTGTCGGTTCGGGCGATGTCCTCGGGGTCGCCGGAAAGGGCCACCCAGCGGAACGGTCCCTTGCCCTCACAGAACATCGGGCGGATGTACTCCGGCACGAAGCCGGGGATGCGAAAGGCGTCGGCCACGCCCGCACGGACGGCTTGTGCCCGGATATTGTTGCCGTACTCGAACGTCACCGCGCCGTGGCGCTGAAGCTCGAGCATCGCCTGGACGTGAAGGGCGATCGATTCCAGAGCCCGCTGCTCGTACTCGGCCGGGTTGCTCCGCCGCAGCTCGTCGAGATCCTCGTGCGGCGTGCGTGGGATGGGCACATAACCGTTGAGAGTGTCGTGGGCGGAGGTCTGGTCGGTGACGACGTCGGGGACCACGCCGCGACGCACGAGTTCGGGGAGGACCACCGCGGCGTTGGCGCACAGGCCGACGGACAAGGGCAGGCGGTTTTTCCGGGCATCATGCAGCAGGCTCAAGGCTTCGTCGAGGTGGTCGGTGGCACGGTCCAGGTAGCCGGTCTGAAGCCGGCGGGCAATGCGCGTCGGGTTGACTTCGATGCCGAGGAAGGCGGCGCCGTTCATGGTGGCGGCCAGGGGTTGGGCGCCGCCCATGCCGCCCAGGCCGGCCGACACCACGAGTCGGCCGGCCAGCGGGGCCTCGCCCGACGCGCTGGCGGCCCGGAAATGACGCCGGCCACAGGCAGCAAACGTCTCGTACGTCCCTTGCAGAATCCCCTGGCTGCCGATGTAGATCCAGCTGCCGGCCGTCATCTGGCCAAACATCGTCAGGCCCATTTGTTCGAGCCGGCGGAACTCCTGCCACGTAGCCCATTGGGGCACCAGCAAGCTGTTGGCGATCAGTACCCGCGGGGCGAATTCCTGGGTGCGGAGGACGCCGACCGCTTTGCCCGACTGCACCAGGAGAGTCTCGTCGTTCCCCAGCTTTTGCAGGGTGGACACGATGGTGTCGAAGTCTCGCCAACTCCGTACGGCCTTCCCGCTGCCGCCGTAAACCACCAGCCGGTCGGGATCCTCGGCCACCTCCGGGTCGAGGTTGTTCATAAGCATGCGAAGGGCGGCTTCCTGGATCCAGCCGCGGCAGCTGCGCTCCGCACCCCGTGGTGCCCGGATGGAGCGCGGGCGGGTTGACAGCCGCTCCGGCTTCTCGGCGACCACACCAGCCAACATGGCGACCCTCCTGTACTGTCCTGGCGGGCCGGCGGCCAAGGCCGCCTGCCCGCCTCGATTGTAACACGAATGCCCCCGCCAAGCCGATAGCGACCAACAGGACGGACGCCCGAGTCGCTAGCCGAGTGAGCAAGAACTTGGCAACGGTTCCCGAACCTCGTTGCTGACTTGCTTCCGTTCCCCGGCCAGTGCCGGCGCCTTAAGTCAACCGATAAGAGGCCGACATTCAGACGGGCCGGCGGCGGTGAACCGGGATAAGAAAGCGATGACGGTGGACGTGGGCAGCATTCTTGTGTGTTCTCGGGAGGTCGAAATCATGTGGGTCGCGCGGTGGCTGGTGGGAGTGCTTTTCTGGACTGGCGCCGGGCTTGGGGCGGCGGAAAAACCCATCGTCCTGGATGTATGGCCGGGCAAGGCCCCGGGAGAGACAGGGGCCGTGGGCGAAGAGACAGTCACGCCACCGCGTCCGGGCGAGCCGCCGGTGGTGCGGATCACCAACGTCAGCCGACCCACGCTCCATGTCTTTCGCCCCGCCCCGGACTCGAATACGGGGGTAGCGGTCGTGATCGCCCCGGGCGGCGGTTACAACATCCTGGCTTGGGACAAGGAAGGGGAGGAAGTGGCCCGGTGGCTCAACGGCCTCGGCGTGACCGGCGTGGTCCTGAAATACCGGGTGCCGCGCCGCCCCGGCCAGCCAAAAGACCAGCCGCCGATCCAGCCACTCCAGGATGCCCAGCGGGCGATCAGCCTGGTGCGCAGCAAGGCCAGCGACTGGGGGATCGATCCCAAGCGAATCGGTATCCTCGGTTTTTCGGCGGGCGGCCACTTGGCCGCCGCCGCCTCCACCCGCTTTGAGCAGCGTTCCTACGATCGGCTGGACGAGGTCGATCAGGTCAGCTGTCGGCCTGATTTCACGGTCTTGGTTTACCCGGCATACTTGGTCGGCCGGGAGGACGACCGACTGGTCGCCGATCTTCCCGTTACCAAGGCCACGCCACCAGCGTTTCTCGTCCATGCCGGCGACGACCGGGTGCGGGCCGAGAACAGTGTCGCCTACTACCTCGCCCTCAAGAAGGCGGGCGTGCCTGCGGAGCTGCACGTTTATAGCAGCGGCGGCCACGGCTTCGGCTTGCGACCCAGTCCGCAGCCGTGCTCCTCTTGGCCGCAACGCTGCGCCGATTGGCTGCGCGCCCGGGGAATCCTTCCCGCCGCTCAACCGGCCCCCCAAGGCAAATAGTCGGCAGAGGGGGCTTCTTAGCACCAATGCTCCAACAGGCGAGTCACAACCCCGGCCCAGGCGTCCAGCGGCGTGTTGCCCGCACCGGCGCGCAATGGCCCGTCGTCGAAGCCCAACTCCGGCACGGGACCATCGAGCCGCCAGCGCGACAAGTGGGCCGAGCGCAGCGGCAGCTGAACGTCTTCAGTAGAAATCATCAGGGCGTGGCACAGGCTGGTACGGGCTAGGGATGTGCAATGGGCCACCAGCTCCGCCGCCGGCAGCCGGTCCAGCCGCACCACGCCCCGCGAGATGGGCTGGCTCAGCAGCCGGGGCAGCAACTCCTCTTCCAGGTCCAAGGCAGCGGAGTGACCGGTGTCGACGTAACGGATGTCGAAGTGCAGCGCATCGGTGTGCAGCCAGTCGCTCAGCTTGCGCACCACGACGACCAGCGAAGCCAGCAGGAGGATGGTCCGCTGCCAGGGAAGTTCCGGGTCTTTGAAACGAGCCGCGGTCAGCTCGGGCCACAGGGCGATGACATACGTCCGCTCCGGTCGCAGCAGTTGGTTCTCGTCACGGGCAAAGTACAGGAGTTCGTCACGGGTGTACTTGACATCAAAAAGGTCAGGGCGTAGCTCCGGCTCGACGTACGCCAGCTGCGAACTCACCAGGCTCTCGATGCTGCCGCGCGTGGTGATCGAGGCGTAGCCGCCCATAGGGTAACGGCCTTCGTCCCGCGCCGCCGCGGGAACCACCCGGCGGCCCGAGAGCGGCCGAGGCCGCAGATGCGGCAGTCGGCCGCTGAGCGCCTCGACTGCCTGGATTACTTGGCGCAAGGCCCAGCGGAAGCTGAGGTCCTTCAGGGCCGTGCCCTGCTCCAACTCGAAAAGATCCTCGGGGGAGATCAGCCGTCTGGCGCGGCGCCATAAGGGACCAGCCTGGGCGTACCAGCGCCTCAGCTCGGGATGCCAGCCATCTCGGGTCATTGACTCTCTTCCCTTCGCCAAGACCTCTCCGGGTGGCTCCTCGATCAGCCGCCGGACGATGGCCGGGTTCAGCTCGACGCCCCACCAGCCGACCTGCCGTTGCAGGGCCGCCGCGACGAAGGTGAGTGCCCGAGGCTGGTCCGAGGGTTGCAGGGCAGCGACCGCGTCCTGAATTCGCTCAAATTCCGCATCAAGGCACAGTCTGCCGAGGACATCGTCTTCATAAAGACGCACGATCCCTGGATCGAACCCAGGGACCGGAGGGAGGGAAATGGCTCGGCAGCTGCGGATTGGCTCAACTAACAGCCGGCCCAGGTCGGCGACAAACCCCAGCGGCGGGAGCGGCACCCCCTCGTTCGCCATGTGCAAGGCCCCCTCGAGGACCGACCGCACGGACTCGGCCACGGGTGCCTGAAATCGTTGCAACCACAGCCCCTGCACCAGGTAAACCTGCGTGTCGGCATCATCACGCAATTCGATGCGGCGTTCCAAAGCGTTTGCCATGCGATGGACCCGAACAGACTGAAGGACGGGAAATCACACAAAAAACGAACTTCAGGCAAAAAGTGTCTTGAAGGCAGGATTGATCGTTGGCAAAAGATTTTAGGATGACTTCTGGAAGTTTTCTTGGCACAGGGGGAATTTTACGGGTGACTATAGCAGTGTGAGCGGATTCCGACTCGCTCACGCGATTGCGGCATCAACGACAACTGATGGTCCTCGATTTTCCTAAGGAGCAGACGATGAGGCGACTCCTGTGGCAAAAGTGGCTCCGTCTGTGCGATCGCGTTCGAGCACGGCGACGATCATGCCGACTCTCAGGCCGCCTGACCCGCTGCCAACCCCGCGTCGAGCTGCTGGAGGACCGGCTGGCCCCAGCCACGCTCCACTGGGTCGGCGACACCAGCCCCTCAGGAGACAAGTGGAGCGTGGCCAGCAACTGGTCGGAGAACGCCGTCCCCAGCGCGACAGACTCCGACCTGATCTTCGACACCAGCTTCGCGACCATCAATAACTTCAACGCCAACAATGACGTTCCGGGTCTCACCGCTAATTTGACCATCACCATCTTTAGCGACGATCCGATCAATAACTTCATCCTGACCGGCAACTCAATCAACCTTGCGGCAGGCGGCATCGTCAGTTCCGGGAGCAGCGGCTCAGACGCCCTTATCTCCTTTTCCAGCATCGTGCTGGGCGAAGACTCGACAATCGCTAACAATTCCTCCACCTTCACGTTGCTGATCAGCTCCCCGATCAACACCAACAGCCAGACACTTGTACTCGACGGTACGGGCACCAGCCAGCTCAGTGGCGTCATTAGCGGAACCGGAGCGGTGACGAAAACCGGGACTGGGACCGCCGTCTTGACCAACCTGCTCAACAGCTACACCGGCCTGACAACGATCCAGCAAGGCCGGCTGCTGGTGGACGGTGTGGCCGGTGATGTCCTCCTCGACGGCGGCCTGCTCGGCGGGCAAGGGACCGTCGGCACCATCACCGCTTCGTCGAACGGCGGCATCGTCGCCCCCGGTGCCAGCACCGCCATCCTCACGACCACCGGCCCCGTTACTTGGAACAACAGTGTGACGTTCAGCGTCGAGCTCAACGGCACCACGCCCGGCATGCAGCACGATCAGCTGCAAGTCAACGGCACCATCGACCTTGGTGGCGCCACCCTTAGCGTCAACCTCGGTTACAACGCCACCATCGGCGATGCCTTCCAAATCATCTTGAGCACCGGCGGCGTCTCCGGCACGTTCAACGGCCTCCCTGACCTCGCGCAATTCACGGTCGGCAATCGAATCTTCGAGATCGATTACGATTACGCCGCGAATATGGTTGTTCTGACAGTCGTCGGCTACGTCTCCACCACAACGGTGTCGTCAAGCGTCAACCCATCCGTCTTCGGCCAGAACGTGACTTTCACCGCGACCGTCACCGGGCCGGCCGGCTCAGGGACGCCGACGGGGACGGTGGATTTCATCATCGACGGGACGACGGTGGCCTCGGGCGTGGCGTTGGATGGCTTCGGCCAGGCGACGTACAGCACCAGCACGCTGACCGTCACCGGCTCGCCGCACTCGGTGCAGGTCAATTACAACGGCGACTCGAATTTCAACCCCAGCGTGGGCACGCTGACCTTGGGCCAGACCGTGCAGCCGGCCAACACGACGACCACGCTGACGACGTCGGACCCGACGACGTATTACGGTCAGCCGGTGACATTCACGGCGACGGTGGCGGCAGTGGCCCCGGGCGCTGGCAACCCTACGGGCACGGTCAATTTCTTCGACGGAACGACGCTGATCGGCAGCGCGCCGCTGGTAAATGTCGGCGGGCAGATGCAGGCGTCGCTGACGATCACGACGTTGGGCATCACGCCGCCGACGCATAACATCACGGCGGTGTATGTCGGTGACGCCAATTTCAACGGCAGCACGTCCGGTGTGGTGCTCCAGACCATCCTCAACAACATGCTGGCGGTCGGGGCCGGTCGCGGCGCCCGACCGCACGTCCGGGTCTACGACATTCCCACCGGAGCACTGCTGTTCAGCTTCTTCGCCTACGATCCGAGATACCGCGGCGGGGTGAGTGTGGCCGTCGGCGACGTCAACGGCGACGGCGTGCCGGACATTGTGACGGCGGCTGGCCCGAGAGGTGGGCCTCACGTCATCGCTTGGAGCGGAGCGAACCTGTCGATCCTGGCGAGCTTTTATGCCTACGCTCCCCGATTTCTCGGAGGTGTGCGGGTTGCCGTGGGGAATTTCGACGCCGACCCGGCGATGGAAATCGTCACGGGAGCGGGGCCGGGGGCCGGGCCGCACGTCCGTATCTTTGACATCGTGGGCGGTCAGGCCGTGCAACTTCCCGGCCCGCTGGGCAGCTTTTACGCCTTCTCGCCCAGTTTTCGCGGCGGTATCACCGTGACGGCCGGCAATTTCGACGGCCTGCCGGGCGATGAACTGATCGTCGGCGCCGGTCCCGGCGCGGGGCCGCATGTCCGGGTCTTCAGCCAGACCGGGGCCGTGCTGGCCAGCTTTTTCGCTTTTGCTCCGGGATTCCGCGGCGGCGTGTTCGTGGCCGCCGGCGACGTCAACCTCGACGGTCGAGCCGACCTCGTCGTCGGCGCCGGGCCGGGAGCTGGGCCGCACGTGCGCGTCTTCGACGCCGGCGGCTTGACCGAACTGGCGTCGTATTATGCCTACGCGCCGACGTTCGCCGGCGGTGTCCGGGTGACCACGGCCGACTTGAACGAAGACGGTCGGGCGGACATCATCACCGGCCCGGGACCGGGCGGGCAGCCCGACGTCCGGGAATTTGACGGCCTGACCCTGGCCCTTCTGGACAGTTTCTTCGCCTTCGATCCGGCATTCCGCGGCGGCATTTTCGTCGGCAGCCGATGAGAATGCGGCGGGGCGCGAGGGCGTGCTTGGTTGGCCGGTGCCGCCAGCGGCACCGGCCGGCATCCCCTTTACCCTGACTGTCTGCCCGTGAATCCCTGCCCTCAAACTACCCAATTTCCTCGCTACCTCAACCAGCCAATGCGGCTTGCGGCGCCGGCGGCGCCGCTGCTCGGCTGCTTTGCGGTGGTCAACGGGGGTGTTGCCGCCTAGGTCATACGGACGAAGGTTCATCGCGGGAGATGACCCATGAAAACGTCCGTCGTGGGATGGTTTGTTCTTGTGGTGCTGGCAGGCGGCCCGGTCGCGTCAGCTGCCGGGCCGGTGTCGCATCCGCCGATGCGCCCCTTGCCGAAGGCGATCGGCGGGGAATTAGCCAAGGGGCCGACGCGATTCGTGGATCCTGTACGCGGCGACGACACCCACACCGGAACCGCCGACGCCCCCTGGAAATCGCTTCGCCATGCCCTGCGTCAGCTGCGGCCGGGCGACACGCTCTATCTCCGGGGCGGTGTGTATTACGAGCGTCCGGCCCTGTCCGTCTCCGGAACGGCGACGGCGCCGATCACCCTGGCGGCATATCCTGGCGAGTTGGCCATTATCGACGGGGGGCTGCGGGAGTTTGCCGAGCAACCGGCGACCGCGTGGCAACCAGCGCTCGAGGGCGCCGCAGGAGAGTACGTGTCCACGCGCAGCTATCTCGACCTCGACGACCGGCGCGTGCCGCACCAGTTTCTGCCCGGCAGCTGGGAGCCGATGTGGGGTATCGAAGACGACCGACCGCTGGCCTTGGGTCATTTCGCTGACTCGATGGTGCCGTTGCACGGCTATCGGCTGCTGAGCGACTTGCGGGCCGACAACGAGTTGTGGATTGCCGGCCAGAAGGAGCGCGACGCCGGCATCTACGCCGGCCCCGGGCTGTGGTTCAACCGGCAGACCGGGCGGGTCCACATCCGCCTGGCCCATCACCGCCTCGCAGGCCTGGGAGACCGGGCGTATCGCGGGGAAACCGATCCCCGCAAGCTCCCGTTGGTCGTCGCCGTCGGTTTCGGCGACGACGTCTGCCGCATCTCGGGCATTCGCCATGTGCGGCTTCGTGGTCTGGTCTTCCGCGGCGCGACGGGCAGCCCCATGATCCACGTCTACGGCTCCGAAGACGTGGAACTCGACCACGTGACGGTCTTCGGCGGGTTTCCCGGCCTGCTCGTCAATGCCTCGCGGTACGTCCGCGTGGTACACTCGGCGTTTCGCGGATTGGCGGCCCCCTGGTTGTCGCGCGCTCACATGAAGTATCGCGGGACGCCCTCTTACCAGGTGATTTTCCGTGACAACCAGCCGGTCAACGAAAACATCGAAATCGCCTGGTGCGAGTTCACCGACGACCATGATTTCGCCTTCTTCCGCTTCGTCAAGAACCTTCGGTTCCACCACAACTTCGTGGACAATTTCAACGACGACGGCCTGGAGTGCGGCCCGAAGCTGCGGTGGCACACCATGTTCGTGTACCAGAATCGCCTGGGCCGCTGCCTGATCCCCCTTACGCAGCACGAGATCGACCGCGATGAATCGCCCCTCGACCACGACGCCGGCACGGGTCTATTCCTGTATCGGAACGTGCTGGACATGCGTGGCGGGACATACTCCGCCCCGCCGGTCCAGCCCGACCCTAGTGGGGCATACCTGCGGCGGGAGGGCCACCTGGTCGGCGACCATGGTTCACCCACCTGGCCGGTGATGCGCGTTTATCACAACACCTTCCTCCGGCAGACGCCCGTTTTTCGGGACTATTTCCTGTTTGGCCTCGCCTCCCAAGGCTTGAAAAACACCGAACGAGACGTGTTCAACAATATCTTCGTGCAAACCGAGCGCGTCCCGGGCGTGGTGTTCGGCATGAAAGAAGCGGCCCGGCTGCGCGAAGGTGGGAATGTCCTTTGGGGCTTGGCCGACGGCCCCGCCCTGAAGGGTGACCCGTTGGCCCAGTTCCGGGCTTCGCCGCTGTTTCAGCTGAGTCGAGCCCATTACCAGCCGGGCTGGACCACCCACGACCTGGTGGCCGACCCCCGCTTCGTTCGACTCACGGCGGCCGATGAGGCATCAGACCTTCGCCTGACGCCCCAAAGCCCGGCGGTCAACTTCGGACGGCACCTTCCCGCCGACTGGCCCGACCCGCTACGGGAGCACGACCGCGATGCTCCTGACAGTGGGGCGTTGCCGCTCGGCGTCGAGCCCTGGGGTGTGGGCGTCGATGGCCGCATCCCCCTCAGCGGCCCGCTCTTAGGGCCGCGATAGGCGGTGCGCTCCGTCCGCATCCCCGGCTGCCGGCGACCCCGGGAAGTCCCCGAAAGGCCCGCGCGGATCATCCGCCCGCCAACAGACCAGGCGCTCAGAGAACGGTTCCACCCGGTTCTGACGGATGAAGTGGTGTAAATAAATGAGCCAACTCGACGGGAAGAATTGCCGAGCAAGCCGTTCGATGCAGAGCGTCATCAGTTTGGTCCCCGGGGTGGCGTCGAAGACCAGAGCATCGGGCGTCACATTCCGGCAGAAGGTCTCGATGGGAGCCCACATCGTCGGGGCCATGTCGGGGCCGTGACGAAACTCGGCGACCACGGCTTCAAGGCCGATCGTGCGGAGATTGGCCGCTGCTTCGTCGGCCAAGCGTTTCATCTCTCCGCCGCCGGTCGCGTCGTCGGCGTACAGCAGCAAGCAACAGCGAACCCCAAGGGCTTGGGCACTCAGCTCGATCAGCTCCGGGTTCTTGCTGACGAGGGTGATGAGGTGGCTGGGCGACCAGCCGTCGTGAGGGGCGATCAGGCGCGAGCGGCACTCGGCAATGATGTCAGGCAGCAGGTTGTCCCGATAGTAGGCGTTGCGCTCCGCGCTATCAGCGGGCAAGCGCATGTAGTAGTTGCACCGCTCCTCCCGAGTTGCTGTTCGGGGCGGCGGTGCCTCAAGGGCGATGAGATAGCTCCGAAGTGCCTCGCGGGGGTTCCTCCGACCAGTGTGCAACGGGAGGAGTTCGAGGCCGGATGCTTTCACCGCTCCGAGTTGCACTTCCGGCACAAACAGTCGGTTGATGCGCCACTGACGTGCCAGATCCACCTTGGCGGACAAGCCAGTAACGGGTTGGAGATAGGTGTTCTGGTCCCAGGCTCCGGTCGCCCAGACGTCCGGGCGAGGCTTGCCTCCGTGGAGCAACAGGAGCAAAGCAGCCGCCACTGAGGCCCAGCCAGATTCGTGGCTGAGAAGCTCGTCCAATCCGCTCAAGTCGAGATGGTCAAAAGGGGGCAGGCGGTGCAATGACCACGATGCCTTGACGTCCAAATGACCCTTAACTCGCTCCGCTAGGTTGTGAAGCCGCTTTGGGAGGCCGCAGTCCACAGATTCTCCGCGGCGCCACTGCAAAGGAACCGCGAACGCCGGACGCAACAGCGGAAAGCTCTCCGGGTCGTCCACGGCGTACACAACGCAACACGAGCCGGCTACGTCGGGCAGAGGCGGCGGTGTGGTGACGTTGAGAGGGTACTCATCCCGAAGCCGGGTGAGTACTTCGTCTCGCAGCAGCCAAACTGCGGCTTGGTTCAGGGTAATCAAAAGGTCGCAGGCTTCGCGAGGACGCAGGTCCGTCGGCGATCGGCGAAAGAGCGGCAGAAGTTGGTGAACTGAGCGCTCGAGCATCGGGTCAGTCCGGCACGGCATCCCACGGCTCGCCGGTGACTTCGAGCAACAGGTGCTGTCTTGCATCGTGCAGTTCGCGCATGACGAAGTCGGCCTGAGCGCGGTCGTTGAGCGTTCGCTCGATGCCGGCGAGCCGGATGGTCCGACCACCGTAGGCGCTGGCCGCTTCGCCGCTGGAGCGCTCGTACAATGCCAGACGTGCCGGCCACTCTCCCTCGGTCGGCAGCAACAGGCGGGCCTCCGTGTTTCCGTCGGGGGAATACCAGCGGAGCGTGGTGAGAGGGGCGGCCGGCGGCGCGGCCGCAGCCGCAGCCAGCCCCGGCGGTTGGACCTTCCGCCAGTGATGGGCACGTACATCGCGCTTCGATGTGGGGACGGTGACGATCAGGAGCTTGCGAGCGACCGCGTCGGGCAGTTTGGGCCGCTCCAGGGTAGGCCCTGCTTCCAGGTCCTCGACCAGTTCTTCCAGCCGGCGATGCTTAAGGGTGGTTTCCCACAACTCGAAATCCGTCTCGTCCAGATCGGAACGGAAGACCGACTGCCAGGCCGCGGCCCAGTCGGCTGCGGGCAGAAATACCTCTGGATGCGACTCCAGAAAGTCTTCAGCCTGCTTGGCGATACTTTCTTCCCATCCCAATTCCGGGGCGCGAGTTTCAAGCCTGGCCGATGCCGGAATAGGCCCTACGTTCCAGTGTCCAAGGGGAAGTCCAAGGGAAACAAGCCCTCTGCGGACACCTGCTTCAGACTCTGAGAAAAATTCGGTCATATTTTTCGGTAAAACATATCGCCTCATCGAGCGGGCCTCGGTTGGAACCTTGCTCGCCAGCTGACGGGCCTGCCAGACAGCCAACTGCGTGTCGTCGAGTTGGTTGAACAACATCACCGCGGCCGTGTCGCATTCGCGGAATTGCTCCTCGTCCTGCGCGTGGTCCAAAGCCTCGGCAAGGCTCATGGCGTCGGGCAGCCAACCAACCGACGGGCAGGTTTGCAGATAGGCCTTCACCAAGGCGTCGACGTCGCGCTCAAGTCGATTCTTCAGTCGGACCAAGTCCTTCGGCCAGGCATCCGGGGCGACAACTCGGCACAAGCCGGCCCAGGCCGCCAAGACCTCACGGGCCACAAACGGAGCGCGGCCTCGCTCATCGCGGCTCTCTTGCCACGCCTGGGCCGCCGCGCGAAATCGCTGTTCGGCGAGCGCGCGCAGATTGGGAGCCGGAGGATTCACCGCGTTCTCCTTCATGCCTGCATACCGAAGGCGGCGTCAAAGCCGCTGCCACACTTGTTGATCGGGCGGACCACTACTGACGAATATCGCAGCTCCGGGCCCTGCGTCAGGGCCGACCTCACCCCGGAAATACGCAGCCGCATACTCAGCTCTGACAAACTGAAGATTATCACAAAACAGGAGATACCTGCTACGCAAATTTACCCAGGGTGCCGGCGGCATTGGTCGGGAAGACCGCCGTCTCGGAAGGGGCTTGATGTGCCGCGGCTTCTTGCAGCGGCATGGCCAACTAACTCCTCGGAACAAAAACCCAGTCTGAATGACTCGGCGATCCCAAACGACGAAAATCCCCGAAGGACTGTAGCCCAACCATTTGGAGTACCGGCCAGTCTGCTCCTCCCACCACCAACCCAGCCGCAAGGCGTCGTCGATGGCTTGACGCAGGGCTTGGCGATACAGTTCGAGCAGCTGCCGTGCTTTCGGGGCAGGGGTCCGGCCGAACAGAGACCGTCCCAAAGCCTCCAGGTGGGCGTCGTCCGTCGGTTTGAGCCGCGACGGGTAGCCCGGCAACACCAACGGCCAATCGTGGGCTTCAGGCCGGGTCAACACATGATCGCAAAGATGTTCCGCGGCATGGACCGGGGAATGGAAATCATTCGTTGCGGGCGGGACGGCCACGGCCATACACCGCAAACCTCTCTCACCTCGGGGCCATCAGGGCCGTTACCAGTACGGAAACAAGTCCTTCGCCCTAAGGTCGCCGAGCACCTCAATCACCTTCTTACGACCCCGGCAAACCCACTGGTGCCACCGGTTCCGTTTGACTTGAAGTATTTGCGCGACCGTCTCCGAGGTCGATAAATGCACCCGGTTGTTCGTCTGGCTGCAAAGCTTACGCCAGGCTTCTCCGAGCGAGATATCGGTGTATCCAATCAACTCGCCCTCCTCTTCGGCCGTCCACGGCGTCAGCTCCTCGACGAGCTGAACGACTTCCTCCTCGGGGAACCCCGCCTGGTGGATCAGCTTGGCTAGGTTAATGCGCTCGCTTAGCCGCACCGCGGGGCCGTAAACTTGCCGTTTGCCGCCGGGCGGGAATACGCGTCGCAACTCGGCCAGCTGCTCCCGCGTCCGGCGGCGAATGTCGTCGAAAGTTGGCGATCCAGCGGGGGCCGGGGGCGGGACAGGATCAACGTCCGTGGGATCATTGACCGGACCCGCGGTCGTATCGTCGTCAAGATCGACCGGCCGTCGTTGGGGCTTGGGAGGTCTCGGTAGATCGAGAGGACCCATGTAAGGCCCGGCGCGTCGGTTCAAATCCTCATAGAAGTTTGCCAAGCTGCGCCAGACTCGCGGCAGAAGACGTTTAGGTTCCTCAACCGCGGGTTGCAAAAATACTACTAGCTTACGGGGAGGCAATACCTTCTTTTCGAGAAAATCATTCACCAACTCTTCGGCGCTTATCGGCCGGCGGGGCGGTCGTTGTCTTAAGAGCCGTTGGGCCTTGGTTGTCAAGGGTTCCAACAGCGATTCAATGAGGCGATCGCGGCCGGGGCCTCGGGGATCCTTCAGGGCCTCCTGGACCAACGACCGGATGTCCTCGTCGGATAACTCTGAGAAATGCATGGAAACCAACTTCCTCAGAAAAAGCGGTGGGACAGGGCGCACGCCGGACGGCGCGCCTCTCCGAGAACCGTTTCAACAGATTAGCATGTTTAGGGCTTGCTACAAGGTGCGCCGCGACAGGGGCGTCATGGTGAATAGAAGGCTGGGTGGACGCCCCAGGCGTCGGCCCAGCCGGTCAGGTGTCCCACTGGGCTGCGCGAGTGCGGGGCTGCGGGGCAGGGCCGCAGTGCTTGCGTCTCGCTTGCGGCCGGTTATAAGATAGACGTTGGCCCGAATCCGGGTCGGAACCCGATGCACTGCCCGTGTGATGAGGAGCGTCGTGCGGGATAATCGATCCCGTCTGCCAGGGCTGAAAGGGTGGAGCCTCGCGGATGGCAGGCACGCCTTCAGCCAGGACGCGGCGCCGGCCGCCGGCGCCGCCTGTCGGCAAGTTCTCGACCGCGTCCCCCTCCCGGCCGATGTCCACATCGCCCTTCCGAGGGGAGGGTTCCGGCGATGAGTTTCATTCGCGAAGCCGATGCGGAGCCGATCCCCGGCTACCGTCTCATCGAACCGCTCGGCAGCGGCGGCTTCGGCGAGGTCTGGAAGTGTGAGGCTCCTGGCGGGCTCTACAAGGCCATTAAGTTCGTCTACGGAAACCTCAATTCCCCGGATTCCGAAGGGGTTCGCGCCGAACAAGAGTTGCACGCCCTTCAGCGAATCCGCGAAGTCCGCCACCCGTTTGTCCTGTCGATGGACCGGATCGAGGTCGTCGGCGGGGAACTGGTCATCGTCATGGAATTGGCGGACAAAAGCCTCCACGATCTTTTCCTCGAATGCCAGGCGGCCGGTCTGGTGGGCATTCCGCGCGATTCCCTGCTGCGCTACTTGCGGGACGCCGCCGAGGCCCTGGACCACATGCTCGAAAAGCACAATCTGCTTCATCTGGACGTCAAGCCGCGGAACCTGTTCCTCATCAGCGACCGGGTAAAGGTCGCGGACTTTGGCCTGGTGAAGCACCTGGAGCGGCAAGGGGCATCGGGCCTCTTGGGCGGAGTGACGCCGTTGTACGCTGCCCCGGAGACTTTCGCCAACAAGCTGACGCCGCAGAGTGACCAGTACAGCCTGGCAATCGTCTACCAGGAGTTGCTGACGGGACAGCGACCGTTCAACGGCAAGAACGCCCGCCAGCTGGCCATGCAGCACGTTCATGAGCCGCCGGAACTTCGCTGGCTTCCCGAAGCGGAGCGGCCGATTGTGGCTCGGGCGTTGTCCAAGGATCCGGCCAAGCGGTTTCCGAGTTGTCTGGCGTTCATCCGGGCGTTGTACAACGCCTCGGCCCCGGTGGCCCGGCTCGAGCCGACGCGCGTCGTCGAGGGGCCGCCGGAACTGGCCCGCCCCAAGACGTTGCGCGACACCCTGGAAGACATCGTCCTGGGAGCCAGCCCGGACGAGGAAGTTGACCTGGGCGGCCCAGCCCCGGAGGGATGCGAGCAGGGGAGCTTCTCCAAGCTCGGCATCACCGTGGCCCAGCCAGAAACCGGCGCCCTGCGGCCGACGGTGGTCGTTGGCGTCGGGACGTTTGGGCGACGGGCCTTGGTCGAGCTGCGCTGCCGACTGGTGGATCGCTTCGGCGAACTGTCGAAGCTGCCGATGTTCCAGTTCTTGTACCTGGATAGCGACCTGGAGGCGATCCGCTCCGCGGGCCGGGGCGCTGCCGAGGTGGCCTTGGGCACCGGCGAGGTATGCCCGCTGCCGTTGCAGCCGGTTGGCAATTATCGCCGACGTATCCTGGAGCAACTTTCTGAGTGGCTGCCTCGGGAGAAGCTTTACGCGATGCCGCGGTCGTTGCAAACACAAGGATCGCGGGCTTTGGGCCGATTGGCCCTGACCGACAACTACCTTCGCCTGTCGGCCCGCCTGCGCAAGACGTTGCAGAGGGCCACCCACCCCGATTCGATCTACCAGTCGGTCAGCCAGACGGGCTTGGCCTTGCGCGGGACGGTGCCGCGGGTCTACGTCGTGGCCGCGGCTGGCGGCGGCAGCAGTGGCCTGCTGGTCGACCTGGGCTACATCCTGCGGCGGCTGCTACACCAACTCCGTTACTCCGAGGGAGAAGTCTTCGCCTTCCTCTTCTGCGGCGCCCCGGACGATCCGGCGACGCCGCCTGCCGAGCAAGCCAATGTGTACGCCACCTTCACGGAGTTGAACCATTACCACGACCCGGCGACGCAATTCACCGCCGAATACGGCCCGGAGGGGGCCCGCATTGCCGAGAGCGGGGGCCCGTACACGGGGATTTACCTGCTGCGCGTGCCGCACCGCAGTCCGGAGGCGCTCCGCGACGTGGTGGCGCACTGGGGGAGTTACGTCTTCCACGACATGACCACGCCGCTGGGTCTCCGCCTGGACCGGATCCGGCTAGGCGCCGAGGTGGCCGGCACGCCCTTCCGCAGTTTCGGCACCTACGCTGTCTGGTTCCCGCGGGGGTTGCTGTTACGCCTGGCGGCGCGGCGGGCGTGTGGCCGACTCCTGATCGATTGGCAGGGGGCGGGGGAACCGACGGCGGCGGCCGAAGTGGCCGCCGCCTGCGCCCGGCTCCTGGCCGACCCTGAACTCCGCTTGGAAGCCATCTGCCATCGCCTGGAGCAATCGGCCGTCATCCCCTCGGAGGGGCCCCCGGCCGAGGCCTTGGCCACGCTCCTGGCCCGACTGGAAGAGCAATCGCACCAAAGCCTGGCCCATAACGACCCCGACAACTGGGCCCGGCAAGCCCTTGGCCGCATCCGGGAATGGGTCGGCACCCACAAGACGTCGGAGCACGACAGCGACTGGCGGAAAAGTCGCCTGAGCCGCGCCCTCACTCAGGCGATGCACCAACTGGCGGCGGAGTGGGAAAAGAAATTGGCCGACGAGGCGTTTTCCTTGATGGAGCTTCCTGGCCGGCGCGTGGCGGCGGCCGAGGCAGCCTTGAAGCGGTTGATCCAATTCTGCCAGGAGGTGGTGCTTGCCCAGAAGCCACGCCTCGACCAGCAAGGCCAGCGCACCCAACAGGCCTGGACGCACTTGGAGGAAGCCTGGCAGCGGTGCCTCGACGGCGTGGGAGGCTTCAGCCTCTTTGGCAGCCGCATGCGCCGCCTGGTGCGCGTCTTCGTCGATCACTTGGCGGCCTTCGCCCGGCAGCGCCTGACGGAGGAAGTCCTGCTGGCGGGCTCGCAGTTCTTCGCCACCCTCAAAGCCAAGCTGGAAGAACGCTGCCGCGACTTGACCTTTTGTCGCCAACGGCTCCGCCACTTGCAGGAAAGCCTGGAGGCCCCGGCTGAAGAGGCCGAGTGGGTGGCCGCCGGCACGCTCGAAGCCGCCCATCTCGCCGCGGCGGACGCCGGGACCGGCGTCTCGCCGGTCCCCTCCACCGAGTCGTATTGGGAGACGATCCGTCAATCGAACACGGTGCGGGTCGTGTTGCCCGATGATGAGGCGGACTTGGAAACGGCATCGGCCCGTTTCCTGGCACTGGTAACGAGCGAGCAGTGGACCGCCCTCGACCAACTCCTCCAAGACCGGGTCTTGGCCCCCCGCGGCGGCCTTTACGCCGCCTGTGCCGGCACCACGGACCTGTTCCGCAACCTGGCTAGCCCCCTGGTTGACCGGACCGCGGAGTACCTCAGCGGCCTCCTCCCAGTCACCGATGTCGCCCAGGTGGAATTGTCGGCGGCCGCCCAAGGTGTCGATGTCTTGCAGCGGACCCGGGAGTACTTCGAACGCGCTGCTCCGTTGGTCGCTTCGGCGCAGACCGGTCAAGAGCAGGCGTTCTTGCTCGTCCCCACCAGCGGCGTGGGCAAGGCCTACGGCGACGATGTTAAACGCTGGCTGCCGAACGTGCATCTGGTGCGGGTTCCGGGCCAGGCCGACCTGATGTTTTGTCGCGAGCAGCGCAGCTTGTCTCTGGAGGACGTGCAGAAACTCCTGCAACCTTGTCGAGCCGCGTATGAGCGCCTGGCCCCCGCGCCCAATACGTCGCCGCACTCTCGATTCGACATCACCGACTGGGTTCCGTTGGATCCCTGAAACCTGGGCGTTTCTTTCAGGGGCGAGGCATCCGGAACCGGCGGTGGCGTCCGTGGTCGTTTTCGCGGCGACGACGCGCCGCGTCTTGACCGGGGCGCCGTGCCGCATTAGCATGGGAAACTGGGCCGTCGGCTGCCGCTCCGCGGCCCGTGCTTGCTCACCGAGCGGCCCTGCCTGAATGGACTGCCGCCGTCTTCGGCGGCCGGGTTCGACGCTGCCTGCCAGGAACGAGGAACGCTGGGTCCAGCGAGGGAGACTTGAGATGCGAAGCCACCAAGGTTGGGGCCTGTTCGTGGGACGACTGACCGCGGGAGGCGTGGGCTTGCTCGTGGTCAGCGTTGTCTTGGCGCAGCAACCGGAGAAGCCGCTACCGCCGCTGGTCATGCCGCGGCTGTTCGTCGTGACCCCGGCCGGTGGCCAGGCCGGGTCCACGCTCGAGGTGGTCGTCACGGGTCCAGACATGGATGATGCGGCAGGCCTGCTTTTCAGCCATTCCGGCATCAAGGCGGAAGTCGTCGCCCCGGAGGAGGCACCTGCCGACCCCAAGAAACCGACCTCCAAGAAGCAGCCGCAAACAGGGCCGTTGGCCAGCGCTCGATTCAAGGTCACCATTCCGCCCAACACTCCCTTGGGCATTCACGATGTGCGGGTCGTCAGCAAATGGGGGGTGAGCAACGCCCGGGCCTTCGTCGTTGGCGATCTGCCGGAAGCAGTGGAGCGCGAACCGAACAACGACGTGCCTGAGGCCCAGCGGATCGAACTGAACACGACGGTCCACGGCAACATCGCGGCGCCAACGGACGTCGATTACTTCGTCTTCGCCGGCAAAAAGGGACAGCGAGTGGTGGCCAGCTGCCTGGCGTCGAGCATTGACAGCCGGCTCCGCGCCGCCGTGGAGGTGTACGATGCTGCCGGCCGCCCTCTGGGCTATAACCACCACTTTTCCGATGCCGACGCCCTGGTTGACGTGAGCCTGCCGGCCGATGGCGACTACTACGTGCGCCTCTATTACTTCACCTACACTCAAGGGGGGAATGAGCATTTTTATCGGCTGACGGTTTCGACCGCGCCGTGGATCGATGCCGTGGTGCCGCCGGTCGTCGAACCGGGCAAGTCGGTGCAGCTGACGGTTTACGGCCGAAACCTGCCCGGCGGCCAGGTTGACCCGGAAGTGGTTGTTAATGGGAGAGCCCTGGAGCGGGCCACGGTCACGGTGCAGGTTCCGGGTGACGCGATGGCCCAGCAGCGGCTGGCCCACAGCTGGGTCGTGTGGCCTAAAGGGTCGTCGCTCGATGGCTTCGAGTTTCGCCTGCGCAACAGCGTCGGTTCCTCCAACCCGTGTCTCTTAACCTTCGCCCGCGGCCCCGTGGTGACCGAGCAGGGAAACAACGACACTCCTGAGTCCGCGCAGCGGGTGCCCGTGCCCTGTGACATCGCGGGCCAGATCGAACGGCGCCGCGATGGCGACTGGTATCTGTTCGACGCCAAGAAGGGCCAGCCGTTATCGCTCGAGGTGGTCAGTGACCGGCGCGGCGCGCCGACGTACATGAAAGTCTCCATTATCAACCCGGCGGACAAGCGGGTGCTGGCGGACCTCGAAGACATACCAGACTCGTTGGTCCCGTACCGTTTCCTGACGCGCACTTCCGACCCGCCTCGTTTCCGGTTTGTGCCGCCGGCGGACGGTCCCTATCTGCTCCAGGTCCGCAGCCAGGTGGGCGATACGCTGGCCGGGCCGCACCACCAGTACGTGGTGCGTCTCGGGCCGGAGCGCCCGGATTTCCGTCTGATCGTCATGGCATCGGACCCCTTCCTGCCCGACGCGTTGGTGCTGCACCAGGACGGGCAGCAATATCTGGACGTCTTCGTGTGGCGGCTGGACGACTACCAGGGCGAAATTACGCTGACAGCTGAGGGGCTGCCGCCCGGCGTGACGTGCCAACCGCAGGTCATTGGCCCAGGCGTGCGACACGCGGTGCTGGTGCTTAGCGCTGCCGCAGATGCACCGGAGTGGACGGGCAGCATTCAGGTCCTCGGGCGGGCCACCATCGGCGGGGAAACGGTCGTCCGCGAAGCTCGGCCGGCCGGAATGACTTGGCCGGTCCCGAGGGACCAAAACCAACCGCAAGCGATCGCCGTCAGCCGGTTGGAGCGAAACGTGGCGTTGGCGGTGCGGGGTAAGGCGCCATTCAAGCTGGATGTCGGCACCTCAGAACTGGTCGTCAAGCCGGGGGAGAAGGCCAACCTCCCGTTGAAATTGGCGCGGCATTGGCCGGAGCTGAAGGTTCCGGTTCAAGTCAGCGATGCTCTGAACCCTCCGGGGGGACGACCACGGCAGAATAATCAACCCCTTCCGGGGATCAACATCAACGGCAACCAACCGCTGACGATTGCCCCCGATAAGTCCGACGGAACGGTCAACCTGGAGGTTCCAGCGAACTTCGCGCCGGGGACGTATACCATCGCCTTGCGGGCATCGGCGCAGGTGACATTCAGCAAAGATCCGATGGCCAAGCAGAAGCCGAACGTCACGGTGGCGCAGGCATCGCCGCCGGTCACGGTTCGGGTCATCCCGCGAGAACTGGCGAAGCTGTCGGCGGCCAACCCGGCCCCGGCGAAGCTCGGCGGTGAGACGGAGCTGATCGTCAAGGTGGCCCGGCTGTACAACTATGCCGGCGAGTTTAAGGTCCAGGTGATCTTGCCGCCCGACCTGAAGGGGGTGTCCGCGGAAGAAGCGACGTTGGCCCCGGGGCAGGAAGAGGCGCGGATCAAGATCAAGGTCGCCCCGGACGCGGCCACGGGGACACGGAACGGGCTGGTGGTACGGGCCAGCACGCTGTACCAGGGCACGAACGCCATCGAACACGAAGTGAAGTTCAACTTGACCATCAACAAGTGAGCACGCCGGGGAGCGGGGCCGACCGGAAGGTCG
>JANWYO010000331.1 GCA_025055215.1 Gemmataceae bacterium
GTGTGTTGTTGGTGTTGTGGGGGCGTGGGGTGGGGTATGCTCCACGCCGTTTCCGTCCTGGCGGTTTGCGGGGGGGCACCCGGTTGGGGGTGGGGGGGGGGCGGGGGGGGGGGGGGGGGGGGGGGGGGGGGCGGCCCCCCCCCCCCCCCGCCACCGACGCCCCTCCCGCCGGATCCTTCGGCAGACTCGACCGCGGCCCCACTCCCGGACTCAGGCCCCCCGCAGCAAACCCCGCAGCACCCGGAGGTTGACCTGGTCCATGTCTCCGTCCGCTGTCGCCTCCTTGGGGGTCTCTAAGATCATCGGCTTCTGGCGAAACCGCCGATCGTTGACCAGCAGGCGAAACGGCTCCAAGCCGAGGTGCCCTCGCCCAATGTGGGCGTGGCGATCGACGCGGCTGCCCAAGGGCTTGGCACTGTCGTTGAGGTGAAAGACCTTCAGACGGCTCAGCCCCACAAGGCGATCGAACTCCCGCAAGGTCTGCCGGTAGGCGGCCTCCGGCGCCAGCGGATAGCCCGCCGCGAAAACATGGCAGGTGTCGAAGCAGACACCGAGCCGGTCGGGATCACGGACCTTTTCCAGGATCGAGGCCAGGTGTTCGAAGCGGTATCCCAAGGTGGTCCCTTGACCGGCGGTGGTTTCGAGCAGCACTTGGGCCCGGAAGCCGGGGCAACGTTGGTGAACTTCGTCCAACGCCTCGGCCACCCGCCGCAGCCCCGCCTCCTCCCCCGCATCCATGTGCGCCCCGGGATGGGTCACCAGATACCGGAGGCCCAGCCGCTCCGCCCGCTGAAGCTCTTCCACGAAGGCATCAACCGAACGCCGAAACAAGGCATCGTCCGGCGATGCAAGGTTGATAAGGTAGGAATCATGAGCCACCGGAAGTTTCAGCCCGGTTTCCTTGAGGAGCCGACGGAAGGTTCGCACTTCCTCATCCGTGATCTCCTTGCCCGCCCACTGGTTGGAATTCTTGGTGAAGAGCTGGACCGTGTCGCAATCATGGTCGCGGGCGGCCAACAGGGCCCGGTGATAGCCGCCGGCAATCGACATGTGGGCACCGAAAAGGGGCATCGAGCATCCCTGGTGACACTGCTACGAACTCGGGCGGTGGAGGCCGGCTTCCCGCTCGCTCTGCCACGGCAATCCCTCGTCGGCTTGCCTCATGGAATAGAAAACCTGGCGATCCTCCACTCCCCCTGTTGGCGCACCAGTTCAATCGTCACTTCGACCACCGACTCATCATCCCCGCGCACCTTCCCCTTATACGTCGCCGTGTTCGCGTCGCTATGGACCTCGTTCAGCGACCGGCTGCGCGCCTGCTTCAGGGTGGGAAAGCGGTCGATTTCCGCCCGAAACTCCGCCAGGGTCGGCACGCGGCCACCATCGACACCGACCAGGCGCGAGTGGGCCTTTTCCAATTGGCCGGTGGTCAATTCCTGAAGGAAACCTCGCGCGACTTCATCGGGTGCCTGAGCAGCCGGGGATGCTGGCGAGGTCGTCACCGGCGGCAGGCCCAACGGCTGGGTTCCCGCCCGCGCCACCGTGGCGGGTGCATTCCCGGTCGTCGTGCCCAGGTGGGAAATCACCATGACGGTGATAAAGGCTGCTCCGATGCCCAGGATCAGCACACCTCCGACGATCACCAGGGTGATCAGCAATTTGACATTGGACGCCTGTGGATGCGAGCCTGTGCTCATGGAAACTCACCCACATCCGACATGAATCAGCCTCGAAAACATTCTTAATCGTATCTTCTCGGTTTCGCCGAGGCTAGCGCGGGGTGACGGCCGACGGCATCGGCGGTGGACACGTCCTAAGCACGGGGCGCTCATCCAGCGGCGCACCCTCACGGCGCTGCCTCGGCACCGCGCGCCGACGACGGCGCGGCCGGCCGATCGCGCTGGTGCCACCGAGACGTTCGCTCCGGCCCTTGTGCGGCCGGCCCTCACCGACAACAATATCCCGCAAAGGGGGGATCCGCCGATGAATGTTCGTGCTCTGTTGCCTCTCATCCTGACCGCGCTGGGGTCCGTGGCGTATGGCACCCACCCGGAATGGGATCGCTTTCGGGGTCCGAATGGCTCCGGAATCGGCAGCGGTCCCATACCGACCCGGTGGACCGAACAAACCCAACGTTGGAAGACCCCGTTGCCTGGCGTCGGGCACTCGTCGCCGGTAGTCTGGGGCCAGCGCGTCTTCGTCACCAGCGGCGACGAGACAAACGGTAGTCGCCATCTCCTTTGCCTGGAATTCCTCACGGGGAAGGTGCTCTGGTCGCGGACTTTCCCCGGCGAAGCCCACCGCAAACACGCCGACAGCAGCTACGCCTCCGCAACCCCCACCGTCGATGCTCGGCATGTTTACGTCGCCTGGGGCGGTCCCAAGGATTATCTGGTCGTGGCCTTGGACCACGACGGCCGGGAGGCTTGGCGGGTCGATCTCGGCCCGTTCAAAGCGGGTCACGGCTTCGGGCCATCCCCCATCCTCCACGATGACTTAGTCATTCTGGCGAACGATCAGGAAGGAGAGAGCAGCCTGGTGGCCTTGGACCGAAACACCGGCGCCCGCCGCTGGACGGTACCGCGCCAGAGCAAGGCGACCTACACCACGCCGTGTGTCTACCAGCAGCCCGGGCGTAAGCCGGAATTGATCTTCACGAACTACGAGCACGGCGTCACCAGCATTGATCCGAAGACTGGACAAGTAAACTGGGAGCTGTCAGTCTTTGACCGGGGCCACATCGAGACCGCCATCGGCTCGCCCGTGGTGGCGGGCGACTTGGTGTTGGCTTGTGCGGGGTGGCTGGGGGTCCGGCAAGAGGTGGTGGCGGTGCGCGTGCCGACCGACCGCCGCGAGCAGCCCCGGGAGGTGTATCGCATCACGCGCAGTGCCCCGCTGTGCACCACCCCCTTGGTCAAAGACGGTCTCCTCTTTCTTTGGAGCGACGCCGGCATCGTGACGTGCGCTGATGTCCGCACTGGCGAAGTCATCTGGCGGGAGCGGGTCCCGGGCAACTATTACAGCTCCCCCGTGTGCGCCGGCCGACACCTCATCAACGTCTCCCGCAGCGGCGACGTGGTGGTGCTGGCGGCGGATCGCCGCTTCGAGCTGCTGGCCCGCCACTCCCTCGGCGAGGGAAGCCACAGCACGCCGGCGATTGTCGGCGATACCTTGCTGGTGCGGACTTACTCGCACCTGCTGGCCATGGGGCCACCGCGTTGACGTATCATCACTCCAGGAAATCGACGCCGGGCTCGCCGGCGCAGACCTCGCCGATGACATAGCTGGACACCCGGTCCTCAGCCAGGCGGCGCTGGATGCTCTCGGCGAAATACGGGCTGACGATCATCACGAAGCCGATGCCCATGTTGAAGACGCGGAACATTTCCTCCGTCGGTACTTGGCCCAGCCGCTGAAGCCAGGGGAAGACCGGCGGCATGGGCCAGCTGCCAAGGCGAAGGCGGACGCGGCGGCCTGGGGGCAGGATGCGGGGCACATTGCCCCGCAATCCCTCGCCCGTGATGTGCGCCAGGCCGCGGACCACTCGCTTCTTGACCGGGTAATGCTCCAGGATGTGTTTGACCGCCCGGACATAGATTCGGGTCGGTTCGAGGAGTTCGTCGCCCACGGTCCGCCCCAGTTCCGGGACGTAGTCAGTGACCTTCAGCCCTGCCCGCTCGAAGACGATCTTGCGGGCGAGGCTGTAACCGTTCGCGTGCAGGCCGGAACTGGCCAGTCCGAGGACGACGTCGCCGACCTGGATGGCTTTGCCGCTGACGATGCGATCGCGCTCGACGACGCCGACGCAGAAGCCCGCCATGTCGTAATCGCCGGGCTGGTAGACGTCCGGCAGGATGGCCGTCTCGCCGCCGACCAAGGCGCAGTCGGCCTCGAGGCAGCCGTCGCTGATCCCTTTGATGAGGTCGCGGGCCAAGGTCGGGTCGTCCCGGGGCATGGCGAGGTAGTCGAGGAAGAAGAGCGGCTCGCCGCCGGTGCACAGGCAGTCGTTGACCGACATGGCGACGAGGTCGATGCCCACGGTGTCATGTTTCTGACACAGGGTCGCCACTTTGAGCTTGGTGCCGACGCCGTCGGTGCTGGCGACCAGCACCGGGCGGCGGTAATTGCGGGCGAAGAGCCTGCTGTTGTAGTCGAGGCTGAAGAGGCTGGCGAAGCCGCCGCCGGCCCCCTTGCCGTGGGGCGGGGGCGCCACGGGAGGCGGGACGACCCGCGGCGTGTGCGTGCGCCTCAGCAGCGGCGAAATCAAACAGAGCGTCCGCTCATACTGTTCAAGGTCCAGCCCGGCGGCACGGTAGGTCAGTGGCGTGGAGTCGGGTTCCGAGGCGGGCACGGAAGTCTCCGCTACAACGGGAACGCGCAGCGCCGATGATGTCGGCGATTGTTGTATCGAACGGCGGGTATCAATCCATCCGCGGTCGGCCGGCACCGCGGCCACGCAGCTCCGTCAGCCGCCCCAAGACGTCCCCCTGGTTCGGGTCGATTTCCAGGCTTCGTTCGTACAGGGCCACGGCCCGATCGGGGCGGTTGAGCGCCTCATAGATCAACGCCAGATCGTTGAGGGCGTGGCAGTGGCGCGGGTCGAGTTCCAACGCCCGTTGCAGACAGGACTGCGCCCTCGGCAAATCGCCGAGCTGCCTCCAGTACCAGCCTTCGGCGGCGTAAGCCGAAGCATCCTGCGGATACTCCGCCTGCCAGGCCGCCAAGGCCTGGCGGGCGTCGGCGGCGCGGCCGGCACGCACCAGCAGGGTGACCAGGGCGCGACGACACTCGCGGTGGCCGGGGTCCAGTCGCAGGCATTCCTCGAAGTGATGTTGCGCCTTGGCAATCGCCCCTTGCCGGGCATAGCATTCACCCACGTTGTACAACAGGGCGGTGTCGTTCGGCTTAAGGCTCAGCGCGGCCTGGAAGCTCTCGCGGGCCGCGGCATAATCACCTTGGCGGTACAAGAAGATACCGTCGTCGGTGTACTCGCGGAGGAGATCTTCCTCCAGCGCGGCGCAGCCGCTCAGGCACAGGGCCAGGACCGTGACCGGCCCACTGATCCAGCGACACATAGGCACTCCTTGGTGGCTGGACCATAGGCAGCCGCGGGAAAAAAAGAAAGGCGAAAATCGGGCGCACCGATCGTTTGCGTCGGGGTAGGGCGCTCCGGGCGGCGGTTTTTCCCTAAGCTTCTGCGGATTCCTCGGTTCGCGCCCACGATAGATCGTCTCGCGCCCCCGGCGTGCCGGGCACGAGTCTCCCCTCCCTGCGCGAGCGCGAACCGATGAAGACCTCTCCGCCGCTGCACCCTCGCCCCACCGACATCTAGAGGACCACCCAGGAAAATCGGGTGCAGCTCTCGCGAGGCTGTCGTTGGCGGCCGTCCAGTTTCCCTGGGGCGCCGCCCTTGCCGGCGAGGGGCCCCGCCGCCAGGCGCGCTGGCCACCGCAGCCTCGCCCCAGTCCCACCTCAGTATTGGAGTTCGATGCCGAAGTTCAGCCCCTGGACCCAGAAGTCGGACGCCGACACACGCGGCATCGGCCGGGCCGGCCCCGCCAGCACCGTGCTCGGAACGCCCGTGAAGGCCGGTCCCTGACTCGGGTTGATGATCCGGTCAAGCTGGTCTCCTGGGCGGACTGCCTGGCTGAGGTAAAGGAACGTGTAGCCGACGAAAGCCCGGAGGCTGGGCGTCACCTGGCAACCGACGTTGACATCGACCTCGGGGAGGATGGCGAACTGGGCGTCGTGGTGCTGACCGATGTTGCTTGGCAGCGCGAAATAGCCAGCCGGGAACACCTGCACCGGCCCGTAACCGGTGAAGTCATTAGTCACAAGCCGCCCCTCGACACGCACGTCTTCGTCGGTGCCTCCGAAGGCGATCTTGCCGCAAACGTTGACGTACCAGATATCGGCCACATATTCCGCCCGCAGTCCGATCTGGTAGCCGGAAAAATTGTTGCGGGTTTCGACCTGATCGCGGGTGCGGAAGACGTCGCGGGGCAGGGGCGGGAGGTTGGTGCTGATGGTTTTGAAGGTGAGCGACTCTTCCAGGTTGAGGTAGCGGAAGCCGCCGATGCAATGCCAGCGGAGACGCCCGGGGCTACTGAGGTCGAGCAGGCCGTTGATCTCGGCCCCCTGGAGTTTGGTGCGGACTTCGAGCGAGGCGAGGCCGTTGTAGCCGGAACCGTTGGGGCCAGAGGGGACGGCCAAGCCGGTGCTGTCTTCGGCATTCAGCAGGGCGTTGAAAAAAGGAATGCTCAACGGCGGCAGGCCGGGCGAGGCGGCCAACTGGCGGGCCGCCCGGTCCGCAAGGAAGAAATAGTTGCCGTCGATGCCCCAGACTTGGGACTGCCCCAGCCAAGTGCCGAGGGTGAAGCGGGCACCGGAAAAGGGGTCGAAGTCGAGGTCACGGCCGCCGATCAGCACCTGGGTACCTGGAAGGCCGACGACGCCGCTGGTGCTGGACGGTCCGAGAGTGAAGACGTTACCGGCAGAGACAAGCGGCACCGGGACCGGGGCCTCCTTGACCCCCCACACGAGATATTCGCCCGTGGCCCAAGCTGTCGGCTTGGGCCAGGTGGACGGGCCGCTGTCGGTGACAACCGGCTGCTCCATGACCAAGGGCGCCGCCATGCTCGACGTGGCGGGCTCCTGGGCGAGGAGGATGCTCCCCAGCGACAACACCACCCCACTGACCAAGACGGTTCGCCAGCGCATGACTCCCTCCCCGTGCTCGAACGATGCCGGCATGATTGAAATCACCGGCACAACCGGCCGCTGCGTCATGGTTGGTATCGGTCCTGCGGCCGGTGTTTGTGGCAGGGTCGTTGGTCAGGGTGACGACCCGCGGCGAAAATCGGGAAAAGCTTGCGGGATTTGCCCGGGGTACGGCCCGCGGCCGAGCCCCGCCCGGGGGCCCGAACCATCAGCCTGGGCCGCGACCAGCGTCTTCCCGGAGGCGGATGCGCGCATCGACGATGCGGCAACCTTGGCCCGGCGGAAGGGCAATGATCGGATTGAGGTCCAACTCCTGGATGAGCGGAATTTCCTCGACGAGGCGGGAAACTCGCAGCAAGACTTCCTCCAAGGCATCGCGGTCGGCCGGGGGATGACCCCGATACCCTTCCAGCAGCCGCGCGCCGCGGATGGAACGGACCATCTCGGCGGCGTCGCGGTCGGTCAGCGGCGTGACGCGAAAACACACATCCGCCAGGATTTCGACGTGGATCCCCCCGAGCCCGAATGCGACCAGCGGGCCGAAGAGCGGGTCCTGTATCACACCGACCATCACCTCGGCCCCGCCGGCCACCATCGGCTGCACCAGAACGCCATCCATCTGATCGAGTTTTTCCGCCGCGGCGAGGCGCTCCTGAATCTGTCGGAAGGCCCGACGCACCGCCTCGGCATCGGCCAAGTGCAGGTGGACGCCCCCGACCTCGGTCTTGTGCACCAGCGAGCGGGAGGCAAGTTTGACGGCCACGGGGAAGCCGAGGGAGTGCGCCCATTCCGCGGCTTCGTCGGCGGAGCGCGCCACGCCTCCCGGAAGCACCGGGAGGCGAAACGACGACAGGACGCGGCGGACTTCCTCAGCGCCGAGCCAGCCGCTCCCTCCCTGGCGCAGCGCCTGGTCACACACCGTGCGTGCGGCTTGGATGTCCAGGTCGGCAAACTCCGGGACCATGCCCGGAGGCTGGCTTCGCCACTCGGCGTAAGCCGCGGCCTTGGCCAGCGCCCGGGCGGCGGCTTCGGGAAAAGCGTAGGCGGGGATGTGTTCCGAGCCCAAGTCGAGTTGACCGCGGATCGCCTGAGCATCCATCCAGCAAGCCAACACAGGGCAACCGGCACCGCGGGCACTTCGGGCCGCGACGACACCCTCCTGAATGGCCCGGGCCACGGCTTCCGTCTGGACCAGCCCTACCGGGATGTAAATGACGATCAACGCATCGACTTCGCCCGAGCCGAGGACCGCCGCCACGGTTTGGCGGTATTGCTCGGGCGTGGCCGAGGCGATCATGTCCACGGGATTTGCCAGGCTCGCCGAGCCGGGCAGATGTTCGGCCAAGCTGGCCCGCAAGGCCGCCGACAATTCCGGCAGCACTAAGCCGCCCGCCTCGCAGGCATCGGCACACAGGATGCCCGGTCCCCCGGCATTGGTGACAATGCCAACCCGCCGACCGCGGGGCAACGGCTGCGAACCGAGGGCCAGCGCCAGGTCGAACATCTCTTCGAGGGTGTCGGCCCGGAGGACGCCCGTCTGGTGGAAGAGGGCCTCGACCGCGGTGTCGCTCGCCGCCAGGGCCGCCGTGTGCGAGCCGGCGGCCCGGCCCCCCGCCTGGGTGCGCCCACTTTTGAGGACCACGATCGGCTTTCGCCGACCCACGCGCCGGGCGATGCGGGCAAAGCGGCGAGGGTTGCCGAACGACTCCAGATACAGCAGAATCACGTCGGTCTGCGGGTCTTCCTCCCAATACTGAAGCAGGTCGTTGCCGGAGACGTCCGCCTTGTTGCCAACGCTGACAAACGTCGAAATTCCCAGGCCGTAGTTGCGGGCCGCCGCCAGGATGGCCAAGCCCAACGCGCCGCTCTGCGACGACATGGCTATTCGACCGGGGGGCGGAAAGACGGGCGAGAAGGAGGCATTCAGGCGCACGGCCGGGTCGGCATTCAGCAGCCCCATGCAGTTAGGCCCGATCAGGCGCATGCCGTGGGCGCGAACCTGCCGGGCCAGTTGCTCCTGAAGCGCCCGGCCCTCGGGGCCGACTTCGGCATAGCCGGCCGTGATCACCACCAGCGCCCGCACTCCACGAGCGGCGCACTCGTCCACAACCTCGGGCACGACGCTGCGCGGCACCGCCACGACGGCCAAGTCCACCGGTTCGGGAAGTTCCCGAACCGAGGGATAGGCTCGGAACGGCCCCACCGTGTTCGCCTTCGGGTTCACCGGATAGACCGAGCCGACGAACCCGGCGCTATGGAGCGCTTCCACGATGCGGTAGCCAATGCTGGCCGGGTCGCGGGATGCTCCGACGACCGCCACCCCTCGCGGGAGGAAGAAAGGCCGCAAGGACGCCGCCGTGGCGATCCGATCGCGCATCTCCAGGCGGGTGACGGCGGCTTCGGTCGGCACCAGGCTGAGATCGATCTCCACCTCGGCACCGTCGTAACACTCTTTGAGTGTGAAACCCGAGTCCCGAAAGACATCGAGCATCGGCTTGTTGTCGGCGTGGGTGACCGCCCAAAAGCGGGTGAAGCCGTGGCGAACCGCCAGGAGGGCGAGCCGTTCCAGCAGCAGCGTGCCGAGCCCCTTGCCCTGGAAGGCGTCATCGACGGCGAAGGCGACTTCGGCGGCGCCGTGGGCTCGGGCATGGTAGGAAGCGGTGGCCACCACCCGCGGCGATCCGTTGTCGGAACGGAAGACGAGGAAGGTGACGGCGGAACGCGGGTTGGAGCTATCGCACAGCTGGGCAATCTGCTCCGCGGACGGTGGGGCGGCGGAGAAGAACCGCCGCCGCCGCGACTCCGGTGACAGCCGAGCGAAAAACTCCGCCACCGCGCCCTGGTCTGCCGGCTGGGCCAGGCGAAGCTCCGCCGTCGTGCCATCGCGGAGGATCAGGCGGCCGGACTCCAACCGATCCTGGTACGGCGGGGGGACGAATCGTGGTTGCACGCCGCTTTTCACAGGCTCCTCCGGTGACAGTTCCGCACAGACCGTTCCATTTCGCACACCGCCCGAGGCCGGATGGCCGCAAAGGCGTTCGCGACTGCCTCGTTATTTTCGTCATGTGCGGTATCTCCGTCCGCCGGGCGTGCGGCGTCTTGCGCGTCTTACCGTCGAGGCGCCGTCGGCATTCGTTTTGCTCACGCGGGGTGTGTGGCTTGAAGTGCCCCCCATCCTAGGAGACACGATCATGGCTACGACTGCTCTGCCACCCGCGACGAAGGCTGAAACCGCTCCGCCGCAACCGACCCCCGGGCACGACCAGCTCCCGGAGGTGATGGGGGACCAGTCGATGTTCGCCTTCCTGATGGCCTGCTGGGTCCTCATCTGGCTGCTCGGCGTCATGGCCGTGGCGGCGCGCGGCGGGTAAGGACCAGCCGATGGTCGCCGTCAGTCTCTACGTGCCCACTGGTCGCGTTCGAGGCGCTCCAGGCGCGTCTGCCGAACTTCGCGCACATGCTTGTGGCAGCGGACGCAGGTCAGCGTCAGATCGACGTAGGCCAAGGCAGCGGCGTCAACGTTTTTGGTCTTCGCCGCCTGCGTGAGCCCTTCGAGGCCGCGGCGGAACTCATTGCTGTGCACCTCGTACTGTGGGGACTTGAGGACGCGCCATTCCACCGCCTGGCTGATGCGCATCAACTCTTCGGCATTGCGGGCGATGGTTTCGTGGTCGTTCAGGGCGATCCCCTCCAACACCTTCTGGGCGTGCAGCAGCTTCTTTTTCATCAGGAGCTGCATCTTTTGCTGGTCAGGTTCATCCCCGCTGAGGACGGGGACGCCGGCAGCCAGCACCAGGATGGTCAAGACCCAGGTCAAGCGTCTCATGACTGATTTCTCCCTCTCCTTGCATCCGCACGCAGGGCCGGCGCCTGGCTGGGCCACATCGGCCGGTCCGTCACTGCAGTGGGGCGCTGGTTCATCGTAAGCACTCACGGCTCCTCTGGCCGGAGCTTCCGCAAAATGTCCAGAGCGCTGATGACGCCCACGAGAACGCCTTGGTCATCGACGACGAACAAGCGATGGACTTTGAGGGCGAGCATTTCCTGCACCACCCGCCAAGCCGGGGCCTTGAGCGGGACGCTGAAGACCATCGGCGTCATGAGTTCGTGCACCCGGGTGCGATCGACTTTCTCCACTTGGAAACCACGCGGGAGCACTTCGCCACTGGCGGTACTCAGGTCGGAGCGGTGGAAGAACTCGGCGCGTGCCGGCACATGCTCGACACGCTCGCGGTTGTGGACCAAGATGTCACTCTGGCTGATGACCCCCACGGGGAGGCCCGCGTCGTCAATGACCGGGGCGGCGCTGATGCCCCGGTCGATGAGCAGGGCGACCGCCTCGCGCACGGTGGCGTGAGAGCGAATGGAGATCGGATTCGCCGTCATCAAGTCGGCGGCGGTCTCGGCGTCGAGCACCACCCGCGGTGGTACTTGGATCTGTAACAGTTTGTTCATGGCACCCTCGAAAGCTTGAGAAACCCGCTGCCGGGATACGATCCCGAAAAGTCCACGTTAAGCAACTTCGCAAACCGGGTGCCATGCGGGGGCAATCGCGCCGTCTCACTCTTGGGACTGGACGAAATGGCAGCGAAGGACGCTATCGTGGCCTGTTCGGGTATTGGGCGGAGGCGTGGCACGTGGTTGATATGGCCGACGCTGTGCGAATGCGGACTTGGCGTGCGGCGGGGCCGCACATAATGCCCGTAGGAGCGCCCCGGGTGTTGACGCCACCCCGTTCGCCCGGGTCCGGACGAGCGGGGACGCAGCAACGCGAGTCGGCGGGACTGTTTCCCACCCATTATTCTGCGGCACACCTGTGCCAGGGCTGGCCTTTGCTCCGGCGACGGAATAAGCGAACCAGCGGCATGAGGGTTGCTATCCATCAGAAGGACAACGCGGCTCTCGCCCTGGGAGGTGGGCCATGCAGAACATCGTGCAGACGTTCCTGTCGCTGACGGCGGCAGACTTGATGACCAAGGCGGTCGTCATGATTCCCCAAGAGGCATCGTTGCAGCACGCGGCGCACCTTCTGGGACAAGCGCGGATCACGGGAGCGCCGGTGATCGATGCCGACGGCCGCTGCGTTGGCGTCCTCTCGGCCAGTGACTTCGTTCTTTGGGCGGAGAAGGGGGAGCATGCGGCCCGGCGTCGGCCCGAGGCCGAGGCCGCGCCGGTCTTGGCGTGGCAACTGCCGTCCGGCGAGCAGCCTGCCCGCGAGAGTGTCCACCGGTTCATGACATCCGATCCCGTCACAGCGAGTCCAGGCACGTCGATCGGCGATCTGGCGCGAATGATGGTCGATGCCCACATCCATCGCATTGTCATCGTCGACCCCGAGCATCGGCCCCTGGGGATCGTGTCGAGCACTGACATCCTGGCCGCCGTGGCACGGGTGGCTCAGGAGGCGGAACGCGAGCGACCATCCGGAGGCGGCGTGGCCCGGCGGTGAGGCCGTGGAGGTGCCAGCGTCGCCTCGTCAGACCGCGCCCTGGGGGCGGCGAGGCCCAGCAAGCCAACGCTAGAAGTACGAGACGACCGCCATCATGGAATTTCCCGGCTTGCTCGAGGCCCTCTCCCGCCCGGATGCATATCCGACCAGCGCTTCGGATGTGGAGGTTCACCAGACGCACATCTCCGCCGTCTTCCTGGTCGGTCCGTGGGCGTACAAGGTGAAAAAGCCGGTTCGGCTGGGCTTCGTTGACTTCAGTACCGTGGACCGCCGCCGGCATTTCTGCGACGAGGAAGTGCGTTTGAACCGCCGGCTGGCGCCGTCGGTTTACCTGGGCGTCGTACCCGTCGTCCGGCACCAAGGCCGACTTCAGGTCGAGGGGGACGGGGAGGTCGTGGACTGGGCGGTGAAGATGCGACGGCTGCCGGCCGAGGCCAATTGGCAGGAGCGGCTGAAGCGAGGTGACCTGCAAACGGCGGCGCTGCAACGGCTCGCCCTACGGCTCGTCGAGTTTCACGCCGCGGCCGCCTCCGGCCCTGAAATTGCCGCCGGCGGTCGGCTTGAGATCGTGGCACGCAATGCTCGGGAAAACTTCGAGCAAACAATAGACCACGTCGGCAGCACCGTCAGCCCCGTCGTCCATGAACGACTGCGCCAGCTGACTGAGACCGCTTTGCGGCGGCTCGGCCCACTCATCGAACGTCGGGTCGAGCAGGGGCGGATTCGAGATACCCACGGCGATCTGCGCTTGGAACACATCTACGAGTTTCCCGACCGGGGCCCACCCGAAGACTTGCTTATTATCGACTGTGTGGAATTCAACGAGTGGTTCCGCTGGGCCGACCCTGTGGCTGACATCGCTTTTCTGGTCATGGACTTCGCCGCTCGGGGTCGGCGCGACCTGGGGGACACCTTCGCCGATGCCTACTTCGCGGCCGCCGACGATGCCGAGGGACGGGAGTTGCTCGCCTTTTACGTGGCCTACCGGGCGGCGGTGCGGGCCAAGGTGGCAGGTTTCAAGTGGTCCGAGCCGGAGGTTCCGACGGAAGAGCGGAGCGAAGCACTGGCCCGTGCCCAGGCTCGCTGGTTGCTGGCGCTGAGCGTCTTGGACGAGCCAGGGCGCGGGCCGTGTCTGTTGGCCGTCGGGGGCTTACCCGGCTCGGGGAAATCGACGCTGGCTCGCGCCTTGGCGGAACGCACGGGTGCCGTGGTCATCCGCTCCGACAGCGTGCGCAAGGAGTTGGCGGGCTTGCCGGAGGGGGCCTCGGCCGCCGCCGGCTTCGCCCAGGGGATCTACGATGCCGATTGGACCGAGCGCACCTATGCCGAGTGCTGCCGTCGGGCAGCGGCAGAGTTGTTCCAAGGGTCAAGGGTCATCATCGATGCCAGCTTCGCGCGGCAAAAGTGGCGGCAGCGGCTTCAGGAACTGGGCATCCGATGGGGCGTGCCGACCCTGCTTCTTCTGTGCCAGGCCGAGCCTGAGGTGGTGCGTTCGCGTCTAGCCGACCGCCGCCGCGATGCGTCGGACGCGGATTGGTCGGTTTACCAGGAGATGGCTCGGCGTTGGGAGCCGCTGGGCGGAGAAGTGCGTGCCGCGGTGCGGCCAATTCGCACCGACGGCAGCATCGACGACACGGTAGACCAGGCGTGGCGTGTCCTGAAGGAAGCGCGGCTGGTGGCTTGAGACGAATGCGCCGGCGGCGGTGGGGCCCCGCGGGGCGCACCCCCCCCCCCCCCGCCGGGCGGCGCCCCGAGCACAAAGTTAAAC
>JANWYO010000155.1 GCA_025055215.1 Gemmataceae bacterium
TGTTTTGATTGTGCCCTCGTTGGGCGGGCCCTTTTGGGGGGGGTTGGGGGGGGGGGGGGGGGGGGGGGGCCCGCCCCCCGCCGCCTCAATTCCCTCCCAGGCCGACGCCCCCACGCACGCCCCAGCCTCCCAGCCCGCCTCCCCAGCCTCCCAGCCCCCAGCCGCTCAGCCCCCCTCCCAAGCCCCATCCCCCAAGCCGCTGCGGGCCCATCCCCCCGGCGGTGCTCCCCTCCTGAATCATCTCCTGGTAAATGCGAGCGGCCTCGCGGCCGTCCAACCCCTCCGCCTGCGGAAACGCGACCACCACCCGGGTGTCAGGGTTCGGCACCCCGCACGTCGCCAATGCTTGCACGACCGTCAACCGACGCTGCTCGTTCAGTTCGTCATTGAACTCCGGTTGAATCACCACCAAGAAAGGCACCTCCGCCAGCCGCTCAGCGATCAGGCGGAGATGATAGCTGCCGTACGGCCCCAGCCGACAGGTGTGCGGTACCCATTCGTGTCGGTAGATGACGAAATCATCTGCTTCGGCGCGAGCGGCTTGGAGGTCCATCCACTCGTTGAGGGCCGTGCCGTTCGGGGCGGGAATGGCACCCGGGCGAATCGCCGAGCAGTTGTCCACATTCCAGGCGCGCTGCCCGCCGGCGACGCAACCGCTCAGCAGCAGGGCTCCGACACACAGGCCCCAGGTAGTCACAGGTTTCACTGGAATTCCCTCGCTCGACTCGCCGGGCGAGCCCGCGCTCCGGCGAGATCATTTCCCTGGTTTTGCCCTCGGACGCTCACCGCCGACCATCGGTGTGCCCGTGCGGCCCGAGGATGTAGATGTCCTCGCAGCGGCGGTAGCGAGCCATGCGCTGCAAATCGGTCCGCACCACGGAGCGATAGTCCTCCATCCGCCGGCTCTCAAGCCGGCCCAGGAGGTAAAACTCCAGATCGCTCGGCTCGAAGACGTCGGCCCCCGGCAGTCGCGGCCGTTCCTTCGCCTCCAAGGGGCGGACCAGCTCGGGCGTGATGATGATGACCAACTCCTGCTCGCCGGCAGAGCTGCGATCAAAGGCGCCCATGCGGCCGATGATCGGCAGGTCGCCGACGAAGGGGACGCGGGTGGCGTCGGCGCCGAAGTTGTTTTGGATCAAGCCGGCGACGGCCAGGGTCTGCCCTTCGCGCAGCTCGACGGTGGTCTCGAAGGTGCGGGTATTCAGCGACGGCACGATGGTGCCGGCCACGTTGGCCGAGGCGGCGTTGTCGCGCGTGCTGACGGTGGCGGCCACGACGAGGCGGATGCGGTCTTTGTCGGTGACGTAGGGGGTGAAATTCAGCTGCACGCCGAAGGGCACGAAGGAGACGCCTTGAAGCCCGGCGGCGGTGAAGCCGGTGACGATTGGCACCGGGAACTGTCCGCCGGCTTGGAACGACGCGGTTTGGCCGTTGAGAGTGACGAGGTTCGGTTCGGCGAGGGAGCGGGCGAGGTTGAGGTTGCGCAGGGCGTTGATGGCGAGGAAGATTTGGCCGTTATCGAGGATGGTGGGGAGATTGATGCCACGGAAGAGGAAACCGGCCCCGCCGCCGAAGCCCCCGCCAAAGCCGCCGGCGCCGCCGGCCCCAACGCCGCCGGCGAACCCCCCTCCCAAAGCTCCAAAGGGAGACAGGTTGCCGGTGGTGTTACTGAAGACCGGCAGCCCCTGATTGTTGCTGACGGTGAAGTTGATGCCGATGCTTCGAGCCGCCGCCCGATTCACCTCCGCCACCGTCACCTTGAGCAACACCTGCTGCTCCCCCGGCACCCGCAGCTGGTTGATGACGTTGCGGGTCGGGCGGCCACGCACCGCCGCCGGCCGGGTCACGGTTTGGCTGACGCTCTGGGCCAAACCGAGCTGGTTGGTCGTCACCGTCACACCGGTCGGGGTCGGCGGCAGCGGCAGCGACGGCCCTGCCGCTTCCGGCGCGGCCGATTCCTCCGGCCGCGCCGGCTCCGTGGGGTCCTCAGGAGCGCGGTAACTGCTGGAGCGGACAATGTTGATGATCTGCTCCGCCTCGGCAATGTCGCGTGCCTGACCCGAGACGACGACGTTGTCGCCTACCAAGTTGATGCAAACGCTGCTGTCGCAGTAGGTCCGGTTGATTTCCGCTTCTAACTCCTTGTAGAAGCGAATGAGCTGCTCGCGAAAGCGTTCCCGTGCCTGCGGGTCGGGGAAGACCCGCACCAGATAGCTGAGGATGCGGTCCTTCGTCGGATCGGCCGGATCGGCAAACCAGAGGTTCAGCACGGTCGTACCCACGGAGCGACCGACGACGGAAATTTCCCGCTCGGTGATCACCGTATAACTGGCCACCGGGGCGCGCTCGTTGACCTCGATTTGCACCCGTTTCGGGGCCTGCTTAAAGATCAGCAACCTGGGTCGGCCGACGATCAGATCGAGGATCGCTTCGGGATCGACGGTGGTTTCCAGGAATTGGCGGTACTTTTTCACCTTCTCGGGATCGGGGCGTGGCAGGTCGGCCCGGCCGTCTGGGGTGGACGTCGTCGGGCCTGCCCCAGCGGGACAGGCCGACTCGGATGCGGGAAGCGGCCGAGGAGCGGGGGCGATTTCGACGGGCTGGTTCGGCATCGGGGCTTGGGCCCACAGAGGCACCGGGACCAGCCCCAGCCCCCATACCAGGGCGGCCAAGGACCACCTCACGGGCCTAGACACGATGAGACGGGGGCGGTTCGGCTGCATGACGACACCTGTGACAGACGCCCTACCCCAGCCGGCCGCCCAGGCCCCCCCGGGACGGGCGGCGAGCCCAGCCTCTCGGCCGAGGTTTTCAGGGTGTTCGATGTTCTTTAGAGGAGTTGCGGCGAGTCCACCCGCCCGGCACGCCCCCATGCCGTGGTGACGGCAGGTGGTCACTCGGCCGCCTTTTAGCAAAGATGGCCAGCAAGACAAGAGGAAAATCACGGAGCACCTATCGTATGGGGCGACGTTCGGTGCTTCAGGCTACGGTTTTGCCCGGCCGCCGCCGCTTCCTCGTTTCGCCCCCCTGATTCATCGGGTCCCGTTCCTCGGGACGCCGCGAGCGCGAATCGATGAATCGTGAACGCTCTCTGCGTGCGCCACGGGCGTCTCCCATCTTCGCGCGACCGCGAACCGATCAATCCTTCCCCGCCGCTGCACCCTCGCCCCGCCGAAATCCAAAGCCACACCCGGGAATTACAAACCCGACCCGACGATTGGTAAAAGTTGCAAACTCGACCAAACTCCCGATCAGCGCCCCATGCTGCTGGTTGGCGAAACTCACCGACACGTCAACGGGTTGCGACCGATCACGTCCGGCGATTTGGCCCTTGGCACGCCGGTTGCTCCTGCTCCAAGCGTTCAAACGAGGTCGCCCCTGGCAAGAAAACACTACGGGGGGCCGGCCGCAACGGCCGGCCCACGATGAAAGGAGCTTCATTCCCTGATCCCCTAGAGGCCGCTGCCCCCAGCGGCCGCCTACCCCGACCCAATTCCCCGCAACCCATCGAACAAGCCGGCGACGCCGCAACGTCGCCGGTTTCTTTTTTCCC
>JANWYO010000154.1 GCA_025055215.1 Gemmataceae bacterium
TCGGCCCCCGCGCGGGTGCCGGCCAAGGCCGCCACAGCGGCTTGGCCGAGGCCGGGTGGTGTTTCCTTGTTCTGCACCAGGGCTTGCAAGGCCTGTAAGGCGGGAATCGTTGGCGGCCGATTGGCTGCTCCGCCTGCCTGCGCTCCCAGGGCCGTGATGATTGCCGTGCGAAGCGGGTCGGGTGCCGACGGCAGCAGATCGGTCAGGGCCTTGACGGCGGCGGCATCCGGCAGTTGCCCCAGGCAGTGTATCGCCGCGACGCGCAAGTCGAAGGGCTGCCCGGCATTTTGGACCACGCCGACCACTCGACTCAGGGCATCGCTCTTCTCCGCGATGCCGATTAACGACAATGCCAACCGGCGTGTCTCAGCGTTTGCCCAAAGTGCTTCGACGGCCTGATTCAGTTCCGGGGCCTTTTTCAGCGGTGCCCATTTCCCCGGCAGGAGCCGTCGACCTTCGTCGAGGATCACTTCCCGCATGTCGAGCGACAAAGGACTCGCCAGGCCCCGCAACAGCGCCCGTCCTCCCTCCACGCCGTCGAACGCTGCCAGAGTTTGGATTGCCTGCAAGCGCTGCCGGGGGGTGATCTTGGGGGCCGTCACCAGTTGCTCCAGCCTCGGCAGCACCGCCGGCGGCCGAAGCTCCCAGGCGAGGTGGGCGGTGACGTCATCCCACTCGGGAAAATCGGTATTAAACGTGCCGAGCAGGGCTTCGCGCCGTTTGCCATCGGTGCCGACGGCGATACCCACGGCCGCGACGTAGAAGCGATCCTTGCCGTCGTGGCGTTTGGCCAGTTTCAGGAGGATCGGCTTGGCTCGGGCTGCCTCCACATCACGGAGGGCGAGGAGCGCTTCGCGGCGAACCTCGGGGGTGTCCATCAGCAGGGCTGTCTGCCAATCGTCGGTGTAATCGGCGGGAGAGACATTCTGAAACTCCTTGAGGGCGCGAATGGTCAAGATGCGAAACCGCGGATCGGGATCGCGGAAGGCAATGGCCAGGGGCCGCAGCCGGCCCAGTCGGGCCAGCTGCCACAAGGCCCGCGCCCGCAGCACCGGATTGTCCGTGGCGGTGGCAATCTCCTCGAGCAGGGCCGCGGCCGCTTTCGGGGCCATGGCCTGGAGTTTGGCCATGGCCATGTGGCGCACCGCTAACGCCGGCGAGGCCAAGGCCCGCCGCAGTCCCTCCGGCGTTTCCAGATCGACGGGCGGCGTCTTCGGCTGGCCTATGCCCTTGGCCGTCAGCCGGTAAATCCGTCCCCGCTGGATATCCCCCATGCCGTGCCCGCCGACCCCCGGGTCGTACCAGTCGGCGATGAACACGCTGCCGTCGGGAGCGACGCACACGTCCGAAGGTCGAAACCAGGTGTCCGTGCTCTGGACGATGTCCTCACGCTCCAGGGAGTAACCGGCCCCGCTCACCCGCGGGGTGTACAGCCGAACGTGCCGCGGCCCGGCATCCGTGTGCAGCAGCCGACCTCGAAACCGGGCCGGCAGCTGATAGCCCTCGTAGACACACATTCCCGTGGGTGAACCGAAGCCGGTCCGCAGGATCAAGGGCACCACCCCGGGCTGTTCCTCGTGCCAGTGGCTTTCACCTTTGCCTCGCGGATGGTAGCCGTAGTTCCCGCCCGGCATCACCAGGCAGATGCGCGTCTGTTGGTTGCCGTCGTCGTCGTTGTCCGAGACGAAAATGGTCCCAAAGCTATCGACGCACGGCTCATACTGGTTGCGGAAGTTGTGGGCCAGGAACTCAAGGTTACGGCCGTCCAGATCGCACCGCCAAATGGTTCCCGCGCGGCAGTCGGAATTATTGGTCCTCCAAGTCTTGCCGTCTTTGTCCACGAGGCCGGCGACACCCTGATCGCCGACGCTGAAGTAGAGCTTGCCATCCGGCCCGATCGAGACGCCGTGCAACCCGTGATCGTGGTCGAAACCCTTAAAACCGCTCAGCAGCTTGGTGGGCGGCCCGTCGGCCTTGCCGTCGCCGTCCTTGTCTTCAAACAACAAGAGATCGGGCGAATGGCAGACGTAGACTTTCCAACCCGGGCCGACCGGGTCCTTGGCAACCGCGATCCCCAGCGGTGCCTGGAGGTCGGGTGATTGGTAGAAGGTGATCGCTTCCTCGGCCCGCCCGACCCCCTTGGGATCGCTGAGGATGACAATGCGATCGCCCGCGGCGCGGTTGACTGGTTTGTTGTGCAGTTTCGTCCGGTAGTTGACCGACTCGCACACCCAGACCCGGCCGAGGTGGTCCACGTCGATGCAGGTGGGGTTGGTCAAGAGTGGCTCACTCGCCCACAGCGCGATTTCGAGGTCGTCGCTGACTCGAAACGTCTCGCCCACCTTTTGGGGAACAACCTGGCTCACGACACACGATGCCAGCGCGAACCCGGCGAGTACGAACAGAAATCGAAGCTTGTGCATCGGCGTGGAACTCTCCGGCAAACGGCCAAAACCGAGCCGTCCAAGACTGAGGATCAGTATAACGGGTCGGGATTGTGCCCCGCCAATCGTTTTTGCGAATCCTTCCCCCGAGGTCCGGTCACGCCGTTAAGGCAGCCCTCGACAGCAGGCCGGAATTACTTGTGCTCCTGCCGGTTGACGCTGCGCCAAGGGCGGATTAAAGTTGACGGCGACATCGTCCCAAGTCGCGTGTCTTGTCCCATAACGATCGATTTGGTTTTGACCTGAGTCCCATTCGGGTAGCTTCGGCTAAGGGGAGCACCATGAGGAGATTCGCGGGATTGCTGCTGTTGGGCGTCGTGGTGGCTTTCAGCGCCGATTGGAGTTTTGCTGACGTTTCTGAGCTTCTGAAGCAACTCAAGGACCGGGACATCAAGGTGCGACGGGGGGCCATCACCGAACTGACCAAGCTCGGTCCCCAGGCAGCCCCCGCCCTGCCGGAGCTGGCCAACATCGTGACCAAGGAGAAAGATCCCAACCTGCGTCAAGCGGCGGTGCTGGCCTTCCGAGGGATTATGAGCCGGACGACCGAGTTGTCAGAAGAAGCGAAAACGGCCCAAGCCACGTTACGAGCGGGGTTGAAAGACAAGGACGCCGGGATGCGCACGTCGGCGGCCTTGGCCTTGGCCCAATACGGGCCAACGGGAAAAGATGCCATCCCCGTTCTTCTCACGGCCCTGACCCGCGCCGCCTCGCCCCAGGATCGGACGCTCATCGCTGAAGCGCTGGCGCGGATCGGAAAGCCGGCCGCGGAGGCGATGAACAATTTCCTTCTTAAGACCCAAGATCCGGACATTCGGCAGAGTCTCGCCCAAGCTCTCACGAAGGTCGGCCCCGATGCGGCGGGAACCGTGCCCGGCCTGCGCTATGCCCTGCGGGACTCGGACCCCAAGACCCGAGCGGCCGCAGCTGAAGCCCTGGGCAACATCGGGGAGGCGGCCAAGGCGGCCGTGCCCGACTTGGCCGCCGCTCTGAAGGATCGCGACGCCACCGTCGTCAAACATGCCGCGGATGCCCTCGGCAAGATGGGCAAGGCCGGCGCTGCTGGCCTGATCGCGGCCTTGCAGACCAAGGATGACAAAACCCGCCTCTCTGCCATCCAGGCCCTGAGCAAACTCGGCGAACACGCCAAAGAAGCCGTGCCGGCTTTGATGGCTGCCTTGAAGGATCCCAACGATGAAATTCGCCGCAACGTCGCCGACGCGCTGGGGCGGATCGGACCGGCCGCGGCGCCCGCCGTGCCGGAACTCATCCCCCTCCTCAAGGATGCCAACGAAAATGTTCGCAACAGTGCCGTCGTTGCCGTCGGCAAGCTGGGTAAGGCCGCGGTGCCCTCGTTGATGGAATTGCTTCGTGATCTGGACGAAGGAACGCGGCAAAACGCGGCGGAGGTCTTGGGGCAGATCGGACCAGACGCCAAGGAAGCCGTGCCGGCGTTGATCACCGCCTTGAAGGACCGAAGCGAGGGCGTGCGCCGGGCAGCCGTCGCTGCTTTAGAGAAAGTCGGCGAAGGCGCCGTTCCGGCGCTACTCAGTCTCTTGAAAGACGTCGACGACGTGGCACGGCGAAACGCCGTGGTCGCGCTGGGCGAGCTGGGAGCCAAGGCCAAGCCGGCGATCCCCGCCTTGATTCAGGCCCTGATGAAAGACAGCGACGCAGTTGTGCGCCAGGCCGCGGCTCTGGCCCTGAAGGAGGTCGGTGGCGATGCCGAAACGCTGGTTCCCGCCTTGACCCTGGCCCTCCGCGACAAGGAGCCGATGGTGCGGGCCTTGGCCGCCCACGGGCTGGCCAACTTCGGCCCCAAGGCCGAACCGGCCCTCCCCTTGATCCGTGAGCTGGTCAAAGACCGCGACGAAACCGTCCGCAAAAATGCCGCCGAAGTCCTGGGCAAGGTCGGAGCGCCGGCCGTTCCCATCCTCACCGAACTCCTCAAAGACAGCAACGTCGACGCTCGGCGCCTTGCATCGCTGACGCTCGCCGACCTGGGCGACAAGGCCCAGGCGGCGATTCCTGGGCTTCGCGCTGCCCTCAAGGACAGCGACGTCGAGGTGCGACGCAACGCGGCGATCGCCCTCAAGGAGGTGGGACCAGCCGGTAAGGCCGCTTTGCCCGATTTGGCTGCTGCCCTCAAAGACAGCGACGCCGACGTGCGCAGCAGCGCGGTCTTCGCCTTGATGCAACTCGGCGGCGACACCCCGGAAGTCATTGCCGGTCTGGGTGGGGCCTTGCGCGACAAGGAAGAGGGCGTCCGTCAGGTGGCGTCCGAAGCGCTGGCCAAACTCGGTGGCCCGGCAGTGGCAGTCACGACCGAGGCGCTGAAACATCCCGACAAGGAAATCCGTCGCCTCGCCGCGGAAACGCTCGAGAAAATGGGGATCAAGGCTCGAACGGCCCTTCCGGCGCTTGAGGAAGCCTTGAAAGACAAGGACGACGACGTGCGCATGGCCGCGCAGCGGGCCATCGCGCGAATCCAAGGGAAGTAGCTTGCGACCCCGGGGTTCCGTTTCGCGTCAGCTCCCAGCGCGGGCCGGGGTGCCGACCAGACCCGTCGAAAGAGTAAACTCTACCGCCACGACTCTGCACCACGACCTCAACCTCCCTGAGGCGGCGGGGCCGCGGCTGGCCGCGGCCCCGCCGCGTCGCTTGGTGGCTCAAAAAGGCCGGCGAGTCGAGCGCCATTCGACACGGCCCGAGGTGCTTTTCAGGTCGATGGTCACCCAGCCGGGAGCCCTCGTGGGCGTTAGTTGCCGAAGCGTGCCCGCAGTTCCTCCCAGCTCCCGACCCGATCAAGGCCGGCGTACCGACCGGCGGGATCGAAGAGCACTGCTCGCAGCCCGGCGGCCAAGGCCCCGTCGTAGTCGTTGACCCGGTCGTCGCCGACCATGAGCACGCCCTCTGGCGGGCAAGCGGCGGCTCGAACCACCGCAGCGAAAAACTCGGGCGCCGGTTTCCGCCACCCGACCTCGGAACCGACGACGACCTGCCGTAGCGGCGCCAGCTCGGGAAAACCAGCAACAACCCCGTAGAGACGCCGATCAAAATTCGTCGCCACGCCCAAAGTCAGCCCCCGTCGGGCCAACCGAGCGATGACCTCACCCGCCCCGGGCAAACAGCGCCATGCTTCCGGTTGGGCGAAATACCGGTAGAGCGTCCGGAAACAGCCCTCGGCGTCGCGCACGTCGTCGATCACCGTGGCGACAATCCGCCGCCAACGCTCGATCTCCCGGTCTTCGTTCACGGCCCAGCCACGCACCCGGTCCCAGGAGTCTTCCCGGCTCAGCGCCTCGCGAAACCGCTCGGCGATCGCGCTGGGACCGAGACGACTGCCGTGTTGCCGGCCGGCGGCGGCATAAACCTCCGATGCGGGCAGCACAGGCACGAGCAAGGTTCCGACCAGGTCGAAGAAGACGGCTCGGATTTCCGTCATGGCGTTCCGCTGTGCGCGAGGGGCGGGGGCGCGGTGCGCGTTTGCGTGCTCATCGCTCGGGGAAAGCCCGTCTACCCCGGCGATGCGTGGACTTCGCACCTGCCTCTCATGGGCAGGGGTCCGTTTTTATCGCCGGTCTGCCGGCCGCCAGGTGAAAGGCCGGCGTTGGCCCGCCGGGCCAACGCCGGCACCCGGCGTGACCCACGCCGCCGCGGCTTCGCGGCAGACCCGCGCCGCCACCGCCACCTTCAGCAGGTGGATCCCGCCCCGAAAGACCATGATGCCGATGAGCGTCAATGGCGCCGCTTCCAGAAAACGCGGCTGGTCCGTCATCACGGGCTGACCGTCGCGCAACACGGGTTGGCCGTCGGCCAAGACCTCGCCGCGGTTCATGAGCAGGGCATAGCAGAGGTAAAAGATGACCAGACCGATGCCAACCAGGCACCACCCCGCCACTTCGCGCAGCCAGTAGCTCACGTCTTTCGCCGCTCCCTGCGGCGGCGCGACCAGGCCAACCATAGGCCAATTCGTCGCTGCTCCCGCCGCGTCTCGCGCCACAACACATCTTGTAACCACAGCACCGCCTCACCCGGCGGCAGGCGTCGCCACGCCCAATAGGCCGTCAGGCCATTGAGCACCAGCACTCCCAGCGTTGTCCCCCAGATCAGCGCCACGAGTCGTCCGAGATCCGTCGGAAGTCCCACGCTGAACCAAGGAGTGGGCAGCTGGTCCCAGAGGAATTGTGCGGCGGCGACGCAAACCAGCGCCACCAACGGCAGACGCGCCACCTCGTCGATGTTCCCGACCTCGGCCGGCTCGCCGGACGCCCGGTTGGCGGGTGCGGCCGGCCGTTCGGCCGTCCGCACCGCCCTCTCAAGCGCCTGCAAGCGATACTGCGCTGCCATGTATACCAAAACCGCGACCGCGATCACCAACTCTGCCGGCTCCCAGCTCCGTCCCCGATCCGGCCCAGTTGTCGGCAGCTGCTCCACACAAGCCAAAATCACACTGGCCAAGACAAGCAGCGGCGCCAATCGCCATCGCGCCGAGATACCGCCGGCACCCACCAGCACGGGAATCAACACCGACACGCTCGGGCCCCTCTCCATCAGGCCCAGGAACAACACCACTACCGCCCCCGCAGCCAGCAGGGAGTAAGCCCGCTTCTCAAACTCGCAACTCTCCTTACCTCTCACTCCGTCACTCCGTTAACCCCTCGTCCGTTCACTCGGCCCGTTCCTCACCCCCCGTTCGCTCGGTTCCTCAAAATGCCGGTCGTCCCTAGCCCCAAACCCCGCCATCCCGCTGCGTGGCGGCACCGGTCCTATCGCGGCGACGGCACCATGCCCGTAAACGGATACACATAGGCTTGCACCAACGTCATCAGGCCGATGACCGCTGCCAAGATGATGCTGTGCCAGATCACGGCCTTGAAGATGTCTGCTTCCTTCCCCAATTGGTGCGTGGCAGCCGTGGCCACGCAAATGCTTTGGGCATCGATCATCTTCCCCATGACCCCGCCGGTGCTGTTCGCGGTGCAGATGAGCACTTGCGCCTGCGCTTGCGTCAAATGGCTGAAAACGCCACTCTCGAAGACCTTCGTCGCCGTGATCTTTTGCAGGCTGCCGAACAAGGCGTTGCTGCCCGCGTCGGTGCCGGTCAAGAACACCCCCAACCAGCCGAGAATGGCCGCGAAAAAGGGGTAAATCCATCCTGTTTCGGCAAAAGCCACCCCCAGCGTGGCGTCCATCCCCGCGTAGCGCGTGATGTAGCTGAGTCCCAGCATGCAGGCAATGGTGGGGATCGGGATGCGCATTTGGTAGACGGTGCGCGCCAACACCCGCCATACCTGGACCCGGGACATCCGCAGCATCGGCATTGAGAGGATCGCCGCTGCCAAGACCGCCGAGCCCGGCGACGTCACCCAGGCGAAATTGAAGACCGCCCGTTCCCGCTGCGGCGATCCGTCCCGGTCCTCACGCAAACTCCGGTCCCGCTCCACTTGGCCGTCGAGCCGCGGAATGGGAATGCGATAGTTGGTCTGCACCGGGCCCACCATCACCGGATAGGAGGTGTCTTCCTTCTGACGGATCAAGCCGGTAAGCACGAGCAGAATTGACATCAGAAGATACGGCGCCCAGGCCAGGGCGATGCTCCACGGCGTCAGCGGTTTCTCCGAAACTTCCGGGGCGGGCGTGGCTAACAAGGCCGCCGCCTCGGCCGCGTGGGCGTCCAGATGCACGGGCGGCTTGACGCTGGCTGGCTCCTTCTCCGCTGGCTGGTCAAAATGCCAAGCCTGCTTTGGCCGCCAGAAGCGCAGGAAGATGGCCGTCACGACCAGCGAAAAAATTCCGCCGCCGATGTCGGTCATCGGATACAACACCACGCCGACGTGTTCGTGCATGGTGGCGAACGCATATTGAAAGAGGGCGAACGAGCCGCCGCCGACGGCCAGTGCCGGCCAGACCTCGAAGGTCTGTTTCCAACTGCACATCACCTTGACCATGTACGCCGGCACGAAGAAGGACACCAGCGGTAGTTGATGGCCGGCCATCACGCTCAGGGTTTCCGTCGGGATGCCGGTTACGCCGTGGAGCGTCAGCAACGGGGTTCCCAAGCCGCCGTACGCCACCGGCGAGGTGTTGGCGATCAGGCACAGCACCGCCGCCAGGAAAGGATGAAAACCCAGGCCGACCATGATGGCCCCGCAGATGGCCACCGGGGTGCCGGCCCCCGCCGCCCCTTCCAGAAACGCTCCGAACGAAAAGCCAATCAGGATCGCCTGGATCCGCGCGTCGGACGAGATGCCGCTCACCGAGCGCCGCACAATGTTGAAGTGCCCCGTCTCCACCGTGCAGTTGTACAACAGCATGGCGGCAAACACCGTCTGGCCCACCGGTAACAGCCCGAAGGCCACCCCATGAACGAACGACATGGCCGCCATGTCGGCCGGCATCCCGTAGACCAACCAGGCAAGCACGAACGCCGTCACCACGCCGGCAACACCGGCCTTGGGGGCCAGCCAGCGTCGCGGTACCAGCAGCCAGAAAAGAACCACCACCGGCATGGCGGCTACCACCGTGGACAACAGCCGGTTGTCCAACGGATCGAGGCGTTGGACGTAGACGGCCCAAGTCATGCAGCACGCCCCCGAAACTCGCGCATGGCGAAACCCCCGGAGTCAGCCTTCAACCGGCCGCGGCCTTGAAAATTCCGACCACCTCGCCGCCCTTCGTGGCCCCGAGTCCGAGGGCCGCGTAGCACGCGATTGTAGGGCACCGCCCGCCGGATGCAAGCGGTCGCCCGCCCTACCGGGGCGGGCGACCGGCTTTGAGCCACCGCTCCAGCTGCCCCGCCGCGCCGGCCCCCGACTTGCCGACCCGGGCTCGCGCCGCCAACCCGCGACTTGTCGATTCGTGCTGGCGCCGCCCCGCCAAGCGTGCGCGGCTTCCTCCCGTCTCAACTCCCATCGGCAAATGCACCTTGCCCCACCGAACCAGGCTTTTTACAATTCCGCAGCGGTTCCAAGGCCAACCGGCCCGTTCGCCTTCTTTCTGGAGGAATGGCCCATGTCCGTCGTCGGGTTTCGCGGTCGCATCTACGACGACATCACCCAGACCATCGGCCATACGCCGCTGGTGCGGTTGCGGCGCGTCGTCGGCGATGCCAAGGCGACCGTGGTGGCCAAACTGGAAAACTTCAACCCGCTCTGGTCGGTCAAGGACCGCATCGGCGTCGCCATGATCGACGCCGCCGAGCGCGAAGGCAAAATCAACCAAGACACGGTCATCATCGAGCCGACCAGCGGCAACACGGGGATCGGCCTGGCGTTCACCTGTGCCGCCCGCGGCTACAGGCTGATCGTGACCATGCCGGAGACAATGAGCCTGGAACGCCGCCGGCTCCTCAAGGCGTTCGGGGCCGAAGTGGTCTTAACCCCGGGAGACAAAGGCATGCCCGGGGCCGTCGCCAAGGCCGAGGAATTGCACCACAGCATGCCCAATTCCTTCATGCCCCAGCAGTTCAAGAACCCTGCCAATCCCGAGATCCATCGGCGGACCACGGCCGAAGAAATCTGGCGCGACACCGATGGCAAAGTGGACATTCTCGTCTCAGGCGTCGGCACCGGCGGGACGATCACGGGCGTCAGCGAGGTAATTAAGAAGCGCAAGCCAGGGTTCAAGGCGATCGCCGTCGAACCCGCGGCCAGCCCGGTCATCACGCAGAAGATGCACGGCCAGGAGTTGAAGCCCGGCCGGCACCGCATCCAGGGGATCGGAGCCGGCTTCATTCCCGCGGTCCTCAACCTGGAGATCATCGACGAGGTCATCCAGGTGAAGGATGAGGACGCTTTCGAGATGGCCCGCCGGCTGGCGCGGGAAGAGGGAATGTTGTGCGGCATCAGCTCCGGCGGTGCCGCCCATGCCGCCATCCAGGTCGCCCATCGGCCCGAAAACGCCGGCAAGCTCATCGTCGTCGTGTTTCCTGATCTTGGGGAGCGTTATTTGAGCACCCCGCTTTACCCGGAGTAAGCGGAGGCTCGGTCGCGCAGGGCCGCCGCGGCGGCATAGCCGCTCCGGACGGCCCCTTCCATGGTGGCCGGCCAGCCAGTGGCCGTCCAATCCCCCGCCAGAAACAGGTTGCTCATGGGCGTGCGGGCGGGCGGCCGCCACCGATCGACTCCCGGCACGGCGCTGAAAGTCGCGGTGTGTTCGGTGATGGCGCGCGCCCGTCGCAGCGTTGCCTGCCGCGCCTTGGGAAACAGCTCCCTCAACTCGGCGACGATGCGTCGCTGAATCTCCGCGTGTCCCAGGTCACGCAGCGCCCGGGCCGCGCTCACCACCACCTGCACGTAGTATTCCCCCGGGCCCGTCGCTCCCCGATTAAACACCCACTGCCCCAGGCAATCGATCAGAACCACGTGCGGCCAATCCGTGATTGGCCGATCAAACCAAATGTGCACACTGGTGATCGGCGAGGTCTCCAGCTGTCTCAAATCCGCAAAGGACGGGTAGGCCCCGACGACGGCCTCGGGGAGCAGATCCAGGAGGCGATCGAAGGGGACGGCGCTGATGAACCACTCGGCGGGGATCGTCTCACCGTGGCGAAGTTCGACGGCCTCGACACGTCGAGCAGCGATCTGGAACGCGCGGGCGGCACATCCCAGGCGGACCGCCACGCCATGACGCGCCAGCCAGTCGTCCAGCTCAGGGCCATACAAGCGAGCCAGCGGCACGGTCGGCAGCGAGACGACCGAGCCGGCGGGATCGGTCAAGAAACCGTCGAGGAAAACCTTGCGGGCATAGCGCAAGCCGACTCGCTCGGGCGTCTCGTTGAGGGCACTGGTGAGGACCACGCCCCAAAAGCGTTGCACGGTACGAGGCGTTTGGCCGTGTCGTCGCAGCCATTCGACAAACGGTGGGTCGTCATCCGGCGCCGCGCGGCGGAGGCAGGCCAAGCCCCAAGCAATGCGAAGTTTCTCAGCCAGCGTCAAGAAATGGGCGCCGAGAAAGCTCCCGGCCAGGTGCAGGGGCGGAGGAAGGCGACCGGCCCGAAAGGCACTGACGCGACCGTCACGAGTCATGAACCATAAGGTCGGCTGCGGCTGGAGATAGTGGTCGATGCCCACCGTGCGGCAGAAGTGGGCGAACTGGGTGCAGCAGCCCAGGGTGACGTGCTGGCAGGTGTCGATGAGTTGCTGGGTGGCGGGGTCGAGAAACGAGCTGGCCCGTCCGCCGAGCCGCGGACGGGCCTCCAGGATGGTGACCGCGAAGCCGTGGGGAGCGAGGGCGGTGGCCGCGGCCAGCCCCGCCAGGCCGCCGCCGACAATGACGACGCGTTGCCCACCGGCTGAGGACTTCATCGCGGCAAGGGACTCCGCCCGGCGAGGGCTGGGATGCTGATCAGCGGCGGACCGGCGGCGACCCAGGCCCGAGGATGTTCAGCGTCAACGTCCGCAGGTCGCGCAGTGCCCCGCGCGGGCCGCCAAACTCCAGCGTCGCCACATACAACAGTGCCCCCAGGATGCCGTAGGTCAGCAGGGTTGCTGGTACCGACCGGGAAAACAGCTTCAGGGCACTCCCTGCGTACTGGTTGAGCTTGAACGACAGGCCGTTGAAATCGACGCTGCACACTTCGTCCAGAACCAGGTGCGAGAAGAAACCGAGCATGACGCCCCCGGCCAGGAGGAAGCGGACTTTGACGTCGGCGTGTTCGTAGCCGAGGAAGACGAGCAGACCGGCGATGAACATCGCCGGAATACTGTGATACATGCCGCGATGGACCGTCAGCTGGTTGAAGAGACCGGGCAACGCAAAGCGGACCAGGAGATATACCCCTGTCAGGATGACGAAAGTTTGCTCGGCGTTCAGTCCCTCGGCGGCCAGGCGTTTGATGAGCAGGCATGGCACCAGCACGGCGGCGAGGCCGAACATTTCCCGCACGGGGACGCCGCTATCGCTGTCCAGGTCCGGAAGGAGGCCGCCAACCGTTGTCAGGATGCCCCCGAGAGCGGCCGCTCCCCAATCGAAACCGGCGTACCAGAACGAGGCCCCGGCGTAGGCGATCCCAAGCGTCGCCGAGAACGACAAGTGGCCACGGTAACTCGCCATGCCTCACCCTCCTTGGCTCAGCAAGAACGGAACCTCGCGTCGGGGGGGGGGGGGACCCCCCCCCCCCCCCCCGGCAAAATAGAGGATGGGGGGGGGGGGCCGGACAAAAACACACAGACAGAAGGGCCCGGGGGGGGCCCCCAGAACACGAGGGGGGGGA